>JBJTTC010000190.1:0-44989 GCA_046079965.1 Sediminibacterium sp. | reverse complement strand
TGAGCAGGAGATACATACCTGCAATTTTTCTTACTCCTTCCTCTGTTCCGATGACTTGAAGCGCTGGCCGAATGGCTTCCGCATAATTTTTAGTGAGGCCACTCAACATAGCATCTGCATCACCTGTCTCCACCATCATACAACCGAAATGATTTCGATCCTTCATCAATTTGACACTCTCATAATGATTCACTCCTTTGCGCTGGCGTTTTTTGAAAAAGAGCTGGCCATAGAATTCTCTCTTCGCCTCCTGTTCATCGCTTCTCGGGTCAATAATTGGAATATCAGTGAGATCGATGTTGTTTTCATCGGCAATCTTTCCAATCCTGACAGGGTCACCCAGCAAAATGGGATAAGCAAATCCCTCATCATAAAGAATACTCGCAGCTTTTAAAATTTTCTGGTTATCCGCTTCAGCAAACAACAATCTTTTGGGATCTCTTCTGGCTTTGTTTCCAAGTACCCGCATCAACTGGTTATCGAGTCCAAGACGCTTATTCAATTCAAGTTCATACGCCGCCTTGTCTGTAATCGTTTTTTGTGCCACACCACTGTCCATAGCTGCCTGCGCTACAGCAGGGGCTACAGCTGAAAGCAGCCGGGGATCGAGTGGTTTGGGAATAATATACTCTGGACCGAATGCCATGTTCTGTTGGTTGTAAGCCATGTTCACAATATCGGGCACAGGTAGTTTTGCCAATCCTGCCAATGCTTGAACTGCTGCCAGTTTCATGGCTTCATTGATTTGGGTGGCACGTACATCGAGGGCTCCGCGAAATATGTATGGAAAACCCAGAACGTTGTTCACCATATTGGGATAATCAGATCTACCCGTTGCCATGATAATATCTTTTCGGACAGATGTTGCCAAATCATAAGTTATTTCAGGGTCGGGATTGGCCATAGCAAAAACAATGGGATTTTTTGCCATGGACTTAATCATATCCGTGCTAACTACATTGCCTACACTCAGACCTAGAAAGACATCGGCATCTTTCATTGCTTTTTCCAGTGTCCAGTCCTTTTTTTCTACCGCATACTTGTGTTGAATTTCACCAAGGTCTGTTCTTCCGTTGTGCAACACACCATCCTTATCAAATAAAATAAAGTTGCTGTAGCGGGCACCCAATGCAACATAAAGCTGAACGCATGCCATGGCTGCTGCACCTGCACCATTCACTACAAACTTAACCTTATCAATCTTTTTCTTTTGTAATTCCAAAGCATTTAACAAAGCTGCACTGCTAATAATGGCGGTACCATGCTGGTCATCATGCATTACGGGAATACTCATTTGTTCCCGCAGCTGTTTTTCTATGTAAAAGCACTCTGGTGCTTTTATGTCTTCGAGATTGATTCCACCGAAAGTGGGCCCCAGTGCTTTGACGATTTGCACAAACTTATCTGGGTCTTTCTCATCTATCTCGATATCAAAAACATCTATATCGGCGAAAATTTTGAATAAAACACCCTTGCCTTCCATCACCGGCTTGCTGGCTGCAGGGCCGATATCTCCCAGACCCAGCACAGCTGTACCATTGGTAATAACAGCCACCAAGTTGCTTTTAGCGGTGTACTTATATACATCCTCGGGATTAGCAGCTATTTCTTTACAGGGCTCTGCAACACCCGGACTATAGGCAAGAGAAAGGTCTCGCTGTGTTTTGGCTTCCTTGGTAGGAATTACTTCTATTTTACCGGGCCTTCCACTGGCGTGGTATTCCAATGCCTGCTCCCTGCGCAATTCAGTTTGTTTCGCCATTTGGGGGTTTTTCTGTCACCAATGATTGATACGAAGTTATTACTTGTACTTAAAATATGGGGATTAATTTAGAATCTGCAGAATCAGTTTTTTACGGGTTGAACATTGGCACCCAGAAATGCCATTGTGCCCATACCAATTTCTATGGCATGTTCATCAATATCAAAAAGCGGTGTGTGGACTCCATGAACAATTCCACGTGCTTCATTTCTTACACCCAGACGAAAAAAACAGCCAGGTATTTGCTGGCAATAATATCCAAAATCTTCAGCGCCCATTCGAAGTTCCGTTTCGGTTACCTTGTCTTTCCCTAACCAATTGGCTGCACGCTGCCAAACTTCTTCGGTAAAATCAGGATGGTTATCTACTGCAGGATAACCGACATCAATGTGAATATCCGCCTCTGCTCCCATGCCCTCGACCAGTGCTTTTGTTTGCTTTTTAATGATTTCATGTGCCTGATAGCGCCATTTCTCATCCATTGCTCTGAAAGTTCCCATGAGCTTGACTTCACTAGGTATAACATTGGTGGTATGCCCACCTTGAATTGAACAAATAGATAGTACCGAGGGGGAAACCGGATTGCTATTGCGGGAGATAACTTGTTGCAATGAAACCACAAGGTGTGAAGCGATGAGCAAGGTATCGGCAGTTAGATGGGGTGCTGCTGCATGACCACCCTTACCTCGGATCGTGATATAAATTTCATCGGCACTCGCCATTACCCTACCTTTTCTGAAACTGAGCTGACCACAGGGTAAGCCGGGGTGTACATGAAGAGCAATGATTCCCTGAGGGGAAGGATTAGCAAGAACACCATCCCGAATCATATAACTGGCACCCCCCGGATTTTTCTCTTCCCCGGGCTGAAAAATCAATTTAATGGTACCCAACCAATGTTCCTTCAACTCGAATAAAATACGAGCTGCACCCAATAAAATGGAAGTATGAACATCATGACCACAGGCATGCATTACGCCGGGAATTGAAGAGCGATAAGGAACATCATTTTCTTCCTGTATAGGAAGTGCATCCATGTCTGCCCGTAACGCTATGATTCGACTACCGGAATCTTTTCCCTCAATAATTCCCACTACGCCGGTTCCCGACATTAAATGATTGGAGATGCCAATTTTGTTGAGTTCTGCCTGAACAAAGCTTGCTGTCTGAACTTCCCGGTAACTCAGCTCAGGATGAGCATGCAGGTGACGACGTATCGCCACATACTCGGGTGAGTATTGTTGGGAAAGTTTTTTTATTTCAGCTGCAAGCATGTTCATGGTCATAGGTTCAGTTCATCTTCTCGTGGATTGTATTCGACAGCATCTTCTACAATATAAACACCACCTGTAAAAATTTTATTCAACTGAGATTTAAGCAATTCAGCATCCTCCTTCTTAATAAAATTTCCAATTCGTACTTTAAAATTAGGACTCTGATAAGTGATATAAGATTTATGCTCAGGGAATTTTATCAATAAATCTGCTTTGACACGAAAAGCCTGATCACGTTGATTGGTACTGATTACCTGAATCCTATACCCCCTGTACAAACCACTTCCTGCCATCATTCCTTGCTTTCGATTGATGATGCGTTGTTTCTGAGTAAGCACTTCCAGTCTTGCATCCTGATGTATGATGATGGTATCGTTTGCTGAGGCAGTTGTGGTAATCAACAAAAAATTGACAACCAATGAAAGTATGTATGGATTGAATAAAATTTTCATGGCTTGTTAATCAATAGTTGGAAGCTGCCGGATTTTCACCTTTTACGATTGAAACGCTGGCACTACAGCCCAATCGGTCTGCACCGGCCAAAACCATTGCTAATGCTTGTTCATAGGTTCGGATGCCACCTGATGCCTTTATTTTTACCTGCGTCGGGAGGTGCTGTCTGAAAAGACGAACCGCTTCTTCCGTTGCGCCTTTTTCAGCGTAGCCGGTGGAAGTTTTTAAGAAATCAATTCCGGCAGCACCGTAAATATCGCAGCAGGTAACGATTTCCTGCTCAGTAAGAACTCCTGATTCAATGATGATTTTTATAACCCTATTTTTATTTCTTACGATTGGTAAAAGATGATTAATTTCATTGGCAATGTAAGTCCAGTCATGATTTTTGATTGCCAGAATACTGGCTACTATATCTAGTTCATCTGCACCATCTACCAATGCAAGTACGGTCTCTGCTACTTTTGCTTCCACTGCCGAATAACCAAAGGGGAATCCAACAACCGTTACAACTTTAACGTTGGTGCCGCTTAGTTTTTCACTTGCCATTTTTACAAAGGGGGGCGGTACACAAACGGAAGCAAATTGATAAGCAGCGGCTTCTTGACAGAGCTGATGAATCTCACTCAACAGGGCTGTTGGCTTTAGCAAAGTGTGGTCTATCAAATGGTGCAGTTGCATGCAAAAAAATTGTATCAGCCTCAGGATTCACGGCCATGACAAGCTTTGAATTTTTTTCCGCTTCCACATGGACAAGGATCATTGCGACCGATTTTTGGGGCTGCAACTACCGGTTGTTGTTTGGTATCAGAAGGGTCAAAATATTCATTTTCTGTGGGGCTGCCATTTATGTCCATTTTACTGGTACTCATTCTGCTCATGTCAGTTTTTTCCTGGCGTCCTTCCTTCAACTCATCTCCCTCATTTAAAGGGATAGAAGCGTGACAAAGAAACTGAACAATATCTCTGTTTACCTCAGCATCCATTCTCCTGAATAATTCAAAAGCTTCCATTTTATAAATTACCAGTGGATCTTTCTGCTCGTAAGTTGCAGTTTGTACGCTCTGCTTCAAATCATCCATGGAACGAAGATGCTCTTTCCAGGCATCATCAATAATTGCCAATGCTGCGGTCCGTTCCAGGGCATTCACCATTTCCTTGCCCTTGCTGTCAATCGTTGCCTGCAAAGGAGATAGGACTTGAATCATCTTTCTCCCATCACTAAATGGAACCACCACATTTTCGATGTGACGACCCTGTTGTGTGCGAATATTACTGAATACGGGGATAGATTGTTTTCGCATCTCCCCCTTTTTTCTCTCGTAAGCATGTATGGAAGCCCGATACAACAACTCAGAAAGTTCTGCATGTGACTTTCTATTCATTTCATCCTCGGAAAAAGGTACATCTATTCCAAAATTTACAATAACAGCTAGGCGGAAACCCTCAAAATCATTCATATCCTTATAGGCGTTTACCTGCTCTTCTGCTACTGAGTAAAATGCATTGTCAAGATCCAGTGCCAGACGCTCTCCAAAAAGAGCATGGTTGCGTTTGGTATAAATTACTGTGCGCTGTTTGTTCATCACATCATCATACTCCAACAAGCGTTTGCGAATACCGAAGTTGTTCTCTTCAACTTTTTTCTGTGCGCGCTCAATCGATTTGGTGATCATCCGCTCTTGTATCACTTCCCCCTCTTTGTATCCGGCAAAGTCCATCACTTTGGCAATGCGTTCGCTTCCAAACATGCGCATCAGGTCATCTTCAAGTGAAACAAAAAACAGTGAGGATCCTGGGTCACCTTGACGACCGGCACGTCCTCTTAACTGTCGATCCACGCGCCTTGATTCATGCCGTTCCGTACCCAATATTGCTAATCCCCCGGCATCTTTTACTCCGGGTCCCAGCTTGATGTCAGTTCCCCTTCCTGCCATGTTGGTAGCGATGGTGACTGCACCGGCAAAACCGGCTTCAGCTACAATCTGAGCTTCTCGTGCATGTTGTTTGGCATTGAGCACATTGTGTGGAATTTTGTTCTGTCCCAGCATCCGACTCAACAACTCACTTACTTCTACCGAAGTAGTTCCAACGAGTACCGGGCGCTGTGCTTCGCGCAAACGAATGATTTCTTCAATCACTGCCTTGTATTTTTCCCGCTTGGTCTTGAAAAGCAAATCTTCCTGGTCTTTTCTGATTGCCTGTACATTGGTGGGAATACTAACAACATCCAATTTATAGATATCCCAGAATTCTGCAGCTTCAGTTTCAGCAGTACCGGTCATACCGGCCAATTTGTGGTACATGCGGAAATAATTCTGCAGGGTAATGGTTGCATACGTCTGTGTTGCCGCTTCAATTTTTACATTTTCCTTCGCTTCAATGGCCTGGTGTAATCCATCGGAATATCTTCTGCCATCAAGAATACGACCGGTTTGTTCGTCTACAATCTTAACAGCTCCGTCCATTACCACATACTCTACATCTTTATCAAAGAGTGTATATGCTTTCAGAAGCTGATGCACGGTGTGGATGCGATCTGCTTTTACTGAATACTCGTTGATGATAACTTCTTTTCGGTGTAATTTTTCATCTGCAGATAAGTTTGTATCTGCTTCAACCGATGCAAGTGAAATACTGATATCAGGTAATACAAAGAAATTAGGGTCTTCGCCGGATTTTGTAATGAGTTGAATACCTTTATCTGTTAACTCAACTGAATTATTTTTTTCCTCGATATAGAAATAAAGCTCTGCATCAGCTTTTGGCATTTCCTTTGACTGATCGGCCAAATAATAATTTTCTGTTTTTTGCAGAATGACGCGAATGCCGGGCTCACTTAAAAATTTAATGAGTGCATTGTTTTTGGGAAGTCCTCTGTGTGCCCTGAACAAAGCAAGTCCACCCTCTTTGGGGTCATCATTGCCCTCGGTAATTTTTTTTCTAGCCTCATTCAGGAATTGATTGGCAGCCCGCTTTTGTGCCTCTACCAGTTTTTCTATTCTTGGCTTGAGCTCAAAAAATTGTTGTTCACCGGTTACATGCCCCACCGGTCCGGAAATAATCAAAGGTGTCCTTGCATCATCAATCAGCACGCTGTCCACTTCGTCCACCATTGCAAAATGGTGCTTTCGTTGTACCATTTCACCGGGGGTATGAACCATGTTATCCCTTAGATAATCAAACCCGAATTCGTTGTTGGTACCGTATGTTATATCGGCCAAGTAGGCATTCCGGCGGGCCTCACTATTGGGCTCATGCTTGTCAATACAATCTACCCGTAATCCCAACCATTCAAACAAGGGACCATTCCACTCACTGTCTCGTTTGGACAGGTAGTCATTAACGGTTACAATATGAACGCCCTCTCCGGCCAATGCATTGAGGTATGCCGGCAAGGTAGAAACAAGGGTTTTGCCCTCCCCTGTAGCCATTTCAGCAATTTTTCCCTGGTGCAGAACAGCTCCTCCGATAAGTTGAACATCATAGTGAACCATGTTCCAGGTAATCTTGCCCCCACCTGCCGTCCAACTATTGGTATAGATAGACTCATTTCCCTGAATAGTGATATACTGCTTCTTCACACTCAATTCTCTGTCCAATTCTGTGGCAGTACTTTTCAGAATTTCGTTTTGAGAAAATCGCCGTGCCGCCTCCTTTACCACGGCAAACGCTTCCGGCTGAATAAGTGCAAGAATTTCCTCAATTTTTTTATCCCGGTCTTTCCTCAGCTTGTCAATGTTCCTGTAAATTTCATCCCTTCCATGAATTTCTTCCTGGGGTAATTGTTCAGCGGCACTTTTTTCTTCCTGAATTATCTGGTCAATCGCAGAAAGATGTTCCTGAATCCTTTGCCTGAATTGAACCGTTTTATTACGCAATTCATCGTGACTCAGTTGCTGAAGTCCGCTGTAAAACTCCAGTGCCTGCTGAACCTGGGGCATAATTTTCTGAACATCTTTCTCACTTTTACTGCCACCGAATAATTTTGAAATAAATTTGAGCATAAAATAAACCTCGTTGATCGTTTCAAATACAGCCAAAAAAGATGCTGAATCTGTCTTTGCGACATTTTGGCATCCTTTCCGGAGCGGTCAAAGGTAAACAATTTGGCACCATACCGAGGCAATTGACTGCTTTCCGGTTGCCTGTATTAAAATGTTAATAATCAAATGATCAGAAGAAACTTTGTTGTTGTGATAACCGGACTGCTAATCGGTGGAAGTTTATGTGCCCAACCCCTCAATTTGGATTCCTTGAATAAAAGAAGAATGGAAATCAATCGCCAACAGCTATATGTATTGGGAGCATGGGGAGTTGCCAGTGTCTTACAAGGAACCATTTCAGCCAATAACACCACTGGTAGTACACATTATTTTCATCAAATGAATGCCTATTGGAACGGCGTGAATGTTGCTATTGCAGGGTTGGGACTATTGGGTCTTCGGTTTCAGATGAAACAAAGTTTCGGTCCGGCTCAACTAATGAAGGAACAACGCATTCAGGAAAAATTTTTATTGCTGAATACCGGCTTGGATGCAGCTTACATCATGACCGGCTTATATTTGAGGGAACGGGGGTGGAGGTTCAATGATGAACGCAACAAAGGTTTTGGCAATAGTCTTGTTTTACAAGGCAGCTTTCTACTGGTACTAGATCTGGTTCACTATTTCGCACACCAAAAAAATGGAAAAGCTCTGCAAGACCAGGTCAATAAATTACAATGGAGGGCAGGTCTCAATGGTGTAGGTATCAACTACCGATTTTAATTCCCTGACAGACCAAAACCCGAATTTTGCCCACATGAATGGATTTTCTCTATGATTTGGTTAATTTTGCACCCCTATCAAGGGTATAAAATTCTTAACAAAGCTACATTCAATTGATTTTCATTAATATACAAATACAATAATATTATATGCCAGGCCAACTTAAAGAGGTTAGAAATAGAATCAAAAGTGTACAAAGTACCCAACAGATCACCAAAGCCATGAAAATGGTGAGTGCTGCCAAGTTGCGCCGGGCCCAGGATGCCATCACACAAATGCGGCCATATGCTGGAAAGTTACAGGAAATGTTGACCAACATTGTCAGCAACATGGATGGAAGTGTTTCAATTAAATTGGCAGAAGAAAGAACAGTGGAGAAGGTTTTATTAATAGTCATTACGAGTGATCGCGGTCTTTGCGGTGGCTACAATTCCAACATCATCAAATTAGCCAAAGCAACCGTAGCTGAGAAGTACCCTAGTCAATTTAAAAAAGGGAACGTTACCGTATGGAACATTGGCAAAAAGGGCTGGGAAGCCATGAGCCGTGCAGGATATCCTACGGATGCACGATTCCGTGATCTCTATTTGCATCTAAGCTTCGCACAAGTGCAAGAGGCTGCACAGGCAGCAATCGCTGCATTCGAAAACAAGTCATTCGATGCGGTGGAACTCGTGTACAGTGAATTTAAAAATGCTGCTACCCAGCGATTTGTTGCGGAAACTTATTTACCCATAAGAAAAGTGGCGAGAAAATCGGGAGAGAAAAAGTCAGATTTCATTTTTGAACCTGCAAAAGAACAATTGATTGCCGAGTTGATGCCAAAGATTCTAAATACACAGCTATACAAAGCAGTTCTGGATGGCAACGCGAGTGAGCATGGGGCCAGGATGACAGCCATGGATAAGGCCAGTGACAATGCGAATGAATTATTGAAATCGCTTAAAATCAGCTACAACCGGGCTAGACAAGCCGCCATTACCACAGAATTAACAGAAATAGTGAGCGGTGCAGCTGCTTTGCAGGGTTCCTGATAAAATAAAATCCGAAACGGTTACTTTTACAAATTGCCATGGAGTTAAGTCAAATTATACCGCATATTGAAGTATTAATTTTTGCCAGTGAAAAGCCACTTACATCTGCAGATGTATTGGAATTGATTAACAATGCTTTCGGATTCATGGAGGAGCGTGCAACCAAAGAACAAGTGGAAGCAGCTTTGGAGGGTATTCGGGAAAAATACAGCGCTGAATTTTATCCTTTCGAAGTAAAACAAAGCGGAGGGGGCTGGCAATTCCTCACTAAGGCGGTTTATCATCCTACCGTTGCCCAGCTCAATGGAGAAAAGTACCTCAAACGTTTGTCCAACGCTGCTCTTGAAACACTTTCGATTATTGCCTATAAGCAACCCATCACAAAAGGAGAAATAGAGTCCATTCGTGGGGTAAACAGTGATTATAGTATTCAAAAATTATTGGAGAAGGAACTGATTGTTATCAGCGGCAGGGATGAAACCCTTCCCGGTCGGCCACTCGTTTATGCAACCTCCCAAAATTTTATGGATTATTTTGGCATCAACTCATCAGAAGACCTGCCACAATTAAAAGAAGTACTGGCTGATCAACTATTAGAGCCCACCATTGTTCGTCCCCAGGAGCAAAATGAAGATCCTTCCTCGGAAGAATTGCCCGAATCTAAGGATAAAGTTTCCACTCCTGCGGATTCTGCTGTTGATCCGGGAAGCAATGAATGATTCTTCACTGCCTGCGCTCTTCATTGATACTAATAGTATATTCGCACCATGCAGGCACTTTTTTCAGATGCTGTTTTTTTAGAACTTGCCGAAAAGTATGGTACACCCTTATATGTTTATAGTGGCGAAAAAATAGAAAATCAATACCGTCAATTACAACAATCATTTGATTGCTCAACCACTCGTTTTTTCTATGCCTGTAAGGCGCTGACCAATCAACACATCCTGCGGCTGATTCGTGACACTGGATGTGGCATTGACTGTAGTTCTATCAATGAGGCCTATATGGCCATTCGGGCTGGGTTTACACCCGACAAAATTCTATATACCAGCAATGGAATAGCTTTCGAAGAAATTGAAGCAGCCGTTGCCCTTGGGATACACATCAATATAGATAGCCTTAGTAACCTGGAAAAAATGGGTGCCCGTTACGGACATGATTATCCGGTTGGCATTCGGCTCAGACCCAATATCATGGCGGGAGGAAATTTAAAGATTTCAACGGGCCATGAGCAAAGCAAATTTGGTATCCCCCTAGAGCAAATAGATGAAATACTTAGAATTGTAAAACACCATCAACTGCATATCAGAGGCTTACACATTCATACTGGCAGTGAAATCAAGGACGTATCTGTATTCATAGAAGGGGCTCAACGGATGATGGAATTGATTGAATTTTTTCCTGAATTGATTTGTATGGATTTAGGTGGAGGATTCAAAGTACCGTATCACCCGGATGAATCAGGCACAGACATAACAAAATTAGGTGAGGAAACCAGGCTGATTCAAAAAGCGATGAGTGATCGAGCAGGTCGCTCCATAGAAATATGGTTCGAACCGGGTAAATTTTTAGTAAGTGAATGTGGCTATCTCATTACCCGAGTAAATGTGCTGAAAGAAAATGGAACAACTACCATTGCTGGTATTGATAGTGGCTTCAATCACCTGATTCGTCCCATGTTTTATGATGCATATCATCACATCCGAAATATCAGTCATCCCGATGCCTCCGAAAAGAGCTATACCATCACAGGGAATATTTGTGAGACGGATCAGTTTGCCTCCGACCGAAGTCTTCCTGAAATCAGCGAAGGGGATTACCTCGTTTTCTTCAATGCGGGTGCTTATGGCTATGAAATGGCGAGTAGTTACAATGCACGCTCCAAACCGGCGCAGGTACTCATTCATAGAAATGAAATGCGCCTTATCAGCCGCAGGGAAACCCTCGATGATCTATTGCATTTACAAATTTTAGAGTAATTTTAAAATTGCTTCAGCGATATCGGCACATGATAGAAATTCAACACATCCACAAAAGTTTTGGCGACAAAGTAATCCTCGAAGACATCAGCGCTGTTATGGAAGCTGGTAAATGCAACCTGATCATCGGCAGCAGCGGCAGTGGCAAAACGGTTCTCACCAAATGCATGGTGGGTTTATTCCGACCCAACCAGGGAAAAATTCTTTTCGATGGAAAAGACATGCTGGAAATGGAAACAGACGAAAGAAAAATGCTGCGTCAACAAATCGGAATGCTTTTTCAGGGTACCGCCTTATTCGATTCAATGACTGTAGAGGAAAATGTTTTGTTCCCGCTGAATATGTTCACCAACTGGACAAGTGCAGACAAGAAGAAAAGGGCTGATGAAGTATTGGAAAGGGTCAATCTTCAGGAAGCCCATAAAAAGTATCCTGCTGAAATCAGCGGGGGAATGAAAAAAAGAGTAGGCATAGCCCGTGCTGTAGTGATGAATCCGAGGTACCTGTTTTGCGATGAGCCTAATTCCGGACTAGACCCGCAAACATCAATGGTGATTGATAAACTGATTCAGGAAATAACGCGTGAATTCAACATTACCACCATTGTGGTGTCGCACGACATGAACAGTGTGATGGAAATAGGAGATCACATCATTTACCTACACCAGGGACGGAAACAATGGGAGGGAAGCAACAAAGACATTATCTTCAGCAAAGACCAGCTATTGAACAATTTTATATTTGCCTCCGAATTCCTCCAGGATGCAAAAGAAATGAGGATGATGGAGCAAACGCATAAGCAGTCATCCGAGCAATGAAACCTTCCTCACGTTTTTTGCTTCCTCTTTTTATTGCGATAACATTGGGTGGACTTGTTTTTTCTCCCGGATACTCTCAAAATTTTTCACCAGCCAAAGACACACTTCCGGCGTTTCACCTGCAACTAATTGACAGCAGCTTTTACATCAGCAACCAATTTTCCCCTAAAAAATTCATTGCACTAATTTATTTTTCACCTACCTGTGGGCACTGTATAGATATGACAGAAGAACTGGTACGAGAATCAGAGCGTTTGTCTAACCTATTGCTTCTTATGGTTACTTATCAGCCAATTGAAGTGCTTCGGCTATTTGGTGAACGATACAAGCTGCATAAATTACCAGATTTTCGGCTGGGAAATGACATATCCTATGCCCTGGTACCCCATTTCAAGATAGACTATACCCCTTTTGTTGCGTTATACGGTGCCGACCGGCAACTCATCAGAACATGGCGCTCTCCCGAACAGCCTTTCCGGATCCTGGAATTTCTACAATTCATTCAAACAAATTAATGGGTTTAACAACGCAACAAATTGCTGAACCATTACCTTTGCGTTGTTAAAAATTAATTTCCTCATCTATATTTCAAATCGTATGAAAATTACCGTAGTTGGTGCCGGTGCCGTAGGAGCTACCTGTGCCGATAATATTGCCCGTGCTGAATTGGCCGATGAACTGGTATTACTTGATATCAAAGAAGGTTTTGCGGAAGGCAAAGCCCAGGATATGATGCAAACGGCTACCCTCCTTGGTTTCGATACCCGTATTACCGGCAGTACCAACGACTACAAAAAAACAGCGGGTTCTGAAGTCGTAGTCATTACTTCAGGCTTACCGCGTAAGCCCGGTATGACTCGCGAAGAACTGATCGGAACCAATGCCGGAATTGTTCGTGGTGTTACTAATCAAATTCTGGAGCACTCACCCAATGCCATCATCATTGTGGTAAGCAATCCTATGGACACCATGACATATCTTACCCTCACTACTTCTGGTTTACCAAAGAACCGTATCATTGGAATGGGAGGAACACTGGATAGCTCTCGTTTTAAATACCAGCTGAGCCAACACCTCGGTTGCAGTCCTTCCGACTTAAATGCAATTGTTATAGGTGGTCATGGCGATACGACAATGATCCCCCTGATTGGTCATGCTACCTGGAATAGTATCCCCGTGACCAACTTCTTATCTGAAGCAGAGCAACAGCAGATCGTAGCTGATACCATGGTTGGCGGTGCTACGCTGACAAAGTTATTGGGAACTTCAGCCTGGTATGCACCCGGTGCTGCCGGAGCTGCTCTGGTAGAGAGCATTGTGCGTGATGAGAAAAAACTTTTCACTTGCTGTGTTTCTCTGAATGGAGAATACGGTCAATCTGATATTTGCCTGGGTGTTCCGGTGGTGATTGGTAAATCCGGTTGGGAAAAGATTGTTCCGATGAACCTGACTTCCTCAGAGCAAGAACTCTTTAATAAGAGTGCAGATGCAGTCAGAAGCATGAACGAAGTACTGAAAACTTTATAAATTGTAAGAAGCGCATGAGAACCTTGTAAATGAAGGTCCTTGTCATCTGGGAAACGAAATCAAAGAGGCTGTCTCCATCATTTGAGACGGCCTCTTTTATTAGACTGATCGATGAGCTGTTAAAAGGATCTCTTTTACCCATTCTTGTATCTGCTGAAGATCTTGCTTTTGCATACAGTTGAAATGCTTTTTCGGACAGGTGTCATATCCAATTTTACTGCAGGGGCGACATCCTAGCTGCACTTGCGCTACCTGTTGCGCTACCAGATGTTTACCATAATAGGGTGCCATGCCAAATGCAGGTATGGTATTCCCCCAGATACTGATGATGGGTTTCTTGAAGGCCGCAGCAATGTGCATCAGTCCGGTATCAGGCGTTATGACCAAAAGAGACTTGCGCACCAGATCTGCACTTTCATGTAAAGAAAATTTTCCACAGGCATTATATACTTTAATGGGGTCATGATTGGCGACTTGTTCCCCTCGCGCATGATCAGCTTGTCCGCCCAATAAAACTATTGGCAGAGATATCCGGCGACACAATTCAATACAGCGTTCTACCGGCAGTTGCTTGGTTGCGTGTGCGGCTCCTATTACTAGTGCCACGTATCCCATTTGGTGAGAAAATGGCAGATCATTTGCCTTCACATGCTCATCTCCCGGAATACAATAATCCAAGCCCTCTCCATCATTCATAACACCGAAGCTACTTGCAGTTGCCATGTATCTGTCAACTATATGTTGTTGGGGCAGTCGGTTAATTTTAAAGGAAGTCATCAACCATTTTTGCCAGTTGAGTTTATGGAAGGAATAGGCTGGAACGCCCTTCAATGCACGTTTTACTTCCCAGGTGCGAAGATTGTGATGAAGATCAATGATGGCATCATATTGCTCCATCTTCAGTTGATGCATCATCAGTGTTTTGCTGAGTCCGAGGACAATGATTTTATCTACATAAGGATTGGCTTCCAGTATCGTACGATATTGTTCCTTTGTCAGGAAATGAAGTTCTGCTTTGGGCAATTGTTTCTTGATGCAGCGCAAAACTGGTGTAGTGAGCACTATATCACCAATGGAAGAAAAACGGATAACCAGCAGCTTCATACAAAATTATTGCTGTAAAAATAGCTGCTTCTTTGATACATAGGGGTATTTCTTAGAGACGGTGCAGTCAACACTGCTATTCCTCTATATAATTAAGGTCTTTGTGAAATGTCTCTTCCGTATGGTAGAAGGCAAACAACGTAATGGTCATTACTATAGCGCCTGTAACCATGCCACTTTGCGAGAGATTCCAGTCCCATGACTTTTGAAAAAGATCTAAGAACATCAGATTGATCAGTGGAAGTGATCCACGAACCATATTGGGGATGGTAGTAGCAGCAGTTGCTCTTAAGTTGGTTCCAAATTGCTCGGCCCCCATAGTTACAAAAATTGCCCAAAAGCCAGTGCTGAAACCCAGATATCCACAAACTGCATACATGGTTGAATCAGAGGAATTCAAGGGACTAAAAAAATAGATTAAACCCAGAATGGACATTGTATAAAAAGTGAGCAATGCTTTCTTTCTGCTCTTAAAATATTGGCTGACCAACCCAATTGCGATGTCACCCGTAGCAATCCCTACATAAGCAAACATGATGGCACGTCCGCTATCAATAGAGGTAGATCCAAAAAACTCCCCTGCAAATCGATTGCTTAGATTCACTAATATTCCGATAACATACCAGGTTGGAAGACCAATTAAAATCGCCAGTACATACTTCTTGAATCGAACTTTATTATTGAAGAACATGGTGAAGTCACCACGACTCACTTTTTTTTCTTTTATTTCTTTGAACATGCCGCTTTCGGCGACTGAAATTCGCAACAATAGCAAACCAATTCCAAGCACGCCACCAATTTTGTAACAGAGACGCCAGTCTTTGGTTAGTTGATAAACGAAGTAGGCAAATACTGCTCCAAATAATCCAATTCCGGCTACCAATGAAGTACCCACTCCCCTTTTTTCCTTCGGCAATAACTCACTCACCAGGGTAACTCCGGCTCCCAATTCCCCGGCTAATCCAACACCTGCTACAAATCTCAACCAGGCATATTGGTCTACTGTTTGAACATATCCTGTAACGAAGTTGGCAACTGAATAAAGTGCTATTGAACCGAATAAAACACTCAGCCGCCCTTTTTTATCACCCAATGTTCCCCATACCACTCCTCCAATAAGTAACCCAATCATTTGCCAATTGATGATCTTGGTGCTGGCTGCAACTACTGCATCTTTGTTACTCATGTCGATACCAATGCCCTGAAGACTTGGCTCACGAACAATAGTAAAAAGTAGCAGATCATATACATCAACGAAATAACCCAGCGCAGCCACCAATACCGGCAGAGAAAAAACAGAAAGTGGTTTTTGATTCATGATCCATTTTTTTGTTCCCTGATGTAAACTTTATTCAAATGAACGGGTGTTCCAAATGGGCACCTCAATTTACAGCATGTTGCATGAAATTAAGTCATGACGCGATATAATCCATTCTTTTCCCAAAACCGTCAATGGTAGGATAGAATTTTTAAACTGTTGCAATCATTACGATTTACTATTGTAGTACTTAAGTCCGTCACCGGGTAGTATCTATTTTGAAAAATCAGTAATGAGAATATAAATTTATTTGACTAGCTGGGTGATTGATCACTATCGGACTGCTTCTTGTGAAAGATCAGTTTATAAATCAAGGGGGCTGTGGTTACAAAAACAATACCTAGTACAATTACTTCAAGGTGCAAACGCAAGTCGAAGCCAAAACGGGCCAGTATCCATTTTTGCAAAAAGTGTCCGGCAAAAAGCATACTGAATACCCAGGCAACACAGCCTACTATATTGAAGAAACCGAATTTCTTTTTATCCATACCCACAATACCTGCAACAATGGGGGCAAAAGTGCGAACGATGGGAATGAATCGGGCAATCACAATTGCCCCACCTCCATGTTTCTCATAAAAATCATGTGCCTGTGTCAGGTAACGTTTTTTGAAGAGAGGATTGTCTTTCCATTCATACATGGCGTGACCTACTTTATTGCCAAACCAGAAGCCGACAAAATTACCTGCTATACCTGCTGCCGAAATCAGGCTGCCAATCATTAATAAATCAGCGACTTCGTTGCCGGTATTAAATAAAGAACGTGCCAGATCGGTGCTGTAAATTCCGGCAACAAACAAAAGACTATCACCGGGAAGAAAGAATCCGGCGAAGAGTCCGGTCTCTGCGAAAACAACTAGTACCACCAACCATAGTCCGCCATGTTCCACATAAAACTGGGGCTGCAATAATTGAGTCCAGTGAAATTCTGCAGCAAGCAAGAGTGATAGCAACATCAAATAAAGTTAAGGGTGTGATCAAATTTCTGCCGGTGGCTGTGCGGGTCCGAGTTCATTTTCCCATTTACTCACTACTGCGGTGGCCAGGGTATTTCCCAGCACATTAGTGGCTGTTCTAAACATATCACAGAAATGGTCGATGGGGAGAATCAGGGCGATTCCTTCAGGAGGTATCTTGAACATAGCACAGGTAGCAGTTACAACCACAAGAGATGCACGAGGAACACCGGCAATACCTTTGCTGGTGAGCATCAATACGAGTAGCATGGTAAGCTGTGTACCTGTATCGAGGTGAATGTTATTGGCCTGAGCGATGGCGATGCTGGCGAATGTCATGTACATCATACTGCCATCAAGATTGAAAGAATAACCCAATGGAAGTATAAAAGAAACAATTTTATTCTTACAACCAAATCTTTCCAATTCCTCTGTTAACTTAGGAAAAACGGCTTCGCTGCTTGTAGTACTAAACGCGATGATCAATGGTGAAACTATGTGGCGCAGCAATTCGGGTAATCTCTTACCAAGAATCAGATAGCCGACAGTGAGCAACAAGAGCCAGAGTAAAGCAATACCGATTAAGAAATATAAAAGATACTTACTGTAGAAAATAAATACATCAAGTCCCTTTGCGGCAATCACCGCTGCGATAGCACCGAAAACGCCCAGTGGAGCAACATTCATCACATACCCTACCATTTTGAGAATGATATGGGCTACTGCATCCAATCCTTTGACAATCACTTTTGCTTTGTCACCCAATGCTGCGGTTGCCACCCCAAAAAAGATACTGAATACAACTAGTTGCAAAATTTCATTGGTAGCCATGGCCTCAAGTACGCTGCGGGGTACAATGTGTTCAACAAATTGCTGCAGGTTGAATTGTTGGGTATTGCTCACCAGTTTTCCTGCCTCTGCAGCATCCCCTTTCACTTCAGTAAATCCGGCGCCCGGCTGGAAAAAATTCACCAACACCATTCCCAACAGAAGACTTACAAGGGAGGCGGCTATGAACCAAAGCATGGCTTTTCCTCCAACCCTTCCTACAGACTTCAAGTCGCCCAGCTTGGCGATACCTACTACCAGCGTAGAGAAAACAAGCGGAGCAATGATCATCTGAACCAATCGTATGAAAATGGTCGTCAGTAATTTGATGTTTTTAGAAAAAGTGGTGATGAAAGTCTGATCGGCAGTGGTGTGTACAATATAGCCCAAAATAGCTCCGGCAATCATAGCAATCAGGATATAAAGCGTGAGCCGATTAGATTTTTTCATGCTGGCAATGATTAGCTTGCAAGATACTGATTCCCCGGAAAAGCTGCAGAGGTAAAAAAAGGGGTGATTGATAAAAATCTTTTACCATTAGAACGAAGAATTGCCTATTTTTCCGAATGAAATTATTTGAAAACCTAACATTTCAATCATGAGTTTATTCAGTAGAAAAAAATCCCTCGGTTTGTTACTGGCGCAGGCCGGAGATTCCGAAAAAGGATTGAAGAGAACTTTGGGAGCAGGGAATCTGGTGGCATTGGGTATTGGTGCTATCATTGGTGCAGGTTTGTTTGTAAGAACAGCCGCTGCTGCAGGACAAGCAGCTGGACCGGCAGTAACCTTATCTTTTATCATAGCTGCTATAGGTTGTGCGTTTGCCGGACTTTGTTATGCTGAATTTGCATCTATGATTCCGATTGCCGGAAGTGCCTATGCCTACTCTTATGTTACAATGGGCGAGTTGGTTGCTTGGATCATTGGCTGGGCGCTGATCATGGAATATGCACTGGGTGCGGCAACAGTATCGATTGCCTGGAGTGAATACCTCAACAAACTGCTGGGGGGCGCAGTTCCATATGAATGGTGTCATTCCCCTTTAGAAAGTTATACTGATACATCTGGTGTATTGCACCAGGGCATCATGAATGCACCGGCCCTGGTTATTTTATTGCTATTGACATTGCTGTTGATTAAAGGAACGCAGGAAAGCGCCATGGTCAATGCCATCATTGTCTTCATCAAAGTAGCCATCGTTGTCCTGTTCATTGCCATCGGCTGGCAATTCATCCGACCGGAAAACCATACACCCTATCTTATTCCGGAGGGAACAAAACCGGTATTGGATGCTGCAGGTGAGGAATTGGTAAATTATGATGGGTTTTTCAAACATGGGTGGGGCGGAGTGCTGGGTGGTGCTGCCATCGTTTTCTTTGCCTTCATTGGGTTTGATGCTGTTAGTACTGCAGCTCAGGAAGCGAAGAACCCAAAAAGAGATATGCCAATTGGAATTTTGGGCTCATTAGTGGTATGTACTATTTTATACATACTTTTTGGGCACGTTCTCACAGGAGTTGCCAACTGGCAGGAATTTGTAGATCCTGAAAAAGGAAGAGAAGCTTCAGTAGCTTATGCCATATCGAACTATATGAAAGGATATGAGTGGCTGGCAACTGCAGTTACAGTAGCGATATTGGCGGGGTTCTCCTCAGTAATACTCGTTATGTTGATGGGTCAAAGCCGTATTTTCTATTCTATGAGCAACGATGGCCTGATTCCTAAAGCTTTTGGAGAATTGCATCCAAAATTCCAAACGCCTTACAAATCCAACTTGATTCTTTTCGTTTTTGTGGGCGCCTTTGCTGCCTTTGTACCAGGTCACATGGCAGGTGATCTTACCTCTTTTGGAACCCTTTTCGCCTTTGTTCTGGTAAGTCTGGGGGTTTGGATCATGCGTCGTGAAAGTCCGGAAATGGAAAGACCCTTCAAAACTCCACTGGTTCCAGTTGTCCCTATCCTGGGCGCGGTTATTTGTCTTGGAATGATTGTGGCAATTGATCTTAGAACCCTAAAGTTTGCCCTTATATGGATGCTGATTGGACTGGTTGTATATTTCGCTTACAGCAAAAAACGAAGCAAACTAAATACTTGAAATAACTGATCTATTCAATAAAAAGCCGATGATTCCTCAACCATCGGCTTTTTTATTGATTTGCGTACATTTGCAACGCAAAAAAAGCTTTATGGGTCGCATATTTGAAGTAAGAAAAGCTACCATGTTTGCCCGTTGGGACCGCATGGCGAAGCAATTTACCCGCATCGGGAAGGAAATCGTTATTGCCGTTAAAGCAGGAGGTCCAGACCCAACCACCAATCCAGCTTTGCGCCGCTGTTTCCAAAATGCCCGCAGCGTAGGCATGCCCAAAGACCGGGTAGAAGCTGCCATCAAGCGGGCATCCGGAAAAGATACCACGAACTACGAAGAAATTTTGTACGAAGGATACGGCCCGCATGGAGTAGCCATACTCGTAGAAACTGCCACCGATAACCATGTAAGAACTGTTGCCAACGTAAAAAGCCATTTCAATAAAGGCAATGGCGCCATGGGTACCACCGGTAGCGTCAGCTTTCAGTTTAATAAGATGGGCGTATTTAAATTAAAGCCCGAAGGATTGAATACCGAAGAACTCGAACTAGAATTAATTGACGTTGGTCTCAACGAAATGGGAGAAAGTACAGACGAGCAAAATAAACCCGTACTGGTCTTGCGTTGTCAGTTTGTTGATTTTGGAAAACTTCAAAAAGGATTGGAAGACCGGGGTATTACTCCCATCAGTGCGGAGTTAGAATGGATACCTCAAAATACGGTTCCCGTTACCGATGAACAGGCGGAAGAAGTAAGTAAACTAATAGAGCGTCTTGAACAAGATGATGATGTCAACAAAGTGTTCCATAACATGGGTTAATGCTTGTTTCACCTGCTTAAAATAGTAAGGGTGGCAGCAGCAAATTCAATTAAAAGCAACAACCTGAAAAGGCGCATCGTCTTTTTCGACGGAGTCTGTAATCTTTGTCAGCGTTCAGTTCAGTTCATCTTACCAAGAGATCCCAAGGGTCTATTTCTTTTTGCTTCCCTTCAGGAAAACTTAGCAAGCCAACTTATTCCCAATTCCATGTCATCTGTCGATGAGCAAGGCAGCATTATTTTATGGGAGGAGGGAAAAATCAGCTACCGCTCTACAGCAGTATTGCGCATCGTTAGAAAACTATCCGGGTGGTGGCCATTGCTCTATGTTTTCATACTCGTTCCACCGTTTATCAGAGATGCAGTATATGATTGGGTCGCCAAAAACCGTTATCGCTGGTGGGGAAAAACGGATTCCTGTATGGTACCCCGCCAAGAATGGCTGAACAGATTTCCTGCTTCACTAAAGGCGTTGGAAAATAGATAAGTTATTCCCGCATCATTTGCAATACAACATCTACAACCTGTTCGGCATTGGGTTTGCCGAAATAATCGCCGTCACTTCCATATCCGGTTCTGTGTTCCTTTGCGGTCAGTGAACGGGGTGCCACATCGAGATATCGAAAGGCCTGTTGTTCTTCCATTATTTTAGACAACATAAAACCTGTTGCTCCACCGGGCACATCTTCATCGACCAATAATAGCCGACTGGTTTTTTTCAAAGATTCTATGATTCGGTGGTGAATATCAAAAGGCAATAATGTCTGTACATCTATGATCTCACAGGAAATGCCCATTCTGGAAAGTCTTTCAGCAGCATCTTCAACGACGCGAAGAGTAGAACCATAGGAAACAATAGTAATTTCATCTCCTTCCCGAATGATTTCGGGTATCCCAAAAGCCACCCGGAATTCCAAGGGATTATCCGGCATTTTTTCTTTGAGGCGATATCCATTCAGGCATTCAACAATGATACCGGGATCATTGCCTAGAAGCAGGGTATTGTACATTCCCATAGCCTGCACCATGTTACGCGGCACACATAGATACATTCCCCTGAGTGAATGAATCATCATCCCCATGGGTGAACCGGTGTGCCAGATACCTTCCAGTCGATGGCCCCGAGTACGAATGATCAACGGATAACTTTGTTTACCAACAGTACGGAAATGAACGGTTGCCACATCATCACTCAAAGTTTGAAGTGCATACAACACATAATCCAGGTATTGGATTTCGGCAATGGGTCGGAGTCCACGCAGTGAAAGTCCGATGGCCTGACCAACAATGGTTAATTCCCGAATACCTGTATCAGCCACACGGTCAGTCCCATGTTTCTCTTGCAGTCCGGCAAAGCCCTGGTTGACATCCCCGATTTTTCCAACATCTTCTCCAAAGGCGTAAACAAAGGGATTATTGGCCAACAACAGATCGAAATACCTGTTCAGCACTTCATAACCATTGATGATGGCTGCATCAGATGAATATCGGGCGGGCACCGAGGAAACAGCGAGGGTGCGACGCGGTCCCTGATTGTAGAGATAGGAGTTGTACAATTCTTTGTGCACAGGTTCAACCTCCAGAAGCAAGGATTTCAACTCTTCAGCACTGGGAGAATTGGCTGCCATTTCCATGGCCAAATGAATGGAACGAAGAACATCTCGTCTGAGCAGGTCGGAAGTAACAGTGAGTTGATTTGCCAGTTGTTGTAATTCCTGGTAAACCTGCATGTCATTGGTAATGGTTGAACGGATGAGTTCAACTGCCCGATGCGCCAATTCACGTATCGGTGTTTGATAAGATTCCCTCGCCAATCGACGGCTTTCCTTTACATATTCGCGGGCTTCTGATTCAATGACTGCAATTTCGTCGGCTGAAGCCAGTTCGCAAAGTAACAGCCACTCTTTCATTTTTTTGTTGCAATCCCATTCCCTTTCCCATTCCAATCTTTCCGCTGGTTTGTAGCGCTCATGGCTGCCACTGGTAGAATGACCTTGGGGTTGGGTAACTTCCTGCACGTGAAACAAAACGGGCACATGATCTACGCGCAATTGTTGAATGGCCGACTCAAATACTTCGCACATACCTGCATAATCCCATGCATTTACTTTATGGATGCGAATCCCATTGGTCCCCTCTTCCTTTTCCATACCCCGCAGGGCTTCCGAGATTGAACCTTTGGTAGTCTGAAATTGGGTAGGCACTGAAATGCCATATCCATCGTCCCAAACAAACACTGCCAATGGAATCTGCAAGACACCGGCTGCATTTATCGCTTCCCAAAAATGTCCCTCAGAGGTGCTCGCATCACCGATGGTGCAGAAGCAAACCTCCTGACCGGAATGGCTAAGGTGATCGAACAAATCAGGGCGATTGGCATTGCGGAACAATTTAGAAGCAAGTGCCAAACCAACCGCTCTGGGCATTTGAGAGGCGGTGGGTGCCATATCGGATGAGCTGTTTTTTCTGTTGGCCAAATCCAGCCAATTACCTTCTGCGTCTGTTACAGGTGTAGAAAAATGCGCATCCATTTGCCGGCCGGCGCTGAATGGATCGTGGCTCGGATCAGGGTCACCATACAATTGAGCAAAAAACTGCTCTACATTGGTTATCCCGGCAGCCAGCATAAAAGTCTGATCCCGATAATATCCTGCCCTGAAATCTCCGGGCTGAAAAAATTTAGCAGCGGCTATTTGAGCAATTTCTTTTCCGTCACCGAAAATCCCAAACTTTCCTTTACCGGTAAGCACTTCCCGACGACCCAACAGACTCACCTCACGACTGATGACTGCCATGCGGTAATCGGATAAAATGGCTTGGCGGAAAGCCTCATACGACATCTTACTGTCTAGCTGCTCAGGAGAGGGGGCTTGTTCCATTCGTCAAAATTAGCATTACATCGGGAATAGCAGCCTGAAAATCGAAACAGGTGCATAAATACAGGATAACCCGCAAGGGTATAAGCTGGCACCAGGAACCAATTGTTAAAATTATCCAAATCGAAAGGGTAACAAGGTTCATTTTTGTAAAAACAGCAGCATTTGTTTAATTTTAGGTATAAAATCAAGTCTTATGAAGAAAATACTCTTTGCTTTTGTTTGTCTGCTAACGATTCAGGTGGTACAGGCGCAAGATCAAACTGCTGCGGCTGCCAAATGGGAAATCGGTAAAGTATTGGAAATAACCAATACTAATTTCAATGCTGGTGAACGCACCGTAGGTGTTCCGGTAGATTTTGTGGTGGAAATCAAAAATATCAGCAAGGATTCAGTAACCTTGATCAATGCAAAAGCAGGTTGTGGTTGTACTACCCCGAATTTTGTTCCCAACCAAAGATTTGGTCCCGGAGAAACTGTAAAGGTATCCATAAGCTATAATGGCGGACAAGCAGGTCCTTATGGAAAAATAACTACTATTTATTTTGACCATGAAATGTCTCAAACCATTATGTTGACGGGAGTAGGCGTTCCCCCGAAACAAGAAGCTGCTCCCGCTCAGGCTGCCAATCCCGTTAAACAGTAAACACGACATTACTAGC
The DNA here is from genome assembly GCA_046079965.1 of Sediminibacterium sp. Classification (GTDB taxonomy): domain Bacteria; phylum Bacteroidota; class Bacteroidia; order Chitinophagales; family Chitinophagaceae; genus Sediminibacterium. The sequence continues at coordinate 20,721 of JBJTTC010000190.1, read as the reverse complement.
GATGAAAAATCTTCTATCTCTCCTGTTTTTTTTAGGCGTAGCTACTTTTGTGCAGGCACAAACAGAGGTCACGTTTGCTGAAAGTACCCACTCATTTGGAAAGATCAAGGAACATGTTCCGGTTTCTTACACATTTACTTTTACCAACACTTCTTCCCGACCGGTGGTAATTGAGACAGCTTCTGCTGAATGCGGTTGCACCACACCTGAATATGCCAAAGGAGCTATTCTGAAAGGAAAGACCAGTCAAATAAAAGTTACCTTCAATTCTGAAACTGTCGGCAGCTTCAAGAAAAACATCACGGTTAAATTTGCCGGGATATCATCTTCCTATATCCTTACCATTGATGGGGAGGTAATTCCGGAAAAGAAATAAACGTTGTTAATTTATTCGAATTGAAAAGCGCGGTTGACCAACTGCGCTTTTTGTTTTTGGAGTGACCACTGAACTAGGTTTATCTTTGCACCATGCCTACTATCAGTCAACGGGGACTATTGATGCCCCCGTCACCTATCAGAAAATTAGTACCTTTTGCTGAAGCAGCTAAAAAAAGAGGTACTAAGGTTTTTCACCTGAATATCGGTCAACCGGATATTGCTACTCCCCAGGCAATGATGGATGCTGTCAGGAACATTGATTTCCGGGTATTGGAATATAGCCATAGTGCAGGAAATGAATCCTACCGAAAAAAACTGACTGAGTATTATAAGTCTGTTGGAATAGAAATCAATGCCGGTGAAATTATAGTAACGACCGGAGGTAGCGAGGCCATTTTATTTGCTATGCTTGCCTGTCTCGATCCGGGAGATGAGGTAATCATTCCGGAACCCTTTTATGCGAATTATAATGGATTTGCCGTAGCTGCAGGTGTGAAAGTAGTGCCGGTAATATCCTACATCGATAATGGATTTGCCTTACCTCCCATCAGTGAGCTGGAAAAAAAAATAACTCCCCGTACCAAGGCTATTTTGATATGCAATCCCAATAATCCTACCGGATATTTATACACAACAGAAGAGATGGAGCAGTTACGACAGCTTTTGTTGCACTACCCTTTGTTTTTGTTTTCCGATGAGGCCTACCGCGAATTTTGTTATGAAGGAAATCAAATAAGCGCGATGCATTTGAAGGGGGTGGAAGAACAAGTACTTTTAATGGATACCATCAGTAAACGATATAGTGCATGCGGTGCCCGTTTGGGTGCATTGGTAACAAAAAACAAGGCGGTATTGGATGCAGCAATGAAATTAGCCCAAGCCCGTTTAAGTCCGCCCTCCTTTGCCCAGATTGCTGCTGAAGCGGCGATAGACTTACCTTCTGATTATTTTGAAGAGACCCGACAGGAATACTGCCATCGCCGGGATCTACTGGTGGCTCGGCTGAATGCCATGCCGGGCGTATTTTGTCCCTGTCCGGGAGGTGCCTTTTATGCCATGGCCAGATTGCCCATTGATGATTCTGATCTTTTCTGTCAATGGCTGCTGGAGTCGTTTAACCATGAAGGTGCTACGGTTATGCTGGCACCAGCTACCGGATTTTATGGCACACCCGGATTAGGAAAGCAGGAAGTCAGATTGGCATATGTACTGAATACCGACGCCATCAATCGGGCCATGGATTGTCTGGAAAAAGCCCTGGAAATTTATCCCGGCAAAAGCCATTAATCACATTAAATTTATATTTATTTGATGTTGGTGTAAGAAAAAACACTAACTTTGTGTATCAAATACACATTATAAATACATCAATATTTTTTAGTATTAAAAAACCAGATACCATTCGTAATAATATTTTCAAGTCGTTTATTGGGTTTTAAAGCAAGCAATCGTAAATCTCCCCTGTTTCTACAGGGGATTTTTTTGTGCTTTTCTACCAACTATTTTATGCCCTGGCGCTTTCCTCCTATCTTTTTTAAATGAGTTGTTACTCTCTCTAACTAGTGGGTATCGAAACTTGAAGGCTTTTCTTCAACAACGATTTACTTCGATGTCTCATCAATGAGGGAGCAAAAACTTCTCTTAAATTTTTTTACTTGATTGATGTGCTCTTGAAATACAACCTCATTCATTCCCGCATTTTTTTCACAAAATGAAATTCCCCTGTTGAATATAGTTTGGATCAATCTATTGCACACTACTTCCTCTTTTATGTCGTTGATGAGTTTTAACAATATACGTGAACATCAATCTTTTCTCACAGTATCTTTATTCAGCATCTAGGTTAGATTGAAAATGAATCACGCAACCAACCGAATTGAAAGAACCTAACTACTTAACTTTTACCAAATGCTAAATTCTCCTTTTATTTGTACCATAGTTAAAGCCATATTCCTTTTAAGTCCTTGCCAAGCGATTGCATGCTTTACAGAGCAGAATAACCTTTTATGATCAACCCAGTAAAATTATTTTTTCTGTTTTTTTCCATTGTTGCGGGTGCTACCTATGCCCAAAATTATCATCCCCTTCATGGTTCTCCTTATGCCGGCAGCGCGGCCAGATTCAATAATCCCGCATCCCCTGTGTTGAGTGCTTACGACTGGGAATTTTCACCAATGAACATGCAAATCTCTATAGCTTCCAACAACTTATGGGTAGATACAACTGGCATAAGGGTTCGCTCAGGATTATTTCGGCACCAGGTTCATGGTAATGCAGATATTGGCCTTCTGAATGGCATGGTAAAACTTTCTCCCCGACTCGCATTGAGTGGTGGAATTCGTGCCCGGACTTACAATCATTACCGAACACAGCCGGTGGATATTTCAGATACCAGTACCAGTCTATTCAGCTTCTTGAGAGACAACAGAAGCACTCCGGGCATTGGGGGGCACATTTTACACCAGGGCTGGATAGAGGGAGACATCAATTTATCAAAAGTTATACATTCAGATCGTGATGGGAGATTGAGTGTTGGCATTACGCTTCAGATCATGAAAGGGCTTTCGGGTGCTTTTCTCAACTTACGTCAGGTCAATTACCAGGAATTCACCAATCCTCCGGATACAGTTTATATATTCTCGGGAGGAAGTGGGCGCCTGGGTCTTTCCTCTGTTTATGATCCTGCCAATGACATCAAATCATTCAGGGATGTACTCAATCAATCCAAAACCTCCCTGGGTTTCAGCTGGGGCATGGAGTACATTCGGTTTGAACAAGGAGAAGAGGAGGAGGGTGAAGAAGGAAAGAATTTCCTTCAATACAACTGGAAATTCGGATTAAGTGTATTGGACCTCGGAGTGAATCGTTTCCAATATGCAAGTTATTCGAGAAGTTGGGCAAACCCCTATTACCCCATTACAAATGGTTTGGTTGAAGACAGATTATCGGGAAGCCCCGATTTGTCTTCTCTGATTGATTCAGTGAATAGTCTGTTCTCCAGCGTCACTCCTTACAATGGCATGTTCAGGGTTAGTCTGCCCACCAAGGTGGTCATCAATTTTGATAAAAAAATTTACAAAGGCATCTATCTCAATACCAACCTGAGTTTGAATCTCTTGTCGGATGAAAACCAGAGATACTGGCGAACCAGAGAAAATAACTTATTGGCAATCACCCCTCGTTGGGAAACCAGGGCACTGGGCTTTTTTTTGCCTGTACAACTTACTCAACAAGGAGAAATTTGGGTAGGAGCAGCCTTAAAAATAGGCCCATTAACAGTGGGCCTTCATCAATTTGAAATGACCCGATCCTTCGCGCGGGAACCAAGATTCATTGGGGGAGGCTATGCCCTACTTTCCATACATCCATTCAGTAAAAAGAAGATCCTGAGCCGAATGGCATGCTGGGAAAAATAAAATGACCCCATCTAAGGGGCCATTTAGATTGTAGTAAGAATTCAATCATCCATTGACTCAAGCAGCCTGAATGTTACTTGCTTGTTTTCCTTTGGGTCCATCTGTCACTTCAAAAGATACTTTCTGCCCTTCTTTCAGTGTTTTGAACCCATTCATGTTGATGGCAGAAAAATGAGCAAACAAATCCTGTCCCCCATCATCGGGGGTGATGAATCCAAAACCTTTGCTGTCATTGAACCACTTTACTGTTCCGGTTGGCATAATTTTCCATTTATTTTCCCCAAAATACAAAAAAAACATCAGAGCCCCATGTATTCGGTTTTTTTTATCGTTCTTACATTTGCATTAGAATGGTTGCCGGCAAAAAAGATGGCCGGTCACCCCGAAAATCTGCCAATTACCCATGAAAGAAAAGAAAACCACAACAGCCAGTTTCAGTAGCCTGAGCGCAACCAATTACGCCAGTCTTTTACTTCTTTATTTGTACACGCAGGTTGATTTTGTTCCCCGTGGGGAATCCATCGATTTCAACGGACCCCAGTGGTTGTATCTGAGCGTACTGAATCTGATAGCTGTAGGATATCTATTTACTGCTAACCGAAGCCGAAACAGCGAAATAAGCCAGCAATTCAATCACTCATTTGCAGAGGCGCCGGCCCTAATGTATTCGTTGTTCTGTCTTTTATCGGGACTTAGCTTTTTTTTCGCTTTCAACAAGAATGAGTTTGTGGTTTGTTATGCCCGTTGCCTCATTGCATTCATTGCTTTTGCCAGCGTGACCTGCCTTCTGTTGCAGACCAATCGCATACTACCTCTGCTGGCCCAGTTGGTTTCATTGATCCTATTTTACAATGTTTTCAAAGCCCTTCAAATATTTTTTAATGATGTCGGTGAATTTGGTTTTGATGGAGCGGTTTTGAATATGAAAGGTGTAACCGGAAATAAAAACATATTCGCCAGTGCCATTGTAGTGAAATTACCCTTTGCGCTGTATTCCGTTTATGTTAGTACCCAGTGGAAAAGAATGCTTAATTTATTGATTCTATTCCTCGCACTCTATGCCCTTGCACTCGCCAATGCCAGATCCTCCTATGTGGCCATTATCTTCCAGCTAGTGGTTTTTTTAGCATTTTGCATTTATGAATTTGTGGGCCATCAGGATGCCAAAAAAATGCTGCTAGACATTTCACTTTTTTTAATCCCGATTGTGCTGGCAGTAATGCTCTCTCAAATAACAGTTGAAACCCAACGAAGATCGGTGGTAACCGGACAAACCAGTCAGTATGGAACGGTAACAGAAAAATTAAACACCATTGGTTTTACCGAAAGCGGCTCTTCCGGGCGGGTTGGCATTTGGAAAGTAGGAATTGACTTGTTCAAACATTATCCTCTCACAGGAAGAGGGTATGGAAACTGGAAAATTACTTCACAAGAGTTCGACCAATTTAGTAACAATGACAATTCGATGAGTGTGCATGCCCACAACGATTTCATAGAAGCTTTCGGAGAGAGTGGAATTTTTGGAGGTATTGCATATTTGTTGGTTTTCCTCTTATTACCCATTTATTCCATTAAAAATATCACTTCCGCCTCCCTGCCCCGTCATGAAAAATTGCCCCTTCTTCTATCGCTGATCGGATTAGCGGGTTACTTCACTGACGCCTTTCTGAACTTTCCCATGGAGAGAGCAACCATGCAAACATATTTTTTCCTACTCTTCGGCCTCAATGTTGTTGAAAATGCTCGTCTGCGCCGACTAAGGAATTCCGAGACCAAAACATCACCCAACCGGTTAAAAATCATCTTGCCTGTCTTTCTGGTGCTGACCTTGGGAACAATCTATGTTACTTACCAGACCAATCAGTCAATGATTGTTCAAACAGCCATGTTTGAAGATGTAAATGCAGATGCAGTAAGCAAAAGGACGACCGATATCAATGATCAGCTGCCCTCACTCACCAACGTAAGTATGTGGGGTCTGCCGCTCAGTCTCATGAAAGCCAGGTATCTGTTGAATGAAAAAAGGATTGAGGAAGGCATTGCTATGTTTGAGAATGTGAAAAAAGAAAATCCTTACATGTTCTACGCTGAATTCATCAAAGGACGATGGTACTATGAGAATGCAAACATCGATAAAAGCTTTTACGATAGTGCCTATAAATACGGTGTTATCTGTTTTGAAAACAGACCCCGCAACGTTGCTTATTTTGGTCTTCTTGCTTTCGTTTGTGCCAATAAAAAAGATTCGGCTCGTCTTTTCAGGAACTTTAACCTCATCAGAAAATATAGAAATGATGAAGGAATGGCGAAGGGCTGGAACAATTACTTGTTTGCCTTGCAGGAAATGAAGTATCCAAAAGAATTCATGGTAAAAGTCGCCGATTCTGCTCTGGCACTTTACCCGAAAGACACCGTTACGGTTAGCAACAGCCGGAAACTGCACCGAGAACTGGGTGATCTTCCCATGGAAAATACCGCACTTAGTCTTCCTGCTCAGGCACCAGTGGACCAGTCCGCCATGATGACACAACAACCAATTGCAATGCCGCAACCACCCCCGGGAACTCCGGGAGCCGGAGCACCCACACCACAGGCATATCAAGACAGCATGCGCTTTTACGACTTATTCAAAAGAGGCAATGAAGCATTTACCAAAAATGATTTGAAAACAGCAATGGAACTTTATGAGGGTGCCAGAAAAATCAATTCAAAATTTTCTCCTGTAATAGAAAACATCGGATTGGTTCATTTCCTCAACAAAGAATGGGCATCAGCTTTGCCTTACTTTGAAAGGGTAGTAAATAATAAATGGACCTCAGATGGGAAAGCAGAGTATTACAAGGGAATCTGCCTTTATAATGTGGGTAAAATACCCGAAGGATGCCAATCGTTCCTGACTTCTGAAGCAAAAGGATATGGAGACGCCCGAAGACTCTACAACTTAAATTGTGTTAATCCACCCGGTACTCCACCCCCTGCAGATCCCAATCAGCAGCAGTAGTTTCTTGTCCTTTTTTCTTAAGCGAGTGGTGCCCTGAAATAACCCAGGGACTCTGCAATGCCCGGAAGTGGATCCTGCATGTCTTTTTCATACTCAATGCTGCAAATACCTGCATATTTAATTTTTTTCAATGCCCGTACCAAAGCAGGAAAATCAACAACCCCTCTTCCCATTTCTATAGCGACTCCTTCATTGGCAGCCATGTTCACATCCTTGATGTGAAGGTCCATCAGGCGATCCCGATAGTCAATCACAGCTTGCTGTGGTAAAATACCTGCTCTTATTGTGTGACCTATGTCTATACAGAGACCCATTCTTTGATCCCTGTTCCTGATGCGCTCATAAGCATCCCCCGGACCCGGATAAAGTGGATCTTTTGGACCGTGGTTGTGAATGACGAGGCGAATATTGGTCTGTTTGACTTTTTGCTCGCAATAATCCAATAAGTCATAATCCGGAACTCCAACGATCATGGTAACCCCCGCCAGATCGGCGTAACGGAATGCCTGATCCACAGCCTCCCTGGTTTTCATATAAATTACACCGACAGCATAAATTTGAATACCTGCAGCAGAAAATTGACTGATTGTTGACTTGATGACTTCTTCAGAACTATTCAGCGGTAAGTGAATGTCTTTCAAAGAAAGATACCTGATTCCCAAACGTTGAAGCATTCGAATGGTTGTCTGAACATCTATCCGGTAAAAAGTATAACCAGCAATACCAATGGGAAAAGCTGATTCTTTATCTGCATCTTGTCTCGCCATTATTTTGGTCAATGGTATTGTTAGAGCTGCAAATACAGAGCTGAAAATAAACTGACGCCTGGAGGAACTCATGAACGTAGGTTTTAAATTAAAAAACTTCTATCAACAACTCCTCATAATTATACACCTACAAATTACAAAAGACAGCAAAGATGAACAAACACAATACTTGTTAGCATCATATACTGGATGAATATTACTTAATTTTAAATCTGCTATCACTTGAACCATCTTAAAGAAAATGGAAAAAATATCCTGGGGAATTATTGGTTGTGGAAACGTAACTGAAGTGAAGAGTGGACCTGCGTTTCAAAAGGTACCGGACTCATCGTTGGTCGCAGTGATGAGAAGAGATGCTGATAAGGCTGCCGATTATGCAAAAAGACACCGGGTACCCAAATGGTACAACCATGCAGAAGATTTAATAGCCGACCCTGATGTAACAGCTATCTATATTGCTGCCCCTCCTGTTTATCATGAAAAATATGCAATAGCTGCTCTTGAGGCGGGGAAGCCCGTTTATGTAGAGAAACCATTTTCAACGAATCTCAGAAGCTGTTATCGCATAAAAGAATTTGCCGGTCAATCCGGGATTCCCCTGTCGGTAGCCCATTACCGCAGGGCGCTTCCGAAATTCCTTGCCATTAAAAAAATACTTGAAAAGGAAGAGCTTGGCAAAATCAATACTGTTCATATTCGAATGCAAATTCCCGATCAATCAGAAGCAATGGCATCCAGAGGTGAGTATAATTGGCGGGTCATTCCTGCAATTGCCGGAGGAGGTATTTTTTTTGATCTGGCGCCCCATCAATTAGATTTACTGGTGTATTTCTTTGGTGAAGCAGTGGATTATAAAGGGATAGCCGAAAATCAGGCAGGCCTTTATGCAGCAGAAGATACAGTTTCCGGTACAGCAAGAATGTCAAATGGTATTCAGTTTTCAGGTCAATGGTGCTTTTGCTCACCTGACGCTGTCAGGGAAGATCTTTTTGAAATTACCGGTACCGGGGGAAAAATGACTTTCTCCACTTTTGGACATGACTTATCAATTCTTACAGTTTCTGGGGAAGAAAAAATCGATTTCACACCCCCCGCACATATCCAGCAACCAATGATTGAAAAAGTAACACAATACTTTTTAGGAAAGGGGCCCAATCCATGCACTGCTGAGGATGCGATTCAGTCCTTTGTACTCATGGATGCTTTCACCAGAGAATACTACCGAAAAGATTGATTGTTGAGTTGCATTCATTCAGAATATTGCCTGCAGATTAATTGCAGGTTGCAACAGAAACATTCTATTCATAAAAATCGAGGTTCTTATGATAGGTTTCTTCTAATTGCGATAGGGCAAAAAATGCAATGGCCAGGGCTGCAGCAGCGATTACGATAGCACTGTAATAATAATTACCATTGAACCAGGCAGCCGCCCATTGAAAGGCAAAACTCAGTGGTATAACCCAGCCCCTAATGAGATTGAGGGCAGAACTGGTTACCAATGTTCTGATATTGGTACCAAATTGCTCTGCAGTAAGTGTTAGCAACATGATGGTAAAGCCAACACTGAGACCCATAAAAGCAAAGAAAAGATAATAAAGGAACAGTGACTGCCTTGCGAAAAGAAAAAACAGGGCGATGAAAAAACTATAGGAAGCAAGAAATATGAAAATGGCCTTCTTTCTGCTTTTTAGGTACTGACTCAATAATCCACAGAGAGGATCTCCGAATGCGAAACCAAGAAAATTGAACGATATTACTGTAGCTGCTACCGGCAATGTTGTCATTCCCATACTGCCAGCAATCTCTCTGGTAAAGGTGATCAGAACTCCGGTAGCAAACCAACCGGGCATACCTACAAGTAATACGCAAAGGAATTTCCAGGCTCTTTTTCGGCTCCTTAAAATAATACTGAAATCGCCTTTGGCTACTTTCTTTGATTCCATTCCTGTAAAGAGTCCGCTCTCTACCACGCTGAACCGCAGCAGCAACAATACAATGCCCAGCAATCCGCCAATGATAAAACTGGTTTGCCAACTGAAAAATGTAGCAATTATGCCCGCAGTTACAGCTCCAAACATTCCTATTCCACCTACCAATGCAACTGCCAGTCCTCTGTATTTTCCCGGCATTTGCTCACTGACCAAGGTAATGCCTGCACCCAATTCCCCTGCTAATCCAAGACCAGCCAAAAATCTACACCACATATAACTATCTACATCTTTTACGTAAGCATTCAACAGTGTAAACGTGCTATACATTAATATGGAGCCAAACAACACTTTCAATCGTCCCATTTTATCTCCGATGGTTCCCCAGAGAAAACCGCCAATGAGCATGCCGAGCATTTGAGCATTCAAAATATTTCTGGTATGAATGGGCCAATCTGCCTCCGGAATTGCCAATGACCTGAAGCTATCCACTCTCTCTGCACTGAAGATGATGATATCATACAAGTCCACAAAAAAACCAAGTGCAGAAACTATTACTCCAATGATTGCTTTTCTACTTACCTGTTCATTCATACTTTTTCTCTTAGGATGCTTCGGAGGGGGGTGTGGTCTGCTTCAGCCAATCCCCGATACCATAAGGGTCAGGATGTACAACGGATACGTGTTCATGGTGAATCAGCCACTGATCTGCTTTACGTACCAAAACAAAACTTGCCCTGAAAATATTATCAAAACTTCGATCATTTATTTGAACTTGTAAACGAATGACTCCACTTACCCAAGCCATTTCACCAGTCTGCTCAGCATAAGGGCCTTCCATCCATTCAATAGAGGTAAGCTGTATGGAAGAAAGACAAAAATCTCCCCATCCTTTACTTATTTTAGTATATCCCTTCGAGGTAAGCCTTGGACCTTCCAATACAACATATGTTTCTTCGTCTGCAACATATTTGGACAAAATTTCATCCAGGTCTTTTTCGATGATTGCCCGATAATGATCGTTAACGGTAGCAACAGCTGATTGCATCATTTTTTCATAGATTACTAAAAGGTGAAAAATTGTTACATCTCATTGATTTCATCTGCTATCGTACGCATAGGCACATTGTTTTCCGGGTTGGCTACTGCCTCAACTTCCTGTTGAACAATTCGTAAAATGCGGGCACTAAAGCGGGCATGCCAGGTCTGTCTTTCCTCTGCAGCAGCATCATCGGGCACATACGCCTCGATTTCTTTTCTGCTCAGGTGACCCTTTGCCTCCAACAACCTTTCAATTGTATCGAGTCTTTCATGCAAGACCGCCAGGTCGGCGGCAATGGCCATGGAAATATTGAGTACACGCTCAACCGCTGGATCTTCTAAAAAATAAGGGCGACCTCCCTTACTTTTATTTCCTGCCATTACAATATCATTCACAGGATCTGCTGCTGAAGTTTCAGTAATGGAAGCACCTGCATGGGATCCGCTTAATTCTGTTTTCATAACATCCAATTTTTGATTGGTCAATTCTTATTTAGCAGCAGATTTCCATCCGCCAAAAACATTCCATATCGGACTCCGACCATAGTCTTCCGTCACCTTACCATCTTGTTTCTTTTTATCCAGGTCATTGATGGCTTTCACTCCTACCTGCATGAACTTATCTCTTGGTATGCCTGCTTCTTCCATCAGATCAACTGGCGCAAGGTCATGCATGTGTCCCCAGTATGGCTCTGCATTATAATAAGCATCCCAATCGCGCATGAATTGCTCGTACATACTCATTTCAGGGGTATATTGGGGTTGCTCAATGTGCAAATTGAGTCCACCGTTTTTCAATACCCGCTTGATCTCTTTAAAAATGGTATGAATAGATTTTCCGCCTGTCTCGTGAAGAAACATGGTAGTCTGCACCCAATCAAAGCTTTCGTCAGTAAACTCTCTCATCTTGGCAGCATCTGCCTGGATAAATTTCACATTAGGTACACCCAATGCGTGGGCTCTGGCGGCACCGTATCTCAACATAGGGGCTCCGGCGTCAATGCCAATCACTTCTGCATCGGGGAAAGCCTGTGCAATGGGCAGTGTATTATGTCCCAATCCGCAACCAATATCCAGGATTCTTTTGGGATGGAAATTCGGATAAGTTTCTTTCACCCATGCTGCAATGGCTCGACCACCGCCATCGGTAAGGCTTCCCAACATACCACCACTGGTAACAAACAATCCACTATCGTAATTGGCTGCATTGGAAACATCGCCCGGGAAATATTCAGTATGATAACTTCCCGGCATCAAATGATTATCAACATGGGTGAGGTAGGGCGGAACCTTGAAATCATCTTTTAGTTGCAAGGTATCAGAACCCTTGAGTTCTTCTGCAACTTTCGAAGCAAGTTGTTCTGCCTGCCTTAATACCACCGCTCTGCCATTTTGTTGTCGCATTTCCATGGTACTTCTGCGGAGTGCTGCCCACATTTGATAAACGGGATCCTGCTTCATGGCTTCACCTACTTCAAATCTATCTGAAAAACTGCGGCCATGTTCTTTCACAAAGTTGGGCTCTACCCTTCTGTCGTAAGCCAGTTTATTTCCGGGTGCAATCACCGTACTAACATATCGGTTTAAATTCGCCAGGAAATTGTACCTGGCTCTTTCATCATGATTGAAGTCTGGAAACACAGCATGACGCTGTAATTTTGTCCATATAGGAGGAAGCTGATAAGACATAGATTCTGTTTTTTACAATATAATCAAAATTATCCTTTTGCCCTTCCATATCCACCTCCGCCGGGTAGTTCCATCACCAGTTCTTCTCCGGGTTGGAGGTAGTCATGGCCTTTGGGTGGAGTAAATCGTTTTTTACCTGCGGCTGTTCGCACATATAAATTTCCTTTCTTTCCCGGGGAACCCCCTAATAATCCAAACGCCTGGTGATTGATTTTTTCCGTTACGTTGCTGATGTGAATGGGGAGGGTACCTATATTCCTATAGGCAAATCGCTGACCTTCCCCTCCGGGATATTTACCATTACCCCCGCTTCCCCTAATAAGACTTTTTTCCGTCACCAATACGGGTGCATCGTGTTCAAAAACTTCCACAGGTACATTTGCCACATTTGTCGGATAACATAGGGTGGGTGGGCCGGCTAATCCTTTTCTTCCTCCATAGCCGCCTGCAAGGAAGAGATATTCTACATATTCCGACCCATCCTTTCTTCGACCACTTAATACCATCACCCATACTGCTGCACCACAATCAGCCTGCACCTGATCGGGAACCGCCAGTGACAAGGCTTTCATCACAGGTCCATGCAATAAGTTTCCTGTCACATTGCGTGCGCCCAAAGGGGAAGGCTTTTTTGCATTAAGCAGACACCCTTCGGGAGCCGTTACCCGAATGGGTCTGAAACTGCCTTCGTTGTTGGGAACTTCCGGACTAAAAACACATTTGATGGGGTAGGCCGTATAGGCGAATACATAATTCAGAACTGCATTGATTGCCAGTGAATGGGCAGGAGATGTTCCATCATAATCAACTTCGATTTCATCCCCCCTGATGGTCAACGTGCACACGAATTGTATGGGCTCTTTGATTCCATCACCATCTGCCTGATAAACTGATTTATAAATTCCATCTGGTGCTTTGCGAATAGCATTTCGCATGGCTTTTTCAGAAGATTGTATAATGCTTGCACCCAATTCATCAATTGCATCCAGCTTGTTTTCATCCATCATTCTGTGCAAACCCCGAATCCCCTGGTCATTGGCAGCTACCTGTGCCAAAATATCCCCGATGGTTTGCCTGGATGCCCTCACATTGGAAGCGATCAGTGAGAAAATTGTTTCGTTTTTTACCCCTTGATCAAAAAGTTTCATGGGCGGGATGTATAGACCTTCCTCATAAAAATCTTTGGCTCCGGCACCCCAGAGCGTTCCACCAATGTCGGGGGAATGAGCAATGCAACCTATGAATCCGATGAGCCGTTGCTTTCGGAATATGGGGGTAACAATTCCTATGTCCGGCTTATGCCCCGCACACAACCAGGGGTCATTGGTAATGACTACGTCTCCTTCCTTCCAGGCAGGCAAAGGAAAATAATCCTTTATCAGGGCCTTCACCAAAAAAGGCATCACACCCAGAAAGGAGGGTACGCTTACGCTGCTTTGAGCAAGAGATTGACCTTTTGTATCCATTAAGACCACAGCAAAGTCAGCGCTTTCGCGGGTAACGGAAGAAAAGGCTGTTCTTTGTAAAGTAGATCCTGCTTCATCCACCAATGATATGAGGCGGCTCCAGAGAATACTTAATTCAATGGCATCAAAACGTTTCGGTGGTTTTTTTCTTCTCATAGTCATTGCTTTGCGAGGGAAAAAACTTCCTCAGCGATAGGTTGATTAACGAAATTCTTTTCCCAATGAATGTCCATCCACCGAACCCCATCAAAGAATAATCTCACCCTTCGCGGTTGCATGAAAAATTGATTACCAACTTTTATTTTTTGAAAGTCACTATAAATACGATGGTGATAACCTACAGTCGTGGTGAAACTTACACCTCTTATCAGATAACTTTTCTTGTCAATTTGAAAAACAGTGATCATTTTTTTGGGATCGGTGATTTGCACGGTATAACAGGGGAAGCCATCATTCGTTTCATCGGTTAACCTTTCTACCAGAAATGAATCCTTGTCTGCAAAGCGAATGATGCCAAAACCAAAATTATTGCTCCAGGAGAAGTGTTCTCTGAAGGGGCGGGCATCATCGCTGAGTGTATTCCGCGTCTTTGTTCCATCAAAAATCAATTGCATAAAAACCTGATTGCCGGTTGCGGCATCAAATCTGATTTTTCCATTTGCCTGGTGGGCAGCTTTGTTATCGCCTGGAAATATGCGGTACATTGAATAAGTATCCAATTGCTTTTGACTGCCGGCATCAGTTTTTCCATAGGGAGTAAACAAAGCGGTACCATGCAATTCCAGTGTTTCCGGTTGTTGCCAGAGACTTCCACCTGATGCCGCTACCGCCAATTGCAGAATTTCCTTGGCGTTCTGAGAAAAACCTATTCCGGGAAGACAATACAATAATAATATGATCAGGCTTTTTTTCATAATAGTTCAATGATCAGATTGTTGTATTGATCGCAGCAAACAATTCCTTTTTCGCCAATAATGGTTGTACTTTCAAACTCTTCAATTATACAAGGACCCTGAATTCGTTGTCCTGGCTTTAGCAAATAACGATCATATACAGGAGTGGCAATATACTTCTTACCCCAATAAACTTTTCTTTTCCCTTTCAGGGGAAGGGTATGTTTGCCAACTACTGACTGCTTAGGGTGAAGTTTTGTTCGAGGCCCACTTACCAACACCCTCCAGGTAACTGCTTCTATGGGTATTCCTTCCATATCTCTTCCGTAACGCAATCGATATTCTTCTTTGAATGCACGGGTGATGGTAGGAATAGAAGCTGAAGATAACTTTCCGGCAGGAAGAGAAACGCTGATCTCATGTCCCTGCCCCGCATACCGCATATCAGCTACCACCTTCACCTTCATTTGGGTGTTTAGTATCCCTGCCTTTGTGAGAAACTGTCTGCCTTTTTCGGTCATGCCATTAAGTATCTTTTGCAGGTGTGTCCAATTAATTTTTTGCAGGGTACTGATATAACTGGTAATTTCCTCTGTGGCGATGGGACTCACTAAGAAGCCCAGTGCGCTGAGCACCCCGGCACCGGCGGGAACGATGAGTTGCGGAGCGTTTAGTTGCCGGGCAACATGATAGGCGTGCACCGGTCCCGCACCACCAAAAGCCATCATAGAGAAGAGACGGGGATCGAGACCTTTTTCGATGATGTGAACACGTGCTGCATTGGCCATGTTCTCATTCACCAAGCGATGTATGCCCCAGGCAGCTTCCTCAATGGAGATGCCCAGTGGGGATGCAATATGTTTTCCGATAGCTGCCCTGGCTTTTTCGCGACTGAGTTGCATGGTACCTCCTAAGAAATAACCTTCGTTCAGAAATCCAAGAACCAGGTCAGCATCCGTAACGGTAGGTAGTTCTCCTCCCCTGTTGTAACAGGCGGGGCCGGGTTGTGAAGCAGCGCTCTCGGGCCCTACCGTTAGCAATCCGAGGAGATTGATGCGAGCAATACTTCCTCCGCCTGCACCAATTTCAATCATGTCAATAACAGGTATTCGAACAGGAAGACCGCTGCCCTTTTTAAATCTCTTTTCCCTGGCTGCTTCAAAATGGTTGGTGATTTCAGGTTGCCCGTTGCGAATGATCGATGCTTTGGCAGTAGTACCACCCATATCAAATGCCAGCAGATTTTTTTTCTTCAGCAATTCTCCGAAGAAAATGCCCGCCATGGTTCCGCCGGCGGGTCCGCTCTCCAACAGCTGAATGGGGGCTTTGCCTGCTCCCTGGATGGTGGTGAGGCGCCCGGCGGAGTTCATAATGTGCAGGTGCCCTTTAAAGCCGGTATCACATAAAATGGTTTCCAGTTGAGAGAGATAGTGACCGGTAAGTGGTTGAACATATGCATTCATTACCGTTGCACTGGTACGCTCATATTCCCTGATTTCGGGCATTATTTCTGAACTCAGTGAGTAAGATAGACTGGGAAATTGCGAACGTATGATGTCACCAACTTTTTTCTCGTGGGAAGGGTTGGCATATGAATGCAAAAGCGAAACGGCAACAGCACGTACCCCCTTTTTTACCAATGCTTGTAAAGTTTTGGTCACTTCTGCTTCGCTGAGGGGATTTAGAATTTTTCCTGAAGCATCGACCCGCTCTTTGATTCCTTTTCGCAAAGTTGCGGGAACGAGTGGTGAGGGCATGCGAATAAAAATGTCATAAATATCATACCGCATCTCACGCCCTATTTCTAACACATCTTCAAAACCTGCCGTAGTTAATAATGCAGTGGGCGCCCCCTTGCGTTCTATGATTGCGTTGGTTACGAGAGTAGTTCCATGAATTAAGGTTGTAACCTCTGCGACCGATTTCCCATGCAAAGACATGAGTTCCTGTAACCCATTTAAAATACCAAGGGTCGGATCGGGATAAGTAGTCAATGTTTTTCCAAAAAACAATTTGCCGGAACCGGGTTCCAGCAAAACCAGGTCAGTAAATGTTCCACCAATATCAATTCCTAATTTCATACATCAATGATATTCTTCTCCTCCACTTACATTCATGGCCTCACCTGTGATGTAGGCGGCCTCTTCACTGCAAATGAATGCAACTGCCTTGGCAATATCTTCCGTCAAACCTGTTCTACCCAGGGGGTTTTTTTGAACGATGGATTGAAGATAGGTTGCATAATCCATGCCCAGTTTTTCGCTAAAAAAACTATTTTGCCAATGCCCAAGTCCGGTAGTAATGTGGTTCGGACAAACAGCATTGACACGAATTTTATGCTTCCCCAATTCTACAGCATTGCTGCGGGTAAGTCCAACCAAACCATGTTTGCTGGCAGTGTAAGCAGCAGCAAATGGGAATCCGCTCTTGGCTGCCTGTGATGCAATGTTCACGATTGATCCGCCTGTACCTTGCTGAATCATCTGAATGGCCGCATGTTTGCTGCAAAGAAAAGCGCCTTTGAGGTTTACATCCAGCACAGCATCCCAACTGGATTCTTTGAATTCGGTGAAGGGCTCCATCAAATATCCTACACCCGCATTATTCACTAAAATATCTACTTGTCCGAACTGTTCCACTGTTGCATTGATCAATCGCTGACATTCGATCTCGCTTCGAACATCACAGGGAATAGTAAGTACCTCTGCACCCAGTGCCCGACAAGAATTGGCAATTTGCTGCATTTCTTCACTTACGCCAATGTGTTCAGCAGCAAATTCATTTCCCTTGGGTTGACCGAGGTCACTGATAACCAACCGACAACCTTCTGCTGCCAGGCGCAAAACAATGGCCTCACCGATTCCCTTGTGTCTTCCTGAGCCGGTAACGATAGCTACTTTGTTGTTTAACTGATACATGTCCATTCATTTTAAAGTTCATCCGCTACAATAAAGAGTGGCTGATCGGCAAACTCATTGAATTGTTTAGCACCTGCTTGTACATCTTCACGGGATAGGTCTCCAAAAAAAGTATTCATATCGGGAACTTCAATGAGTTCACAATATTGATAGGGTCCTTTTGCGTCGCTACCAAGCAGATTTCCCATTTTTAGAATGCGGAATTTTTCTACAGAGGGCAGAGAATTTACAACAGGCAGGTCTTTAGCGCGAGCCCAATTTTCATAATCGGCAACCGATGCGCCTTCTTTTAGGTTGAACAAGACAACAATTGTTGGCATAATGAAAAGTTTATAGATGATATTAATTAATTCTTTCTTTCATAAAAGCAGCCACCCCTGTAGCCAGTAAACCCTGCACACTATTCAGGAGTAATCTAACCCCCTTAGAAGATAATTGATTTGCCTGTTCAGCATTGGCTGCCACAGTACCAGCAATTTTTCCATGTTTCACCATTATTGCAATCGCTTTATCAATGAGTTCCTTTACTTCCGCATGTTGCGGCCCATCGGTAAAACCCATGCTAAGGGCGAGATCCCGCGGACCTATGATGAAACCATCTACACCCGGAACTTTACACATGTCCTCAAGTTGCTCAACTGCCTGAACTGATTCTACCATGGGTAAAACAAGTGTTGTGGCATTGGCGGATTCAATGTATTGTTGTTGTGTAACACCCCCCGACATATAACGAGCTGCTCTAACCGGACCCAAACCACGATCACCCAAAGGGTGATATTTAACTGCCTGAACAAGTCGTTCGCAATCAGCAGCACTGGATGTTCCGGGCATCATGATGCCCATCACACCCGCATCCAAAAATTGTAGTATGAGTTTTTCGTCGAGACTACGTACCCTTGCCAAGGGAGTTATACCTGCACATTCCATGGCACGAACCAGGTGCGTTGTCTCAGTAAGTGTGATCGGGCCATGTTCTCCATCGATGATGTAAAAATCCATACCCATCCAGCCCAGGTACTCACAGATGGCAGGATCGGTGGTGGGCGAAATTACTCCGTAGCAGGTCTTGTCTTCTGCCAATCTCTTCTTCAAAGAATTTATCATGGTATTACAAAATAAGTAGTCTTTTTAATCAATGTAATTCATGTATGGTTCCGTCTGCCATTTTTTGACGAATGAAATTCATCAGTCCGCCACTGGCTGCCACTTCTGAGACGAAGGGAGCTACGGGGACGCTGGAAAAAACTTTTCCATTGGTGAGGTTTTTGATGGAACCATTGTCGGAATCATACTCCAGCATATCTCCTGTCTCACAGGATAGATTGATGTCTTTACTGGTGATGAAGGGCAAGCCGTAATTGATGGCATTTCTAAACTGAAGGCGGGCAAAGCTGGTGGCAAAAACTGCCTGAATGCCTGCACCTATTAATCCGGTTACGCAGTGTTCAATGCTTTTTCCACCGCCTGCAAAGTTGTGTCCGGCAACGATGAAGGTAAATCCTGCTTCAACGAAGGCATTCTCTCTGTTGAATTCCTCAGCTACTCCTGCCATCACCCATTTCGCGTTCTCGGCCGGATGAATGGGGGAAGTCCAGAATTTCTGTAGAATCATATCAAAACTCATCACGTAGTTTTTCGCTACCCATGCTTTTCCTGTAATGATGGCCATAGTGTTATAATTTTTACCAGTTTTCAGATCTGGGGTCGGTGATTTCGCCGAGAATAGCGCTGGCAGCAACTACTGCGGGCGAAGTCAAGTATATTTTTGCATTCTTACTGCCCATTCTACCTTTCATGTTTCTGTTGCCGGCACTCAAAATGATATCACCGTCGCCGGCTACACCGGTATGTATTCCCGCACAAGGTCCGCAACTGGGTGTTTCAATGGCAGCACCGGCTTTAATGAGCGTTTCAAAATATCCTTTCTGAATGCATTCAAGGTAAACGGACTGGCTGGCAGGAATACAAACCATGTTTACATTTCGGTGAATTTGTTTGTCTTTCAAAATGCTTGCCATGATGGCAAAATCTTCTGTCCTACCATTCGTGCAAGTACCTACAAATGCTTTGTTGAATTTTGTACCGATTACTTTTTCTACCGGAACAACATCATCCAGTTTATCAGGTAAGGAGATGGTAGGACCAACATTGGTGACATCCACTTCATAAATGGCATCGTAGTTGGCATCAGCATCACTGTGCAACATTTCCCATTCACCCTTTTGCACCGGACGAAGGAATTCGATGGTTCTATCATCCGGGGCTACAATGCCATTTTTCGCTCCCAGATCAACCGTCATATTGCAGAGAGTCATGCGACCGGCGATACCCAGAGATTCGATGGCAGGACCGGCAAATTCAAGTGCTTTATAGATGAGGTGACCATTCCAGTGCATCATACCCATGATGTGAAGGCTTAGATCTTTTGCCATCACCCAGGGCTGCCATTCTCCTCTAACAACAAATTTTACTGACTCGGGAACCCGGAACCAGCATTTACCGGTAGCCATGGCTATAGCTGCATCGGTCACCCCAATGGCGTTGCCCATAGCTCCTACCGCCCCATAGGTATTGGCATGGGAGTCAGTACCAATGGATACTTTTCCCGGCAGAACATGTCCCTGTTCTACCATCAACTGGTGGGCAATTCCCTGACGGCCCAGGTCATAGAAATAAGGTATGTCATACTTTCTGACAGTTTCCCGCCACTCATTCAACATGGTGGCAAACTGTTCTGTTGGAGGGGGTACGAGGTGGTCGCTCACGCAAATCACTCTTTCCTTATCGAACAATTTCTTTTCAGGTGAAAGACTTTCGAAAGCTGAGAAGCATTGCTTCCCCAGGTAGTCCATTGTCATCACTGTGTGAACATCTGCCCAAACCAACTGTCCTGGCACAACAGAGGAGCGTCCGCTGTTGAAAGCCATGATCTTTTCTGTAATGGTCATTCCCATATGTAAGCTACTTAATTTGTTTACTGTATACCACCTCAGGCCTCTTTGATATAACTAGGCTGATCATAGTGTAATAAAGATATGGTGGATTGATCAGCTTTCTTGTGCTCTTCAATCATGGTAATACCTTCAAATTTTCCATTCATTGAATGTTGCCACACCCGCATGCGATGAGTGGTTGAAATAGGGGTGATTATCTCGTATAACATTGAACCCGGGAACTGCTTGTAGGTCCACCAAAGCAGAATGTTCTTTCCCCCATTGGCTTCC
>JBJTTC010000189.1:0-33041 GCA_046079965.1 Sediminibacterium sp. | reverse complement strand
GTTAACAGATTCAACAGAAATTCCCAATTTTTTCTTACTGGTAGCTGAACCCACACCGGTAACAACTACTTCAGAGAGTATTTTGTCCTCTAAAAGAAGCGCTACATTGACTTGGGTCTTGTTACCAAGGTCAACTTCTCTGGAGGCAAATCCGATATAACTTACTGTGAATTTAGTAGTCCCTCCGGGTACAACTATTGAATAACCACCATCGCTGTCGGTTTGCTTGGCTAAGCGGTCATTGACAAATACGGTGGCACCGGAAAGGGGAACCCCCTTCTCATCGGTTACACGTCCGGTAATGGTTTTACTACCTTGTGCCCAAACTTGCGTCGCTGCAATGCACAAGCATACCATCAAAAAAAGTTTTCTCATGTTAGTATGTTTGGTATTAATAATGACTTACGGAATTGTTCAAATGGATAAATTCCGTTAGTGAAGCACAATTAAACACTTTATTTTAACTTATTTTAACATTCAGTTCATGTATCAAAAATTAAAATATAGTACAAAAAACTATAAATATATTTAATATTATAAATAAACTTAAGTTTATTTATATTATTAAAACCTATTATTAATTATTAATTGTTATAAAAAATAATTATAAATACTATTTATTTGTATATGAAAATATTAGTCCTAACAGTCGGTAAGGTCCACGAAAATCATGTAAAGGAGGGGATCGAGTTATTCAGTGAACGAATCAGGCATTACTTCTCCTTTCAGTGGGACATCATTCCTCCTCCGAGGAATGCCGGTAAAATGTCAACGGAAGAATTAAAATATGAAGAGGGACGAGTTATACTTTCCCGAATTCAATCAGGTGATCAGGTGATTCTGCTGGATGAACGGGGAACACTTCTTTCATCTCCTGGCGTAGCCAACCTGTTAGAAAAAAAGGCCAACCAGGGTTGTTCAAGATTGCTGTTTCTGATTGGGGGTGCGTATGGTGTCTCTGAGGAAATAAAATCAAGGGCTCAATTTATCTGGAGTTTGTCTCCATTGGTATTTCCTCATATGCTGGCAAGACTAATCCTCGTGGAACAGCTCTACAGGGCCTGTACAATAATAAGAAACGAGAAATATCACCACTCATAAAATTAATAAAAACTGTTCAACACCTTTGCATACATTTATTATACATTCCTTCACTCATGGCCCTTTCTGTTACCCTGGTTCTGCTTTTAGCTACCTGTCTAATATCTTTCCTCGCTTTTTCAAATGAGCGAATCATACAGGATTTGATCTTTCATCCCCCCTCAGTGGTGAACAATAAACAATGGTATCGGTTTTTTTCTTCCGGTCTCATCCATGCGGATTTTCTCCACCTGGCATTCAACATGTACACATTTTATATGTTTGGCGGCATGGTTGAAAATGCATTTCTTCAAATTTTCGGTTCAGAGGGGAGGATATTCTATGCCATCATGTACCTGACTGCTTTGCCAGCATCACTTACTGCCAGTTTTCAAAAACACCGCAATGATTATGATTATTATTGTCTGGGGGCATCAGGTGCAGTTTCGGCAGTTGTCTTTGCCGGCATATTTCTTTATCCTACCCTGGGAATGGGCATCTTCCCCCTACCCTTCTACATCCCGGCTTTTATTTTTGGACCGATTTACCTCATTATTTCTGCCTACCTGAGTAAGAAATCTGAAGGTTCCATCAACCACTCAGCACATATCTGGGGTGCACTCTTCGGTATCCTATTTCTCATTGTCACCTGTTTTTTCTTTGGTGATTTTAACCCACTTTTTCATTTTTGGCAAGAAGTGTTGGGTTATTTATAATAAGTAATGTGAAGGGCTTCTCCTTTTTGCGATTGCAACCTGAATCGATGATCTAGTCGAATGCCTACCACCCAAACTATTTTTTTGTTTGATTCCAAAACAAATATTTTTTCTTTTTCCGTTGCAGATAATTTTAAATCGATCAGCATCCGACTGACCTTTTTTTTCTTGTTCAATCCTAAGGGATAAAAGTAATCTCCTTGTTGCCATCGTCTTAGTAAAATGGGAAATTGTATGGACTCAAGAGGAATATAAATTTCATTTGCTGCAGCCATGGTCGGAATGGTTTCAAAATTGATTTTTTCAATGATGATTTTTCCTTCACCGAAAAGTATGTTGGTATCTGCAGCATCAATTGTTATTAGTGCAGCGGTCTTCGCAGCAAGAGGTGCTATAATTAGTTGTTCCCGGTGACGGATAATGCGATGCGTGGAAGATTGGCAATACTTACCCGAGTCTGCTTCCAGTAGTTTGATTACTTCAGAAATTTGTGCTGCATGAAAACCAAAAGGATGAATGATCTCCCATGTATAAGTAGCCAATGGATTCAATTTTTTCCATCCTTCAACTGAAACATATTTTTCATTCCCCCGCCAATTACTGATTCGTTCAATTTGTTGAGTAACTGCCTGTCGGTAGATTTCTAATCCTTCTCTGAATCTCTCAATATTGGCAGCAAGTTGCTTTTCAATATCCGGGAATATATTCTGTAATACAGGTATTATTTGATGCCTTAATTTATTCCTGGTATAATGATCAGTAGCATTCGAAGAGTCTTCTACAAAGGAGATTCTATTTTCCTGTGCATATGTCAGAAGATCCTTTTTGTAAAACGGCAATAATGGGCGAACCAAGTATTGATTTTGTTTAATTGGTTGTATTCCAGCCAGGCCCTCAAGACCGGTACCCCTGAATAAATGAAGCAACAAGGTTTCAATGTTGTCGTCCGCATGGTGTGCTGTTAATATCCATGCTCCCAGCCTCTTAGGAGCAGCAGATTTTTCATGTAATTCAATTTGAATTTCTTTGAACCATTCATACCTCAGTTCCCGGGCTGCCTCCTGAATTGAAATTTTTTGTTCTGTTGAAAATGCCTCAGCATCGGTTCTTTTTACATGAAGTGGAACATTCCATTGTTGCGCCAGTGATCTTACAAACTGTTCATCTCTTTCTGATTCATTTCCCCTAAGCTGAAAATTCATATGGGCAAGTTGAAAAGAAAAGCCTGCCCTTTTTATGAGATGTGCCAACACTACACTGTCCACCCCCCCACTGATAGCAATCAGCAGCGTGCATTCCGGTGTTACCGATCTTGCGAAATTTTCTTTCCAATGTTTGGCAAATAATGCTAACAAGTCCATTTGAATCTTTTCGGGTATGTGCAAACAACGAAAGTTAACTCTTTGCTGCCTCTTTTGCCCAGGTATCTTTGAGTGTAACAGTTCTGTTAAAGACGAGTTTTCCGGTTGTACTTTCAGCATCTCCATAAAAATAACCAAGGCGAATGAACTGGAATCTTGCTGCTGCAGGATCTTTTTCCAATGCAGGTTCAGCCAAAACTGTGGATAAAATTTCTTTTGAAGATGGGTTGATGTGCGCTGTGAAATTTCCTTCAGCATTGGCGAGGTCCTCTGCAGAAAACAGGCGGTCATACAACCTTATTTCTATAGGTACTGCGTGGGCCTTGCTCACCCAATGAAGTGTGCCCTTTACATTGATACCTGAGGTATCAGCACCACTCTTGCTGTTCGGTATATGTGAGCAATGAAGCTCTACAATGTTACCCCCTTCATCTTTGATAACTTCATCGCAGCGAATGATGTAGGCATGCTTAAGGCGTACCATTTGACCGGGTGCCAGTCTGAAATATTTTTTGAGAGCTATTTCTTTGAAATCATCTTGTTCAATGAACAGTTCTCTGCTAAAAGGGATGGACCTTGTTCCTGCAGAAGGATCCTCGGGATTGTTTTCACCCTCCAACCATTCAGTTTCATTTCCCATGGTGGTAAGTACAACTCTCAAAGGATGTAAAACCACCATGCGGCGAAGAGCAATCTGGTTCAGATGTTCTCGAACACAAAACTCAAGTAACCCAACATCAATCAGATTTTCTCTTCTGGCGACTCCGATTTTTTCACAAAAATGTCTAATGCTTTCCGGCGTATAACCCCTTCTGCGCATCCCGCTGATGGTGGGCATCCGGGGATCATCCCATCCGTTCACGTGACCTTCCTGCACCAGTTGCAAAAGTTTTCTTTTACTCATCACCGTGAAGGTCATGTTCAATCGGGCAAATTCATATTGTTTGGAAGGAAAAATATTCAACTTCTCTATGCACCAATCGTATAGATCCCTGTGTGGTACAAATTCAAGTGTACAAATAGAATGGGTGATGTGTTCGATGGAATCACTTTGACCATGAGCAAAGTCATACATGGGATATATGCACCAGTTGTCTCCGGTTCGATGGTGACTAGCATGTTTGATGCGATAAAGAACTGGATCTCTTAAAATCATGTTTGGAGAGGACATGTCAATTCTGGCACGCAATACACGGCTGCCATCCGGATATTTACCCTCCCGCATCTTACGAAACAATTTCAGGTTTTCTTCGCTTGTTCTATCTGCAAAAACGTTCCGTCGTCCCGGTTGTGTAGGTGTACCTTTTTGTGCAGCAATTTCTTCCGGTGAACTGTCATCAACATAGGCATCACCCTGCAGAATTAATTGTTCTGCATATTGATAGAGTGTGTCAAAATAATCAGATGCATATCGTTCTCTTGCCCATTGAAATCCCAGCCATTGAACATCTCTCCGGATGCTGTCCACATATTCTGTCTCTTCTGTCACAGGGTTTGTGTCATCGAATCGAAGATTTGTTTCACCACCGTATTTTAGGGCTAAACCAAAATTGAGACAGATACTTTTTGCATGGCCAATATGCAGGTATCCATTAGGTTCCGGAGGAAATCGGGTAACAATAGATGAATGCCTGCCTTCTGCCAGATCCTTTTCGATGATTTCTTCAATAAAATTCAAACTCTTTTCTTCGCTCATGATTTACAGCTGTTAAGGGAATGGACAAAGTTACAAAATCTTTTCCCTTTACCAGTTGTAGAAACACTTCGAAGCAGCTGCGATTACTCTATAACGAGTGAATTGAAGAATTCTTCAGCTTCCTTTTGTCTGCTCTCTGCAGTTCTGGAGATTACACTCAATTGATGAAGCACTGAGCCGGAGAAAAAAGAAATCGCATAAAAGGTATTTCCTTTGAGTTCGGGATTGCCTGATTTACTAATGTCCAGTTCCATCTTTAGACAACTTTTTCCTTTGAATTGAATTATCTCATCTTTTTTCATGTCCACGTTGCCCATTTGCTGCATCATGCCTGCTTTCATTTGTTCCCAAAGGGCATCTCCCATCGAGCTAATCATTTCAGGCTGCAAGCCCATAGGAGAAAGATCAACGGAAAGTGAACCATAGGTAATGCTTGAATCTTTTGATACATAGCGATACAATTTGCCTCCCATTTGATTGGTGGTACTATCAATCTGTCCGGGAAAGGTAACCTTCATTTTTTCGCCAATCATGGTTGTGAATGGCTGCGCTATCAATGTGGTAAACGACAGCAGGCAGCCAATGGATAATAAGTACTTTTTCATACAACAAATTTTTGCTAAAAGTAAGTTTCTAATTCGGTATCACCCAAAAAAAGGACATTAAAAAATTATGTACCTTCGCGCCCATCGGTTCGGTAGCTCAGCTGGATAGAGCAACTGCCTTCTAAGCAGTAGGTCATTGGTTCGAATCCAATCCGAATCACCAAAAAAGTCTCTCATAAGTGGGGGACTTTTTTATTACAGCTGGATAGAGTTATACGCCGAAGGCGTAAGGTCATTGGTTCGAATCCAATCCGAATCACAGGTCCGCCTTAGGCGGACTTTCTTATTTATTTGGAGTATTTTTTACTTTTATTTTCGGGGCATTTTTCATTTCCACTCCAACTCCGTCTAATGTGCATGTCTAATGGAAAAACGAACCATTTTTTTGATTGCGACTTTCTTTTTTCAGTTTTCCGGTCCGTTGTGCGTCGCACAGAATTCCGCGGTGGTTGTATTTTCTTCCGGTGAATCAGGGTATCATACTTTTCGCATCCCGGCTA
Source organism: Sediminibacterium sp. (assembly GCA_046079965.1). GTDB lineage: Bacteria > Bacteroidota > Bacteroidia > Chitinophagales > Chitinophagaceae > Sediminibacterium. The sequence continues at coordinate 27,083 of JBJTTC010000189.1, read as the reverse complement.
TCATTAAGAATAAGAAGGGTCATTTACTGGCATTTTGTGAGGGACGGAAAACCGGTTCGGCAGATTTTGGAAATGTGGACATTGTATTAAAACGAAGTTTGGATGGAGGAAAAACCTGGGGTCTGCTGGAGTTGGTGGCTGAGAATGGCGAAAGGCAAGCAGGAAATCCCGCCCCTGTAATGGATTTACTAAATTTCGAGAATGCAGGTCGGATTTTTTTGTTTTACAACACCGGAAGTCAAACCGAGCAAAGTGTCAGGGAAGGCAAAGGGATTCGCGAAGTCTGGTACAAGGTCTCTGATGATGGGGGAAGAAACTGGGGGCTGCCCGTAAACATTACTTCGCAGGTACATCGACTCCGGAAAGAAAACGGAGGTAATACCCTTGATTGGCGAAGTTATGCGAATACGCCCGGCCATGCCCTTCAAGTAATGCATGGTAAATACCGGGGTCGATTGGTGATTGCTGCTAATCATTCTTTCGGTCCGCCTCAATTCAGGTTCAGGGATTATCGTGCCCATGTGTTCTTTTCGGATGATGGGGGCAAAACCTTCCGGCTAAGTGATGATATTTATTATCCGGGTAGCAACGAATCGATGGCAGCAGAATTAGGGAATGGCGGGATCCTGCTCAACTCCCGCAACCAAAGTGGAGATGAAAAATTTCGGTTAATCTCACGCAGTGCTGATGGCGGTGAACATTGGGATACTACCTATCTCGAAAAAACTTTGGTTGATCCGGTTAACCAAGGGGCTGTTCTTACCATTGGTTATCTAAAGGGGAAGGCGGTGATTGCTCATACCCATACACAGGATAGTTTGAGGCGCAATCACTTGATGTTGCACATTAGTCGGGATGATGGATATTCCTGGCGACCATTTCAAATGATTGATGAAGCTCCTGAAGGAGCAACCAAAGATTACACTGCTTATTCCGATGTGTTACTATTATCAAGGAAAAATTTAGGTGTCCTGTATGAAAGGAATGATTACAGGGAAATTGTTTGGAAAACTGTTTCACTACCCAGATCACTTACCCGCCGGAAGCACTGATCAATTTTTTCCTTCTTTCCATCAATTCACGCCAGGTAGTGAGAATGATGTTGTTCTCTTGCAGGTATTTTTTTAATTCCGGGGATTGCATGGCCAGCCAATCGGCTCTCCGAATGGTGCCGGAAGAGGAAATATGGCTAAAATGATCAGCTGCCACAGAGCAATGCATGATAACCATCGTGATTCCGGGTTCCAACGTTTTGAAAGAGCGAATGTAGTTTTCGGCAGCGATTTTCTGCAACTCCTGATCGCTCACTTTTTGTTTGGGATAGGTAAAACCATAACTAAAATTGTGCAGGTCATCAATGACTGGAAGTCCGGCTTGCCATAACCTCTCACCTATTTTTTGTGCTTGCTGAACAGTTAGAATACCGCCATTGGTTTTGCTGGCAAGGGTCGCATGACCACCGGGAAACATTACCGGAATTTTTTCTCGCATGCCAATGGTGAGGTATTGTTCCATGAAAGAAGGTTGTGCAAACAAAGTTCCCATGTGTGAATCAAGATGGGTAGGCTCCCAACCCGCCCTGCGGGATCGCCTGATTTGTGCTTCAATTTCCTTCGCTATTTCATTGGGTTTGGCATGCAATACTACCTCGAGCACACCCGACCACATTGCTCCCTGCGGGTCTATCAGACCCGGAACCTCCTGGGGACCGGCAACCGGGGGCCAACGGTAATCTTTCCACTCTGCATTCATCGTCAGGTGTAGTCCTGCATCTGCTGCAGGATTATTTTTCAGGTAGGAAAAAATTTCAGGCACCCATGGGCAGGGCATCATGATACTGAAAGAATTGGCAACACCTTTTTCGATGGATTCAAATACTCCTTCATTCGATTCTTTGGACATGCCGGCATCATCTACATGTAAGATCAATACTTTGCTTCCCTTTGGAAAACCCAGCTTTTCAGCATAAGTGTATTGGGACATTGAAGAAAAAGGAAGACACAAAAAAAACAGCAACAGCAAACGGGAATGATTATGCATGGTGGGTATTGAATGTATGCACTAAAGTTACTTGGTTTTCACCTGATCTTTCCATGCAATGTTTTTGCTGGTATAAATTTGATCATTGTCATCGATGATAACGCATTCAACCTGATGCAATTGATTCACTAAATCCAGCCCCGCTTCAATGCCCATGATGGCGACCGGAGTAGTCAGGGCATCTGCCAGTTCTGCATGGGGGGTGATGATGGTTACACTTTTTATACCGGTAATGGGTAATCCCGTTCTGGGGTCAATGGTGTGGGAATATTTTTTACCATTCACGAGTATGAATTTTTCGTAGTTACCCGATGTAGCAACTGCCATATCAGAAACCTCCATAAAAGAAAAAATACTACCCGATTGGTTAGGATCGGCAATTCCAATGGTCCATGGTTGCCCGTTGGGCTGTAATCCCCAGGTAGTCAAATCACCCGAGGCGTTTACAATACCGGCAGTTATTCCTTTCCGGCGGAGCCAGTTCCTTGTCTTATCAGCAGCATAGCCCTTTCCTATTCCTCCAAAACCGATGCGCATACCCTTCTCTTTGAGAAAAACTGATGTATCGGCAGGGTCAAGTTCAATGTTTTGGTAATTGATCAAGCGGACCATTTTTTTTGCAGTGGCAGGGTCGGGAAGTCGGGTCATTTGGGTATCGAAATTCCACAAGCGTTTGTCCACAGAACCATAGCTGATGTCAAAAGCACCTTGTGTCAAATGAGAGATGCGTTGGCACCGCTGAATAAGATCAAATGTTTCCTGTTGTACTCTAACGGGATGGAGTCCGGCAGCGATGTTAATAAGTGAGGTATCACTATCTTCTATATATGTACTTAATTGTTTTTCAATATCATTAATTTGGTCATAGGCCTCATGAATGTACTGAATTCCAGCGCTTTTTTCCTCGGTTGAGACGGTAATTTCGAACTGATTTCCCATCTTTTTAGCTCTATTTTTAATCAGTTGATTCATTTGAATATTGTTATCAGTTTTTGTTTAATCAAATATTTAGTTAACTCTTGTAATTCATTTTATTTCACAAAATTAATTGAAATTAATTAATTGATTTTCAGCGAATTATGGCAGTTTGTATGTTTATAAGTTTAATTTTTTTCAAAGTTATCCCCATAATGCACAATAAATGTCAGCAAAATACGGTTTTAATGGTGTTCTAGTTTGAAGAGATAGGAAATACAGTAGGGTATGGAAAACAAGGAACAGACAGCGAACTACTTGAAAAATCTTCTATAACTAACCTTAGTCCAAACGGACAAACACCTTAAAACCTACAACCATGGCAACTTATTCATTCAACGGAATGTTCAGGGAAAAAGAGCCGGTTACCATCGGCAATTTTCAATTATCAGATTATCTGGCGTTTTCAAAAAAACTAGTCAAGCGAATTGAAGAATCTTCCTTCACCGGTATATTCTGTCTCTACACCCCTATTGTCTTTACAATTTTCAGCTTTGCCTACAATGTATTTTATGATGCACTGGCGCTCTACCTAAATGTTATGATTAGCTTTGGTCTGGTACTTCGGGCTGTGGCTTATGTTTGGATTGGAAAAATTGCGCGCAAAAAGGGATTGAATCAAAACAGATGGCAAATCTATTCACTCATTGCTCCCTCCGTTTCATTGATCACCATTGGGTACAACAAAGAAAAGAAACCTAAATTTTCAAATATCACCATCATCTTCAATCCAGGGAAAGTATATTCTACGCAAAAGGTTCGGCCAACACAACAACACGCATTCACCGCCAAACAGGTTTTGTATAGAAAAGTGAGTTAGTAGGTTGTTTTTAAGTTTACAAGGTGAGATTGCCTCTGCACATTGTGTGGAGGCTTTCGTTTATATAATATACATAAAATGAATTAATTATAAAAATTACTTGGTATTAAATTTCAGGAAATAATGATCTACTAATTTCATTATTCGAACCTTCCCTACGGACTCTCCGCTTATCTTACCTTTGAGCCATGCTGGAAGTAAATGGGCTGAACAAACGGGTGTCGGAGATATTTTCTTTGAGTGAAGTGTCTTTTATTCAGCAGCCGGGAGAGCGATTGGCCATAGCCGGAAGCAGCGGTTCGGGAAAATCTACCTTGTTACAACTTCTGGCTGGTCATCAAGCCCCTGACCGAGGATCCATTCATTTAAATGGGAAAAGGGTGTTGGGACCTCACGAACAACTTATTCCGGGTCATCCCGAACTGGCTTATCTTCCCCAACATTGCGATCTCCCGCATCATTATTTTGTGCATGAACTCTTCAGTTACGCGAATCAGTGGGACGCCCAAATGGGAAAAGATCTTTTTGCCTGGTGTCGCATCGATCACCTGATGAATCGACGGCACCAGGAAATATCAGGTGGCGAGAAACAACGCATTGCCCTTGCCTTACTGCTAATCAGTTCCCCCCAATGGCTACTTTTAGATGAACCTTTTTCTCACCTCGATGCCATCAACAAGGCAATTTTGCAGCAGGTGCTGCTGGAAGTATCTCAACGATTGTCGATCACCTGTTTGTTATGCTCTCATCATCCCGAAGACATTTTTTCCTGGGCAGAACGGCTCCTGGTCATTAGGGATGGAAAGTTAATTGCTGATGATACGCCTATGTCTTTGTATTCAATTCCCCCGGATACCTATGTGGCAGGTTTATTGGGCGAGTTTCAACTGATATCGGTGGAACATGCCCATTTTTGGCAGCTCCGGGAACGTCTATCGGACCCACAAATCCACAGACTGGTTCGTCCGGAACAGTTCTTTTTTTCCTTACAATCCCATTCTCGGGCATTGCCATGTAAAATTCTTTATTCCCGTTTCGCAGGCAAAGGGAGATGGTATGATGTAGATTGCGAAGGTGCTACCTATCGTTTTTTCTCCCTGAACCAGCATTGGCAATGGGGTTCCGTGGGTTACCTTCATTTATCACACCCCCACATAGAAAATGGACAAATAGAATTCCCATCGTAGATTTACTCAATTTACCAATTCATTGCCATGGAAGTGAATATTGAACCCGGTTGGAAAAATGTTTTGTCCCCCCTTTTTCGCAGGCACTTCTTCTTGCAGTTGGTTACACATTTGAAAACTGAAATTGCATCCGGAAAAATAGTTTATCCCTCAGGCAAATTGATTTTCAATGCTTTCTGGAAGACACCTTTTAATAAAGTTAAGGTAGTTTTTTTAGGTCAGGACCCATATCATAATCCGGGACAGGCGCATGGACTGAGTTTCTCTGTTCCGGAGGGTGTGGCACTGCCACCATCCCTTCAGAATATCTTTAAAGAAATAATCGACGACATAGGCGGGGAGGCACCCCTTTCCGGTGACCTGACTTATTGGGCTGAACAGGGGGTCCTTTTACTCAATGCTGCCCTCACCGTTCGACAAAACGAACCAGCAAGTCATGCCAAAATTGGATGGACAGAGTTTACGGATGCTGTTATTGCTACCCTCTCTGATCAACGGGAGGGCCTTGTATTCCTCTTATGGGGAAAATTTGCTCAGGACAAGCAAAATTTAATAGATGAGACAAAGCATACTGTCTTAAAAGCTGCTCATCCTTCTCCATTCAGTGCATACAAGGGTTTTTTTGGTTGCCGTCATTTTAGCAAAGTAAACGCAATATTGACCAGCCAGGGTGAATTACCCATTCAGTGGTTACCACCGGTAAATTCAAACATGTCCTCGAATTGATTTGGATTAACTTTGTGTGCCAATCAGTACCTTCAGTATGCCTGCAAATGGAACAAGCAATTCCCTCAACCTACTCATAAAAAATATATTCGGCAGAATTTTTGCCGTTTGGGCATTGATACTTTTTGTCACTACCCTACCAATCGCCTTCCTTTTTTATCTACCCTGTTTTTGGTTAAACGAACCTGCCAAAGCAAATTGGCACAGGTATGTCTCCAGAGTATGGATGCGCATATATCTTCTACTGATTGGTTGTCCCATAACCATCGTTGGAAAAGAAAACTTTCAATTCGGAAGACCCTACATTGTTCTCTGTAACCACAATAGTTTAATGGATGTTCCGGTAAGTACCCCTTTTTTGCCTCGTGCCAATAAAACCATCGCAAAAAAAAGTTTTACCCGAGTGCCGGTTTTTGGGTGGATTTATTCCTTCGGAAGCGTTTTGGTGGATCGGAAAAGTGAGGAAAGCAGGAAGAAAAGTTTTTTGGATATGCAGGCCATGCTGAAACTGGGACTTGATATGTTGATTTATCCTGAAGGAACCAGAAATACTACATCACAACCACTGGCACCATTTTACAGTGGTGCTTTCCGACTGGCAGAAGCCACCGGGAATGATCTATTGCCGGTCCTTCTTTTTCATACAAGGAGCATACTTCCACCCGGTAAATTTTTTTATTGTTGGCCGCATCCCATTCACATGCACATTCTCCCTGCTGAACCGGTAAATGGAAGGTCTGCCTTACAACTAAAAGAAGTTTTGTTTGAGCGGATGAGCCACTACTTTTTAACCCATCATTGATTAGAAAAAGTTCGGCTTCGATTGATCCGAAGGTCGCGTAGGATACCTGATTTTGGATTAAAAGTGATGTTGAAGGACCTGAACAAACCGATTGGAGTAATATTCAATGCCAATTGCCAGCAGTGCATTTCTCGGGTGATGAACATGCTGAGTTGTTGAAGTGATCGCCTGCTGATATCATAATAACCTGTTCCACCAATTTTCCATTTTTCTGTCAAACTAAAGTCACCATTGAAATTGATGCTTGAATTGGTGATGGTTTCAAATCCTGAGTAGTCAGATTTTAAGATCTTTGAAAATCCCAATGAATAAGATAGGGAGAGATTCCAGGGGATATTAAAATCTGTGAATTCCGCAGGATTGGAACGGATGAACTGTAATTCGCGTTGTTGTTCATCGGGTGTCTGGAAGGGGTCATTCGGAAGAGGTGTGTTTGTTTTTTTATCTGCCTCCTTTCCATCCCTGCTTTTGCTTTTGAATGAAGTGGAGAGGGCAATGTTACCACTCGTTATGCGTCCAAATTTTAGGCGGGTAGGATCAAAATTTATCTGATTCACCCTAAAACCTCGATCATTGACCTGATAGGGATCCATTGTTGCATTCGCACTGATGTTGATGACCTCGAACAACGTACTTCTTGCATATATAGAAAAAATTCCCAAAGCAAAACTATCTGCCATCAGGTTATAGGAGGAATTGAAGCCAAATCCATCCAGTAACTTAATTTTTTTCGTATTCTTTCCTGAAGTATCCGTTTTGTCTTTCACTTTCATTTCAAGAACATTATCTATACCAAATGCAATGCCCCCGAATTTTCCCTCCGAAAAAGTTCCCAATACCCCACCCTCAAATTGTGAAAAGCGCAAAATTCGACCTGTACTATCCACCTGGGTATTGTAGTGATAACGGGCTGCCATGTCAGGCTTGTAATTCAATGAAATCGACGGTCGCACTTCATGGCGGATGGCCACGGCACGACTGGAAGGTCGGAATTTATAGGTTCCGAAAATTCGCGTATTCAGCGAGAGACTGAAAGACATTTGTCTTGCGGTATAAAAACCCTTTTGAATGGTGGTATCAACTTTTTTTGATGTGTTGTTCCAGTTCCTGAACATCCTTTGTCCATACCATCTTTCTTCATAACTAACGCCCGGAGCAATTGTAATGGGACCCAGCGCTGGAAGGGATAAATTGATGGGTAGGTTGTGTTGTGCACCCCATTGAAGGGTATCAAGAAGACGTCGCATGCTGAATGCGGTGTCGTAAAAGGAGATCAGGTTTTGAAAATTCCCATTGTACCCAATACCAATTTTTTCATACCATTTGGCAGTTCCTACCCTGTCCTTTTTTTGAAAGGGAAAAAAGGTGACCACATTAAAATTAGCTGTAGGCAGGTTCAGATTGACCAGTTTGGTATTGGAATTTTGGTTGTGGTTGAAGTTAAGTGACACATTGTACTTACCACGCCAGTCTTTCGAATAACTAATGTTGGATTGTAATTGATTCTGAAAATTCAGAAAAGGGTTGTTGAGTAGATTTTGATTAAAGCGACTGCTACCGAAATTAACATTGGCAGAAAAATTGGTTCCCGGCCTTGCCCTTGAATCTCTTGTATGCCCCCAGGTTATCATGAATGCCCTGTTCTGGCTGAATTCCTCTTTTGAAAAAGGGGATCGGTTCAATTGTTTGTTGTTAAGGAAGCTGACGGTAAATGTTCCCGAATATTTATATCTTTTGATGTACTTCGAACTCACATTTACATTCCATCCTCCGTACGAATAAATATTGGCACGCGTAGTAATGTCGGCGTAGTCACTCAGTACTTTGTAATAGCCCAACCCTTCCAGTCCCAAACCAAAATCCTCACTGGCAGTAAAAGTGGGAAACATGACACCGGAGTGTCTGCCTCGGTTCAGTGGAAAAATACCAAAGGGCAGGGTGAGTATTCCTATGGGTATGGATTCTATTTCCGGATATACACGCCCTGTTACAGCCAACTTATTGTTGATTAATTTCATCTTGTTGCTTTTGAAAGCAAAATGCGGCTCATCCAGGTTACAAGTAGTGAAGCGAACATCTTTGCCAAATGATTCATCCACCCCTACTTTTTTCAGGGTTTTGGCATTCACAAAAATTTCTCCCTCCTGCAGATAAGTATTTTTTATCAGTCCTTTGTTGCTTTTCATGCTATAAAATATCGAGTCACTGACCGTTTTCATTTCTCCCTGTGAAAATTGAGGTTTGCTGTTGGGGTTTCCGGAAGAGTCAGTATTTCCATAGGCTTTGACCATCTGGCTTTGTTGGTTGAATTCGATCACTGCTGCCTCCAACTTGAGGTCTTTGTAATCAGTCTTGGCTTTGCCGTATAAAATGAATAGCTTATCGGGAATCATTAACACACCCGAATCTTCGGCTGCATAGTTTACTGTAGCATCCAAAGAATCCGTAGAAACAGGGAGCGTATCTATTTGTAGGGTATCCTTTTTCTTTTCAAAGTAGAGTGAATCCTTTTCTTTCCCCGGGGTAACGGTAGGGATTGTATCAGTAAAGCTTATCATGGTATCGGAACCCCGTTTGGCCGTAAGCTTCCATTCTGAGGCATCGACCCTAAGAAATGTTAATAAAATCCATCCTGCCGCCATAACAATACCGACGGCTGAATTTGCGTTAAGTTTGCAGTGTTTTGATAACATAAGCGCGACAAAAATAAGCCCTTGGGTTGGTAAACACGTTTCCATCCCTATTCAATTAACGTATTGATATGAAGCGAAGTACTTTGGTTGCCTGGATACTCCCTCTTTTTTTTGGAAGCATGGTTGGATATAGCCAAAATGCAGGTCCTTCCAAAGCTAGACAGGGTCTCAGAAAAATTGTCATAGATGCCGGGCATGGTGGACAAGATCATGGTGCGAAAGGAACGTTTTCTTATGAAAAAGACATTTCTCTGGCTATCGCATTGAAACTGGAAGCGATGATACGGGAGCAGATGCCGGAAGTGGATGTATTTATGACCCGAACAACTGATATTTTTGACCCGGTAACGCAAAAGGCTAAATTAGCCAACCAGGCCAAGGGAGATTTGTTTATATGTATTCATGTCAATTCAACACCCCCCATACGCCACAAAGAATTTGTAGGTTATAAGACAGTGACTTACTACAAGGGAAAAGGTAGCCGCCGCAAAAAATATACACGTAAAGTGAAAGATTACAGGTATTGGACTACCCCCAATACTGCCAAGGGAACCGAAACATTTATTTATGGGGTGGATAAATCCAATGCTGCCCGTGAGGCGTTGAGTGAAAATGAGGACATGTACATGGATAGTATTTCAATGCAGGAGCTTAAAGATTTTAATCCAACTGACCCTGCTAAGATGATGATAATCAATATGAAAACCCAGGCTTATTTCAGTAGAAGTGCCAGTCTCGCCCTCACCATAGAAGAGGAATTTGCCAAGGTAGGAAGGGTAAGCCGAGATGCAAAACAAAGGCAGAAAGGTATCTGGGTTTTACAGGCAGTAGCCATGCCGGCCGTTTTGGTAGAAACGGGTTTTATCTCCAATCCGGAGGAAGAATTGTACCTCAATAGTGCTGAGGGGCAGCAAGAAATCTGTCAGGTTTTGATACGCTCCCTTAAACGGTATCGTTTTTCTTTGGAGAAACAATTCAATTCAGGGCAGCTACCTGCCGCAGGTAAATAAGCCCCCGGGATGATAGCTGAATGTTTTGATAACCATTAGATTTGCAGGTATGAAAGTATCGAACGAAACGAAAGTTGGGGCATTGACTGCCATATCGATTACCCTGCTTATTCTGGGTTTTAATTTTTTGAAGGGAAAGACTTTGTTTAAAACCGGACATTACATCTATGCCAGATATGAAGATACCAAGGGCTTGATGGTATCCAATCCCATATATATCAATGGTTTTCAAGTAGGTACCGTAATGGAAATTGAGAACGACGATGCCTCACTTCATTCCATTACCCTAACCCTCAAAATGAAGGAATTTTATAAGATACCGGTGAATTCTTATGCAGAAATCAGAGAAAATCCTTTGGGCACTCCCAGCGTGATCATCCGATTGGGAGATGCACCCTCTTTTTTAAAAGCGGGAGATACCGTGAAGACCAAAAATATGCAAGGAATGATAGCCAGTCTGGTCGATAAAATGGGTCCGGTTGGACAGCAAATACAGGAAACGCTTTTGCAACTGGACTCCGTCTTGAAAAACATCAACCGCATTTTCGACCCCAATACGAGGCACAACTTGCAGGAAATGATAGCAAACATTAATCAGACGACTGCTAATCTCGTGGTTTCATCTGCTTCAATTCAACAAATGTTGTCTGCCCCGGATGGCAGTCTGCATCAATCCATGCAAAATGTAAACCGATTTACCCAAAACCTGGCTGACAACAATGAAAAGGTTAATAAAATTATTAGTAATGCAGAGACTACTACCGAGAAATTGAGCAAAACCGATTTTCCCGGAGCCATCGATCAACTCAAATCTGCCGTCAGTAACCTGAACACGCTGCTCTCGAACATACAATCCGACAAAGGTTCGTTGGGAAAACTGATCAACGATAAAACCTTGTACCTGCAATTGAATGAAACCTTGCGGAGCACCAATACTTTGATGGATGACTTGCGGCTTCACCCCAAACGTTATGTGAGTTTCTCCCTTTTTGGTAAAAAAGATAAAACCGGACCCATCATGCAACCCTTGCATGATTCTATTCCTTCCCCACGCTGATGAAAAAGACAGCTAGGATATTTTTCTTTGTGCTGGCCGTCTGCCTTTTTTCGCAGTTGCTTTCTGCACAAACCAATCCTCCTGTTGCTGATTCCTTGAATGCCAATAAAATTGTTCAGATTCTTTCTGCCCGTGAAATCCAGTTCCTCCAGCAGGATTCGGTTCACAATTATACCATTGCGGTGGGAAACGTAAAGATCCGACAGGAAAAAACACTGTTTTTTGCAGACAGTGTTCGGGTCAACAGATACGACAACAGCATGGAAGCCTTTGGGAACATTCATATCAACGATGCAGACAGTGTGCACACTTATTCTCAATACCTGAATTATTTGGGTAATGAAAAGAAAGCGTTTTTGAGAAAAAAAGTACGACTAACTGATGGTTCCGGAACGCTGACTACTGAAGAACTCGATTATCAGGTAAACCAAAAAATTGGGATCTACCGCAAAGGGGGCCGGTTAATCAACAAAAAAACCAATCTAACCAGTCAGGAAGCAACCTATTATGGTGATACCAAAGATGTAATCTTCACTCAGAAAGTCAGTTTAGTAGATCCTGAATATACCATTGATACCGATACCTTGCAGTACAATACCCAGCAGGAAACGGTTCGCATCTCCTCCCCCACCCGAATTATAGATTCTTCCCGACGCATCATCCTAACTAAGGATGCTTTTTTTGACCGGAAAAATAAAAAGGGTTTTCTGTTCCAGCGACCTCAAATCATCGATAGTAATTATACTTTTACATCTGATGAAATGGCCATCAATGATTCAACCGGACAAAGTGAGTTTAGGGGAAATGCAGTTTACAGAGGCAAGGACAGTACAGAAGGGTTTGACCTGATTGCCAATAACATCAAAAGCGATAAGAAAAAAGTTATTTTGCTGGCGACCATTCAGCCGATTTTACTGGTAAAGCAGCGAAGTGATACCACATTTATTTCTGCTGATACTCTTTATGTGGCACGCCTGCGCGATGTAAGGAAGTACAGAGAAGTTCCTGAAGTACGGGTGCCAAATGATGCCGATTCTATTGGTCTGCTCAAGCGAAAACAAGATACTACCCTTCGTTATTTTGAAGCATATCCAAACGTGCGGGTCTATTCAGATTCATTACAGGGGGTAGGCGATAGCTTGTTTTATTCTCTGGAAGATTCTGTATTTCGGTTTTTTAAATCACCGGTTGTTTGGGCAAAGGAAAATCAAATTTTGGGAGATACCCTTTATCTGTTTCTTAAAAATAAAAAGCCTGAACGTCTTTTTGTGTATGAAAATGCTCTTGCCATCAGCCGGGTAGATAGCACTTCCTATTTTAATCAGCTCAAGGGCAACAGACTCAATGCGTTGTTTGATAATGGAGAGATGTATCAGATGACTGCCAAGGGCAGCGCCGAAAATGTTTACTACTTTCAGGATGAAAAAAAACGATTTATCAGTGTCAATAAATCTACCTGTGATGCCATTGTAATTTTATTAAAAAATAATCAGCCTCAAAAAGTTTCATTTCTTAATAAATATGAGGGAATAGCGTATCCAATGCGCAAAGCCCCACATGAGTTACTGAAATTGAGATCATTTCGTTGGCTGGAAGCAATTCGTCCAAAAAGCAAAACCGATCTTTTATTACCCCCTCTCTCATTACCTGAATCAAAGGAATTAAAAAATGAAAACAGGTAAAAAGAATAAAATATCATTGCTCTTGGTCCGGTACCTGCACAGCAATCAATCTATTGGAATTACGCTGCTGGTTGCCACTGCCCTCTCTCTCTTGTTGGCCAATTTTTCCTTTTCTCAAACCTGGTACAATCATTTTTGGCACATTAGTTTTGACGGATCCGCTGCTCACCATACCCAATGGTGGTGGCTAAGTCTTCCGAATAGCCCTTCAGTTTTTATCAACGACTTTCTCATGGCTGTTTTTTTCTTTTTGGCAGGCATAGAAATTAAAAGGGAATTCCTGACCGGTGAATTATCTTCTGTGCGACAGTCACTCTTGCCAGTTATGGCTGCTGTTGGCGGAATGTTGGTACCGGCCATTTTATTCGCTTTGATTGCCAGAGGAAGCAATTTTATGCCCGGGTGGGCCATTCCCACAGCTACGGATATTGCCTTTACATTGGGAGTGGCATCCTTACTCGGAAGGCGTGTTCCGACCGGATTAAAAATTTTCATTACTGCATTGGCAATCATTGATGACTTGGGTGCTATCCTGGTCATTGCTGTTTTTTATGGCGGACAACTACAATGGATGTATTTGTTGGGGGTTGTACTGATAACTTTTATCATTCATCATTTGAATCGGAAAAAGCTTGCTTTTGGTGTCATACAATTTTCGTTGGGAATAGTATTGTGGTATTGTATGTTCAATTCAGGCATACATGCCACCGTTGCCGGAGTAGTTTTTGCCATGTTGGTGCCAGTTTCCCTGTTGCCAAAATTTGAAAAAGCTTTTCATACTCCTGTTTATTTTATCATTCTTCCCATTTTTGCATTGGCCAATACGGCCATCATTTTCCCCGGTGATCCACTTCTCTCGCTATCCGGACCACTGAGCTTGGGTATCATGGCCGGATTGATAATAGGGAAACCACTTGGAATATTTTTTTCCTGCTATTTTCTTATCTATAAGAAATGGGCCCAGCTTCCTACCGGGGTTAACTGGCATAAACTCATCGGTGCCGGTATCCTGGCAGGAATTGGATTTACCATGAGTATCTTTATTTCTGCTCTTGCTTTTCCGGATGGAGCAGCTGAAGACATTGCAAAGATGTCTGTTTTGGTTGCCTCTTTATTGGCGATGGTATTGGGGTATGTTTGGTTAAGGAAGGAACAAACAATTAAACAACTTCTACAGGGTAAATTTTTCCTGCCGAAAAACAAGCACTAACTACCCGGTTTTACTTTCCCAATCCCCAATCCCTGCCTTTCATCACTGCTGGTACGCCCTCCCTAATCCATTTCGCCGGGGTATCACCTTTTAGCAGATAATCGAAAAATTGTTGCTGACGAATTTGTATGTCCTTTCTGTTTTTTCTTTCTGCCAGGTTGTGAACCTCGTTGTTGTAATTCAGCAGCCAAACTTGTTTTCCCAATCTGCGCAATCCTGCATAGAGTTCAATTCCCTGGTACCAGGGAACGGCATCATCAGCATCATTTGCCATGATTACCAGTGGCGTTTTTACCTTTGGTAAGGCAAACAAAGGGGAATTCAGTAAATAGAGCTCCGGTTTTTCCCAGAGTGTTGCACCGATGCGGGATTGGGATTTTTCATATTGAAATTGCCGTAAAATTCCCGGACCCCAGCGTATCCCACCATAAGCACTGGTCATATTCGCTACCGGTGCACCTGCCCAGGCAGCCCTGTAAAGGGGTGTTCTTGTTATTAACCAGGCAATCTGGTATCCACCCCAGCTTTGGCCCTGTAATCCCACCCTATTTGAATCTACGTATCCTTCTTTTACCACAGCACGTGTTCCACTTAGAATGTGATCATACGCACCTTGCCCGGGATAACCCTTTTTATACCAAATGTCTGGTACAAAAACTACATACCCCCTGCTCACATAAAAAGAAATGTTGAGGCGGGATGGTGTTGGTGCAGGTGCAAGATAATTGTGGAGTGTTTCATTGCTGCGTTCATAGAAATAAACAATCATCGGATATTTTTTACTTGGGTCAAAATTTTCCGGTCGGTAAAGAATACCTTCAGTTGTTTTACCGGTATATGACTTCCAACGAAAAAGACTGGCTGTTCCCCAATGATAAAATTTTTGTTGTGGGTTGATGCTTGATAACTGACGTGCAGAGGAATTCAGAGACTGCCTGAATAAATCGGGCGATTGCTGAAAGGTTTCTTTTGTATAAAGAAAAATATCTTCATCCTTTGCTTTTGCGACAGTCGTACCCACAGATACCGGTTCCTTCAGCAATTCGGTCATGCTAGTGCTATTTAGCCGCAACATGGCTAATCCGCTACTTTTATCTTTCTCATCAAACACCCGAAGAAGGAGTGAAGATTGATTGGTAAAAAATTTCTCTTCACGATCTGTATTAATGAATCGGTATTGTAACTTATTTTTTCTACCCGGGGTGAGCCGAACAGATTTTTCTTTTCCGGATGGATCTACTTTCCAGATATCATAATGATCATAAATAAAGAGATACCGTTCATCTTCTGTCCATTTTACCCATCCTTCCGCATTGGCATCATCCGGAAGATCATTCTCTTCATCGAAAAGTGCATAAGGAATATCTCGGGCAAAAGAGGTTAATTTTTGTTCCGGAGCATAATAGCTATAATATAATTTTTGTGGCTCATCGTACCATACAAGATAATTACCTCCCGGCGATGTTCCTATCAGGTTGGCTTTAATTTCTTTTTTAATCAATGTACTTGAGCCGGTGAGCGGATTCAACAAGTAAAAATCATTAAGGGTATAACCCTGCCATTGAGCGGCAATTCGTTTTCCGGTGTCACTGCTTGCAAAAAAATAATTTCCATCACCCTCCCCACCGGGAATAACATTGCGTAACCCGGGATTGCCCAGCATAATTATTTCTTTGTTATTGAAATCATATCTGGCCAGATAGGATCGATTGACGTCGGTGTTTAGGTTACGCAACTGTGCAGGCTGAATCTGGTCGTCATTGAAATGCCAGATATCTACATTGACCCTTTCAAATTCAGGAAGAGAGGTGTCTTTAGGTGGAAGAATGGCCGATAGACCAAAAAAAAGTCGATTCCCGGAAGGACTAAAAAAATAGTTTTCGGTCCCTGATCTCCTGAATGCCGATTCGTTGCGAACAACCATGTTTTCAGCCACAGTATATCCTGGGGGTATCCCTTTTGTTTTTGAATTGACAAGCATTCGGGCACTGTCACTCCCTTTCTGGAAATACCAAAGTTGATAAAAACGCTGAACGGCCTTGCTTCCGCTATCTCTTTCCGCAATAAATGCTAATTGCTCCCCCTTATCATCCGTGATATACGATTTAGCATCGTAAAATCCGGAAAGGATAACTTGATCGGCAAATGAAGGTAACTGAACTACATGGATGGAGTTTTTGCCTTTGCTGTTTAAGCCTTTTTTGGATTGTTCGTATGCCAATAATTTTCCGTTTTTACTCAATATCCATTCTGTTACTTGAGAAAATCTTTTTTCCTGCCGGCTTTTAAGATCCAGGACAACAAGATCTGTACCCTCCTCATTTCCCTCACCGGATGAAGCAGGAATAGACGAAGAAACAACCGGCACGGGTGCGGTAGTGGATGACATTCCCTTTGTCGTTAATTCATTGGCTTTGTTTTTAAGACTGTCTGCTGCTCTTACCAGACTATCTGCAAGACGCAACATCGCATTGATTCGAGTCAATGAATCGGGACTACTTTTATTTTCTTTATCAGCAGCTTGCTGTTTTTCTAACCAATAAAAGAGTCTTTCCTCATCTCCCTTTTCAGGAAATACATATTGTTTAACAGCTGAAATTTTTGTTACCTCGCCACTGGATAAATGCAGAATGGCCATGCTATCCTTGGGCATGTCTTCTGATTTTTTCTTCTTAATTTTTGCCTCTCTGGTAGCCGAAAAAGGGGGTTTGATTTTAACTACCAGGTGATTTTGAAGTGGAGAAAAGGCAGCATTGTAGCCGCGGGGAAATTTTGCTATTGTTTTTCCTGATGAATCTTTTACAATCAAAGTTCCATCCCCCTCCTGAACATTTACTGCGAAAAAAATCCACTCTCCTTTATTGCTAATGCCCCTCTCCCCCATGCTCTGCCATCCGTCATAGACTGAATGATCAAGTGGTTTTTTTTGCGAGAGAGCCGTAAAAGAGGTACCAACTATCAACAATAAAATCACAATAAAAATTTTCTGCATAAAAAATTCATTTAAATCCGACAGTAGGCTGGTTATGGTTGCAACCTCTACCGGGTATTTCCATAAATAACCATGAAAATAACTAAACATTCAACAGATTGGATTGTTTTAAAGTGAAATATTGTACCCATGAAGCGTTTCCTGCTGTTAATTTCCATTTCACCTATTTTTTTCAACACATTTGGACAATCTACAGGGGTCATTTCCGGTACGGTCATTGATAAATCTGCACAAAGACCAATTCCGGGTGTTTCCATTCAGATGGCAGGAATTTCGGCAACTGCGATTACAGATAGTATCGGACAATTTCGGATGTCAGGCATCAAAGTTGGAACATATCGAATAGACATCACTGCAGTAGGATTTGAAAAAAAGATTTTGTTCAATGTTCCCGTCACCAGTGGAAATGAGAATAATTTCCAGATAGAATTAGAGCCATCCGCCACTACCCTTCAGGGTGTTACAGTAGTCAGTGGGGGTCGAAAATCTGCCAGAGCCGCGACGTTGGAAACCCCACTCAGTGTTCAGCGACTAACAACCGAGGAAATTAAAAGCAATCCGGGTGGAAATTTTGATATATCAAAAGTAATACAGGTTTTACCGGGTGTAGGGGGAACAGGTGGTTCGGCATTGGGATTTCGAAATGACATCATTATACGGGGAGGTGCGCCCAATGAAAATGTTTATTTCCTCGATGGTATTGAAATTCCGGTTATTAATCATTTTACTACCCAGGGAAGTGCGGGCGGACCGGCAGGTATCTTAAATGTGAGTTTTCTTGAAGATGTTAAACTTAGTTCCTCTGCTTTTGATGCCCGTTATGGAAATGCCCTTTCATCTGTTTTTGAATTTCGCCAAAAGAGGGGTAATGAAAATCGTTTACAGGGGAATGTAAGACTCAGCGCAACAGAATTGGCAACAACCCTGGAGGGACCCCTAAGTAAAGATGGAAAAACTACCTTTCTGGCTTCAGCGAGGAGAAGTTATTTGCAACTCCTTTTTCAGCTAATCGACTTACCCATACGTCCGAATTTTTGGGACTTTCAATACAAGGTTACCCATCGAATCAATAAAAAAACTACCCTTACTTTTTTAGGGGTCGGTGCCATTGATGAATTCAGCTTTGCTGCCCCCAAGAAAGCAACCCCGGAAAAATTATTTGCCCTTAACAGCAACCCCGGTATTAACCAATGGAATTATACAGTTGGCGCCTCTCTTCGCCGACTGATCAACAATGGATTTTGGAACCTCAGTTTGAGCAGGAATGATTTTAACAATGATATTGCCAAATTCGAAAACAACCTGGGACCAGTAAAAGGAGTTCAGACGCTTCAATTCAATTCACGTGAGACAGAAAATAAATTAAGATTTGATATGAATAAAAATCAGCTCGGATGGAAATACAGTTACGGAATTCAGGCTGATTGGGTGAATTATACCAATGCTACCAACCAAATCATTCGTCCTGAAATCAAAGATAACCTGGGTAACCTGCTTCAACCGGCACTCAGCTTTAATTATACAACCAGTCTGAGCCTCTTGAAATATGGCGGATTTTTCCAGGTGGGAAAGCGGTTCTTCAACAATAGATTGGGTTTGAATGCAGGCATCCGAACCGATATGAATAGTTTTACTACCGATGGAGGGAATCCTTTGCGCACACTGTCTCCTCGCATATCACTGAGTTATGTGTTGGCTGATCAATTTACTCTGAACGCTTCTGCAGGGGTATATTATAAATTGGCTCCCTATACATCACTGGGCTTCAAAGATTTTTCCGGTAAGTATATTAATCAATCAGCAGATTATTTACGAAGCACCCATTATGCATTGGGATTTGAATACCTACCTTCTGATGCGACACGTTTTACACTTGAAGGCTTTTACAAGCGATATTCCAATGTACCTATTAGTATAAAAGATGGCATTAGTTTGTCAAATTTGGGTGGTGATTTCAATGTGTTGGGCAACGAACCCATCCAAACCACAGGAAATGGCCGAAGTTTTGGGTTTGAATTTTTTGCTCAACAAAAACTGACCAAAAGATTTTTCGGTGTTTTCAGTTATACTTATTTCAACAGTAAATACAGCAACATTTCTGGCGTTCTGATACCCAGTTCATGGGACAATAGACATTTGTTAAGTATTTTGCTAGGATTTAAATTACCCCGTAATTGGGAATTGGGACTGAAATTCCGATACCAGAGAGGGGTTCCCAACACTCCATATAATGAGACAGCCAGTAGATTGAATTTCATTACACTTGGATCTGGTATATTAGATTATTCACGTCTCAACACAGAGCGTCTTCGTTCGTTTCATTCCAGTGACATCCGTATTGATAAAAAATGGAACTATAAAAAATTTACACTTGACCTATTCCTGGATGTAACGAACTGGTATCTTGCCAGAAGTCCTGCTCCACCCTTTTATTCCTTCAGAAGAAATGCTGATAATTCTGGCTTCCAAACAACCGATGGCTTACCTGTAAAAAACAATGGGAGCAACGCCGTTCCTTTCTATTTGGATGTGTCGGATGCCGTTTTTGCACCTACATTTGGATTCATCATTGAGTTTTAATACCGGGTAGATCGCGTTTGTTTTTTCCATAGATCCAAAACATCTGCAAGCCCACTGAAATCAGAATGAGGGAACAACCCAGATAGAAACTTTCCGGCAGCAGTCTATTTTCGCGAAAAAATAGGAATGCCATTATGATGCCATATACAGGTTCAAGGTTCAGTGTTAGTGTTTGAGTGAAGGCAGATATGTGACGAAGACTGCTCAACATGAATTCAAAAGCTAAGATGGTGCAAGCCCAACTTAGTATGATAAGCCAACCCCAATCTGACATATTCGGCAAGGCATGTTTGGCAGGAAAAAAGAACAAATAGATGGGTAGCAGTAAACTTACTCCAGCAAATCCGCCGATCATTTCCAAAAACAACATTTCACGACGAGGTGTCTCTTCCACATATTTTTTATTGAGGGCGGAGAAAATTGCAGCCAGCAATGATGATACTGTACCCATTAAGATACCTGTCCGATAGCGGTTATCAAAGTGAAAAATGATATAAATACCCGCCATGCTGATGAGTCCTAAACAAAATTCTCGCGAAGAGAATCGGGTACGAATGAGAAGAGGTTCAGTAACACTGGTAAACAAACCAACAGAGGCAAAGCAAACCAGCCCAACGGAGACGTTGGATAGTTTAATGCTACCATAGAAGAAAACCCAGTGGATGGCAATGATAACACCAATGCCTAACAATCGAATCCTTTGTTTGGGTGACAACAAACTTTGGGTAGGACGCCAAAGATGAAGCAAATAAAGCGTTACAACGGTGATTGCAATTCTGTACCAAACCAACCAAATTTCATTCAGTGAAATAAGTGCCCCCAAAATGCCTGTGAAACCTGCCAGCAAAACAGCTAAGTGCAGTTGTACCAATGCTTTTTTCATAAATACGACTGCTTTCGGAAGGGTTGGGACTAATAATCGGAATTCAGTTTTTCTTTCTTACACGCTTGTTGTAATGCCCAAAGAAACTTCTCCATTGCATTTCAAGAACACCCAGAACACCCTCCCGTATGATGCCTTTTGACATTTTGCTGGTGCCGATTTTCCTGTCTATAAAAGTGATGGGGACCTCCTTTAGTTTGAATCCAAGCTTCCAGGCAGCTAGTTTCATTTCTATCTGGAAAGCATAACCTACAAATTTAATTTCATTGAGATTCATTGATGCCAGTACTTTTCTGCTGTAACAAACAAAACCTGCGGTAGGGTCTTTTATCGGCATCCAGGTTATCAAGCGGGTATAGAGGGCTCCTCCCCGTGAATAGATGTGCCTGTCCAAGGGCCAATTTTCTGTTTTTCCTCCCGGTACATAGCGGCTACCAATCGCAACATCGGCCTCACCGGATTTGCAGACCTCATATAGTCTCTCGAGATCTCGGGGTTGATGCGAGAAGTCCGCATCCATTTCCATGATGTATTTGTAACCCCGGTCCAAAGCCCATCGGAACCCTCCGATGTATGCAGTACCTAAGCCCAATTTACCCTTGCGGCGTATTAAAAATAACTCGCCATTATGTTGCAACATTTTTTCTTCTACAAGAGATGCAGTACCATCAGGGGAATTATCATCAATCACGAGCACATGGTATCCTCGTTGCAGGGAAAATACTGCATCGGTGATGGACAGGATGTTTTCCCGTTCATTGTAAGTGGGAATGATTACAATTTTCTCCAATCTAAAGGGTGTGTCGGAGCTACTAAAGTACAAAAAGATAACGGCAGCAAGACGTTAAATTATTCAACCGGGAGTACCATTCTTCTTTAAGAGTGTGCGATTCAGCATTTCGGTTAATTTTTGCTTGGTATTCATGGCGAAGTCGCCCTTCATCATCCAATCATAATATTGAGGCTCTTCACGTAATACCTTTTCAACGGGTTTGCCTTTGTGTTTTCCGAAATTGAAAATTTCAATACCATTTTCTTTGATGAAACGACGGGCAAAATCTACAAAGTCATCTTCGCCCGTAAATTTGGATATGCTGTCAACCGTATTACCCATTTGCGGGTATCTGGCAACCTGGGCTTCAAGAATTTCAAAAGTAGCCATGGCATCAGCCTCTGCACTATGTGCCTCTTCCAGCGTTTTCATGCAATAAAACTTGTAGGCGGCAGACAGGGTTCTCTCTTCCATTTTATGAAAGATTTTCTGTGCGTCAAGGAATTTCCTGTTTTCTGCCGGAAATTCTATGCCTGCCCGAAGAAATTCTTCCATCAGCATCGGTATATCAAATCGATTGCTGTTGTACCCACCGATGTCACAATTGTCCATGAATTGTTTAATTTCATTGGCCACCTGTTTAAAGGTGGGCGCATCTATCACCATTTCATCAGTGATTCCATGAACGGCAGATGCAGACTCAGGAATAGGAATGCCGGGTTGAATCAGTTTTCTTTTGATCTGTCTGGAACCATCGGTTAAAATCTTAATGACAGCTATCTCTACAATTCTGTCTTGCGTGATGCTGATGCCGGTAGTTTCCAGATCAATGAAAGCAATGGGTCGGGTAAGTAACAAGTTCATAAGTAAATCTTTACTGCGCTCTAATGGTTTCTGCAAATGTAAGCATATTGGCACCATCAAATGTACCACTGCTCATGAGTAAAAGTACGGTATGTTGGTAATCCTGTTTGCCTAGCCAGTCTAACAAAGAGTCTCGGTCATTTAAAATGATCAGTGATTCATTTCCAAAGCCGGATTTTACTTTGGATGTTTCTAAGGGAGGAAGTTTTTTGTGCTCTAGGGAATGGGAGGTATAAAAAACGGCAGCCAGGTTGGCTTCATCCAATGCTCCTTTATATTCTTCCATGAATTTTTCATTGAGACTGCTAAATGTATGCAGTTCAAGTACAGCGATCAGGTAGTGTTGGGGAAATTGCTGGCGAACTGCGCGGAGTGTAGCCATGACTTTACTGGGTGCATGCGCAAAGTCTCTGTAAACCCTTGCTTTTTTTCCTGCGGCAAGAAGCTCCAGTCTTTTGGCTGCACCCCTAAAATTTTCCATGGATTGTAGAAAATCTTTTGTAGAAATTCCAAGTTGCTCACCAACCAAGCGAGCTGCTTGCAGGTTTAAGAGATTGTGTTCACCGAATACTGCCAGATCACTTGTTAGTCCGTCGATTTCTATTTGAGTGATTCCATCAGCTACCCGATATATGGGAAGAACATAAGGCAGATAATTTATATCGGTTCTTTGAGATTTCTTTACTAAATCCTTCAGGGTTTCATCGGTTTGATTGTAAATCAAAGTCCCTCCCGGCTCAATTTTTTGAATAAATAGGGTGAACTGCTCCAAATAAATATCGAAGGTGGGGAAGACATTGATGTGGTCCCAGGCAATTCCTGTGATCACTGCAATGTGTGGAAAGAGGAAATGGAATTTGGGCCTTTTTAGAATTGCACTGGCAGGATATTCGTCGCCCTCACAAACAATAATGGGTGCTTCTGTCAATTGAACTGAACCCAGAAATCCCTTGATTGCCGCACCTACCAGGTAGTCAAATGAAAGATGTTGTTGTTGCAAGAGGTGCATGATCATGGCGGTGGTGGTTGTCTTACCATGACTTCCACCGATAACAATTCTTTTTTTATGCAGGCTTTCTTTATAAATGTATTCGGGAAATGAATAGACGGGAATACCGAGTTGAAGGGCTTTGGCCAATTCCGGGTTATCCTCCCGGGCATGCATTCCTAGAATAACTCCATCCAAGTCGCTGGTAATCAATTGATCATTCCAGCCAATTTTAGAAGGAAGGATACCTGCCTGCTGTAAATTGGTTCGGGCAGGATCCACGATTTCATCATCTGAACCGGTTATTGTATAGCCTTTTTGGTGGAGGGCAAGGGCCAATTGATGCATCACATTTCCACCGATTGAAATAAAATGTAATTTCATGCGTTGAAATAAATGGCAATACTATTAACATTTTTTGAACAAAAGCAACAAGCTGCCATTTGTCTCATACTTGTATCTTTGAAAGATGCAATATAAGTCCAAATCGGTCATTTAACCATACACTATGAAAAACTTATCCTTGGTTCTGCTAATTGTAATGGTACTGGGCGTAGTCTGCATGTCCTGCGCATCAACCCGCAGCCGTGGCTGTCCAACTACCAATCCGAATTATTTCCGTCAGGGTGCCTGAGTCTCCCCTACCCCGTCCACAAACATGATTCATTGGATTCCCCTAGAAAGAATGGAGCAATTGGATGAGTTGGTTGCCAATTCCGAAATTCGTCCCCAGGTCATCTTCAAACACAGCACTCGTTGTAGTGTAAGTTCAATGGTTCTGCACAGGCTCGAAAGAGGAAACCCACCGGCTGGCTTTGATTTCTATTACTTGGATCTGCTTGCGCACAGGAATATTTCCAATGCGATAGTAGAGAAATTACAGGTACATCATGAATCTCCGCAAGCCATCATTCTTCGGAATAGGGAAGTCATTTATGAGGAAAGTCACATGGCTATTCAGATGGAAGAGATCGCTGCTTTTTCCTGATTATCTCCCTTTTTAACTTTACATAGTATGAAAATTGTGATCTTCGGCGCCTCTGGTTATATTGGTCGTCGCATGATTGATATGTTATTGTCACAGGGGCATCAGGTTACTGCTTATGATAGAAATATTGAGCAATGGTTGGATAAGTCAATTGATCAGGGTAACCTACTAGTTATCAAAGGGTATCTATTGGATAAAAAAGAAGTAGATAAAGCCATTCGGGGCTGTCAGGTTGTTCTATTTCTTGTTACGGGTGATCGGGAAGCCGAAGATGTTTCCCGCAGTGGAGGAATGCGACAGGTATTGGCGGGTATGATGGCAAATAAGGTAGATCGATTGTTGGTGCTGGGTGATGCCTTATTATTGGAGGATGAAGAAGGAAAAATGATCGCTGAGAGAGATGATTTTCCAATTGAGCGAACAGCGTATGCTGAGGAAAACATCAAAATGTGGAAACAGGTACAAGGGGCTAAACTTATTTGGACAATGATTTGTCCGTTTCAGGTAACAGACGGCCCTGAGTCGAAAGCGTACATCACTTTCAAAGAGAAAATAAACCATCAAAATATCGCTCCGATTGTAGCGGGAGATTTGTGCCGGTTTATTTTTCGGGAAATGACAAAAAATGAATTCATTCATCAAAAGGTGGGAATTATTTCTGCTGACTGATAAGTTTGTTTAAATCAATTGATTTAATTCTGTATTTGATTAAATAACTGCAACTTTGTATCAAGTACAAGTACATGATTATTGCAGGATATTTTGCTGCCCTGCTTATAGGGGTTTTGTTGGGTATGATGGGTGGTGGTGGATCAATTTTGACCATCCCCGTTTTGGTATATCTTTTTGGTCTTCCACCAACAGAAGCTACCGGGTATTCTTTGTTTGTAGTAGGCATCAGTTGTCTTGCCGGCGCCTACAAATATTTTCGGCGAGATCAAATCCGTATTCTGACAGGAATTTACTTTGGTGTCCCTTCAGTGATTACTGTATTACTGGCCCGGAAATTTATTTTGCCTGCAATTCCCGAGGTTATTTTTATCAGTAGCCAGATAAGTTTTAATAGATCTTTGCTTATGATGTTGGTTTTTGCAGTGTTCATGATCATTGCAGCATTGCGTATGCTGAATACCAATAACCCGGAGGAGTCGCATCATTATAATAACAATACTCCCAAAATAAAAATCATCTGGAGAGGCATTGAAGTTGGCTTATTAACCGGTCTTCTGGGTGCCGGAGGTGGATTTATTATTTTACCTGTCTTGATATTTTCTTTTCAGTTGCCTATGAAAGAGGCAGTAGGAACTTCTTTATTGATCATCGCTTTGAATACACTCAGTGGATTTACTGGTGATATTTTACATGGTATGCAGTACGATTGGAAACTCTTACTACCCATTACATCACTTGCAGTGGCAGGTACTTTTATTGGGAGAAAATGGGGAGAAGTCTTTTCAGGAAGTCAACTGCGAACATATTTTGGTTGGATGATTATGATTGTAGGGATTGTAATTATGTTTACCGAACTCTATTTGACCATTTAGTTTTGCGTTATTCCATTGTTGCATGTATACTCTCCAATTGTTCAAAGCAGATAACATTAATGTTATTTTAAAATTAATTTAAAAGTTGTATGTTAAGATGAATCTATTAGTCTACTAATTTAGTAGATATTTATTATCATTGCTGAAATCATTGATATGTTAGACTGGATTCTATCACCTTGGCAATGGTATGTTGCAGGACCATTACTCGGTTTAACTGTGCCACTGCTTCTTTGGTTGGATAATAAGCGCCTTGGAATTTCAGCCAACCTCAGACACTTATGTGCTATTGTAATTCCAACTAAGTTGTCATTCTTCCAGTATGACTGGAAAAAAGATAGTTGGAATTTGTTCATGGCTGCAGGTTTTTTAGCAGGCGGAGGGTTGGCTTCTCTCTTTTTGAGTAGTGGGGCTCAACTTCAAGTCTCTCCTTCTCTAACTTCATACCTTGAAAGCAAAAATCTTGTAGATATACATCAAGGGGTTCCTGTACAACTTTTTAGCTGGACTTCTATGGGAAGTTTTCGGGGATTTATTTGTATGGTTGTCGGGGGATGGTTGGTTGGATTTGGAACCCGTTATGCAGGGGGATGCACTTCCGGTCATGCCATTTCCGGCATCAGTCAATTACAATGGCCTTCCCTGTTGGCAACCTGTTGTTTTATGTTGGGAGGAATTCTTGCCTCTTATTTAATTTTACCTTATCTGCTATAAGATGAAAAATATTCACCCCATACCCGACACTGATTTTGAAGTAAATACTGACGCTTACTCAGATCCAAGTGAAAAGTCTACTTCTTTTACTCAATTATTACTATTTTTTGCAGTTGGTATTTTCTTTGGTGCGGTACTCACTAAAGCTGAAGTTACTTCATGGATTCGCATACAAGAAATGTTTCAATTCAAGTCGTTCCATTTGTATGGTGTTATTGGATCTGCCATTTTTACTGCATTTATTGGAACTAATTTCTTGCGATTGTCAGGTTCTACAACTAGTATGGGGGATCCTTTGAAAATACGAAAGGTTAATTTTCATAGAGGTCAAATTATTGGAGGACTCTGCTTTGGTATTGGCTGGGTATTGACTGGTGCATGTCCCGGACCAATTTTCGCTATTATAGGAAGTGGACATTCAGTTTTTATTGTAATTTTAATTTCGGCACTTGCAGGTACCTGGAGCTACGGGTGGCTGCGGAACAGACTGCCACATTAGGTATGTTACAATGTAGGATATCCTTACTCCCAATTTCAATCACTCTTCTTAGTTTTC
>JBJTTC010000188.1:0-2899 GCA_046079965.1 Sediminibacterium sp. | reverse complement strand
TAGAGTTGAGTTGACTACTTCTTCTTACGTTTAAAGTCCCCACGTTTCCACGATTGCACAAAACTCGCCCAGGCAGCAGGGTTGAAAATGTCTTGAGGTGGCAATTGTCCCCCGGCATAATATGCTTTATTTGCTTGGGTGCGCATCTGAAAATTAAAGGCTTCTTTTCCATCAGAAGGCAAGTTTGCAAGAATCATTCTACGCTGGGTTTCATCGGTATTTTTTCTTGCTGTTTCATACAAATCATCCGGAGCAGTCATGTTCACAAAATCTCTTTCAAACTGTTCCCGGGTAGGCCTGGGTTTCAAAATGGTAGCCGGTAAATAAGCAGTATCACTCACAAGAAGTTGTATTACACTGTACTGGTTGTCCTGTAAATTTTTAGGTATTTCTATTGTTTTGTCCTTAAACCCCACACTGGAAAAAGTTATCTGATCTCCCTTCACCACAACAATGGAAAAAACCCCATCATAGCTGGTGATGGTTCCTCTTCCTTTACCCAAAACGATTACACTACAAGACGGAATCCCAACAAGACTATCTGCTGTCATTACCACTCCGTACAGCTGAACGATGGAGTCGTTGGGGTATCTTTGTTGTGCCACCAGATTAATGTTACTGATGAAAAGAAAACAAATAAATACTAATTTTTTCATATTTGTTGGCAAAGGTACACGGTCTGTCGGGAAGGAAGATCAATCGTTAATTTTTTCCGAGGCACATTTGATTTAACAAAGTAAGGCAGACAGGGTTTAACTTTGCGCCCGTAAGATTCATTTTAACAAAAACTTTCGTGATGACAGAGGCAGCAATCATGCAGGCACTGAGCCAGGTTCAGGAGCCCGATTTAGGGAAAGACCTGGTCACATTGAATATGGTGAAGGATGTACAGATCAAGGGCGATGAGGTGAGTTTCAAGGTCGTACTGACCACCCCTGCTTGTCCGATGAAGGACATGATGCGGACTGCCTGCGAGAATGCCATCCGGTTGCTGGTGAATAAGGCGGCCAAAGTACAGGTGAATTTTACCGCCCAAACTACCACCGGGCGTAAGGGTGATCAGCAAATGCTCGCCGGTGTAAAAAACATCATTGCGGTGGTGAGTGGAAAGGGGGGTGTTGGAAAAAGTACTGTTGCTGCCAACCTGGCATTGGCGCTCGCTGAGGGAGGTGCCAAGGTAGGACTGATGGATGCGGATATTTATGGGCCCAGTGTACCTATTATGTTTGGGGTTCGCGGTGAAAGGCCGCTGATGCGGGAAGTGAATGGCAAGGGAATGATTGTTCCGCTGGATAAGTTGGGAATTCGGCTGATGAGTATTGGCTTGTTGGTGGATGAAAAAAATGCGGTGGTTTGGCGGGGGCCCATGGCCAGCAGCGCCATCAAACAATTTGTTACGGAAGTTGATTGGGGGGAACTCGATTATTTGATCATCGACATGCCCCCGGGAACAGGAGATATTCATTTGACGCTGATGCAAACGGTACCGGTGACCGGTGTTGTGATTGTGACAACCCCTCAATTGGTGGCTTTGGCAGATGCTAAAAAAGCGATAGCGATGTTTGGGCAGGCACAGATCAATGTGCCTGTGATCGGACTGGTAGAGAACATGGCATATTTTACTCCGGCAGAGTTACCGGAGAATAAGTATTATTTATTTGGGAAGGAAGGTGGCATGAACTTAGCTTCTGAGTATGAGTTGCCCTTCCTCGGACAGGTACCGTTGGTACAAAGCATACGGGAGGGTGGAGATGCCGGTGTTCCTGCGATGGCGGGCCATGATAACATCACTCAGCAGGCATTCAGAGAGATCACTGCTCAGGCGGTGCGTAACATTGCCAGAAGGAATGCCAGCGTTCCTGCTACCCAACCCGTGATAATTAAATAATAAAAGCTGAATTTTTTTATCAGTGTCTGTAAAATTCAAACAATATCAACTCCTTTTACTTTTATGGGCTTTGATTTTTATGGATTGTTCACCAGCTACAAAAATTCAATCGAAAGAAATGCCTTCATTCGATCAACAGGGTCACAGAGGTTGTAGAGGTTTGCGCCCTGAAAATACCATACCCGCCATGATACATGCGCTGGAACTCGGCGTCACTACCCTGGAAACAGATGTGGTCATTTCAAAAGATAAACAGGCAGTTCTCAGCCATGAACCTTTTTTCAACCACGAAATCTCCACCACAACCGGAGGAAAACGAGTAACCACCGCCGAAGAGAAAAGTCTGAACCTGTATCAAATGACGTACGAAGAGATACATCAGTATGATGTAGGTCTGGCACCACATCCGCGTTTCCCCCGGCAACAAAAAATGCCGGCAATTAAACCTAGATTGGAAGACATGATTGACAGTGTAATCAATTATTGTCAGCAACACAGTCGTTCTTTGCCTTTTTTCAACATAGAAACCAAGAGCGAAGCTTCAGGTGACAATGTCTTCCATCCAGAACCCGCAGAGTTTGTTGATATTATTATTGCTGTAATACAAAAAAAGAAAATCATTCCCTACGTAACGATACAGTCTTTTGATCCACGTACACTTCAGTACCTCCACGTCAAGTATCCAAAGATTAAAACAGCATTATTAATAGAAGATTATGATAAAAGGTCTTTAGATGACCAACTGAAAAATCTTGGATTTACCCCAACTATTTACAGTCCGGCTCACCAACTCGTAACTCCCTCATTGGTGCAACAGTGCCGGGAAAAAAAGATGTTGCTCATTCCTTGGACAGTTAATGATCTTCCTACCCTTCAACGGTTAAAAGACATGGGGGTGAATGGCATCATCAGCGATTATCCCGATCTGTTCGCTGCTTTGAAATAGTGCCCCAATTTTATATGGTTTTACACTTAAATTAGTTCACCTTTGTTGTTGGGAGGAATGTGAAA
>JBJTTC010000187.1:0-30955 GCA_046079965.1 Sediminibacterium sp. | reverse complement strand
TTTGAGCCATAAACGCCGACATATGGAATATACATAGGTTTTAATTTGACAGGTTAAGACAAAATTGTCGCTCTGAGCCTTTTCATACAGCACAATCATTGCTTCCTGAAAAATGTCCCTTGCATCGTCATAAGAGCCATTATTCTGCAGAATGTAAGTCTGTACCATCCCAAAATGGTCCTTATAAAGAGCCTCAACTGCTCTGGAGTCATTGGAAGCCAGGCCTTTAAGTAGCGCCTGTTCATTGGTGTCAACTTTCACATCTGTAATTTTAATACCCGAAGGAAGGTAAAAGTAACCCCCAAAACGGCTAAAAAAAATTTTTTCAAAAAACGAGACATTGAAAGGTTACCTTTTATTACCTTCGCGTATTAATTAAAAATTCATTCATTCAAAAAACAAAAAACAATGAAAAAGCTGTTATTCGTTTTCGTTCTGGGCGCTTTCGCTGCCTGCGGTTCTGGTGAAAATGCTGCAACTACAACTGATTCTGTACCCAAAGTAGATTCAGCTTCTGTAACTGTAGACTCTTCTGCTGCTCACACAGATTCTTCTGCTGCTCAAGTAGATTCATCTGCTGCCAAAGCTGCTCACTAATTAAAGCATTAGCTTGACCACGTGGCTTTGCTTGCCGGTCACTAACAGCTTTAACTTTTTTTCATATGGCAAGCAATCGTTATAAGCCGCTCCGTTTCCACGGAGGGGCTTTTTTTTTGGACAACCTTACTACAATAAACTAACTAACGTTAGTGTAATAATTTAAGGTTTCGGAAAAAAAATGGTAAATTTGAACATGACATTTGCCGGCCAATTTTATTATTTCTCTTTTTTCTTCACAAAAAATGAAGCCGGGTCGTAATTGAAAATCTACACCAAATCATAACGAAGCCCGGCAACTCGCCGGGTTTTTTTTTACCATCTAGACCAAAAGATCATGTCACCATCTACAGCCCCCGCTACAATGAAATCAATGGCTCTTTCAAAAGGCATCTGCATACAGGGTTATGAGGGAAGTTTTCATCAAGTTGCTGCCAATTATTTTTTTGGTAAAGGGGTACCGGTAATTCCTTGTGACACTTTTCGCCAGTTGGTTCATCTTTCCGCTGACCCTAAGCATTCTGCAGGCGGAGTAATGGCAATTGAGAATTCCATTGCAGGTAGCATCTTGCCTAACTATAATCTTTTACAAAAAAGTAAATTAATCGTTATTGGCGAACTCTATTTGTCCATCAGCCAAAATCTGCTCGCCAATCGAGATGTGGAACTTTCACAAATTAGAGAAGTTCACAGCCACCCCATGGCCATCTTACAATGTCTCGATTATTTGGAGCAACATGATTGGAAACTCATTGAAACCGAAGACACTGCTTTGAGTGCCCGCCAGATTTCCCAACATCGCCACCGCCATACAGCAGCTATAGCAAGCAAACTGGCAGCAGAACTTTACAATCTGCGCATTCTGGCTCCCGATATTCATACCATGAAGAACAATACTACCCGTTTTCTATTGCTTGCTCAACCCAACTTTGTACAACCCATTGATGGAGCGAATAAGGCGTCACTTTATTTTCAAACCAATCATTCAAAAGGTGCATTGGCACGTGTACTCACCACCATAGCAGCGGGTGACGTTAATCTGAGTAAGTTACAAAGCATGCCCATCCAGGGAAGTAATTTTAAGTATGGTTTTTATGCAGATCTGGAATTCGATGATTTACTTCAATTGAATCAGGTATTGAAAGAAATTACAGCCCATACCAACAGCTTGAAAATTTTTGGTACCTATAAAAAAGGTAAACAAGTAAAAGCCTGATGAATACAAAAGCAAATTCCATCTTGTCAATACCAACTTCCTCCCGCCTGGAAGGCATCGGTGAATACTATTTCTCTGCCAAGCTCCGCGAGATAGATGAACTGAATAAGCAAGGCAAAGCCATCATCAATCTGGGAATAGGTAGTCCCGACCAGCCACCCCATCCCGATGTTATTCAAACACTGCAGCAAAATGCTCTGCTGCCCAATAGCCATGGATATCAGAATTACAAAGGCATTCCCGCTTTGCGGGAAGCTATTTCAGCATGGTACCTAGGCAATTATGGTGTGCAGCTCGATCCAGCCCATGAAATCCTTCCTCTCATGGGCAGTAAGGAAGGTATTCTCCATATTTGCATGACATATCTGCAATCCGGCGATCAGGCCCTCATCCCCAATCCCGGCTATCCGACCTATAAAAGCGCTGTTCAACTGGCAGGTGCTGATCCGGTTGAATATGAATTATCTGCCCACAACGAATGGGTACCCGACTGGGAGGCCCTGAATAACATGGATCTTCGCAAAGTGAAAATCATGTGGGTGAATTACCCTCACATGCCTACCGGAAAAAATGCGGATACGGCATTGTTTCAACAATTGATTCGATTTGGAAAGAAACACGGGATACTGATTTGTCATGACAATCCCTATAGCTTCATACTGAATGAAAAGCCACAAAGCATACTCGGCATCGAAGGTGCCCGCGAAGTCGCCATCGAACTGAATTCCCTGAGCAAAAGCCACAACATGGCCGGCTGGAGGGTGGGAATGCTCTGCGGTGCATCCGATAGAATTACAGAAGTATTGCGTTTCAAAAGTAATATGGATAGTGGAATGTTTTTACCTGTACAGATGGCGGCTGTTACTGCACTACAACTCGGTTCTTCCTGGAATGAGGAGCTCAATCAGATGTATTTACATAGAAAAAAGAAAGCAACCACGCTGCTAGAACTCATCGGTTGTCAGGTAAAAACCAATCAATCAGGTCTTTTCCTTTGGTCTGAAATTCCTGCCTCTGAATCCGATGCCTATGTACTGAGTGATAAAATTCTCTATACCGCAGGTGTATTCCTTACGCCCGGAGGCATCTTCGGCTCTGCCGGAAATCGTTATCTGCGCATCAGCTTATGTGCATCGGAAGAAAAAATGCAAGCCGCCATTGAAAGACTTCAACAACATATGTCCAATAAATAAGCTACTGATGAAAATAATTATAATGACTTCTCTTTGCCGATTAAAAAAGAAATCAACATGCGGATTGCAATCATAGGAATAGGATTGATAGGGGGATCCATGGCACTGACCCTCAGGGAAAGAAAATTTGCGGGCACCATCATTGGTGTTGATGCCAATCCGGAACACGCAGAACAGGCATTGGAAATGGGTTTGGTAGATGAAGTATCTAATTGGCAAGAAGCTACAGATCGGTCAGATATCATCATAGTGGCAACACCTATTGATGTAACCGAACAAATAGTTCCCGGCTTACTTCTGCGGTGTCGGCACCAGGTTGTGATGGACGTGGGTTCTACCAAAAAAAATCTTTGCGCCACCATCAGCAATTCCCCTCAACGCAGTCGTTTCGTGGCAACACATCCCATGTGGGGCACGGAATTCAGCGGACCCCAATCTGCCATCTCCGGTGCCTTTGATGAAAAAGCTACTGTTATTTGTGACCAGGATCAATCTGCACCGGATGCACTCAACTTGATCGAGCAATTGTATCAGGTACTTGGTATGAACATCATTTATATGTCAGCTGAAGAACATGATGTGCATGTGGCTTATATCAGTCACATCTCTCACATCACTTCCTTCGCACTTGCGAACACCGTTCTGGAAAAAGAAAAAGAAGAAAATACCATATTCGAATTGGCTTCAGGGGGATTTGAAAGTACCGTTCGACTCGCAAAGAGCAATCCCTCTATGTGGATTCCAATTTTGATGCAAAACAAGGAAAACATTCTGGATGTACTCAATGAACACATTGCCCAATTAAGAAAATTCAAAGCCTGTCTGGAAAAAGAAAATTATACATACCTCAGTGAGCTCATCAACAGGGCGAATGAGATCAGTAGAATATTAAAATAATCAAAAAACTGCAAAGGAATAGACGTTGACCGTAGGAATGCAATGAATTAAAAAATAATTACCGGTTCTGCCAATGTACCTTTGCACCATAAATACAACACATGAATAAATTTGAAGCGTTGGGACTTGATGCCCGGCTGGTTAGGGCAACTGCGGAAATGGGATATGAACAACCCACAGCAATACAGGAGCAAGCCATACCCGTACTGATCAGCGGTACACGTGATTTTATCGGACTCGCACAGACAGGTACAGGCAAGACAGCAGCTTATGCCCTGCCTCTCCTGCAACTGATTCAACCCTCACTCAACCACCCTCAGGCACTGGTGGTTTGTCCAACCCGGGAACTCTGTCTTCAAATTGTAAAAGAAGTGGAGATATTTAAAAAATACATGCCCGGAATATCTGCCGTCGCTGTATATGGAGGTTCCTCCATCGTGCTTCAAATCAAGGACATTCGCAGGGGCATACAAATCGTTGTAGCCACACCGGGCAGATTAATTGATTTGATTGAACGCAAAGCCATCGCCCTCGATAAGATTCAATATGTAGTGCTGGATGAAGCAGATGAAATGCTCAACATGGGTTTTCAGGAAGACATTGAATTCATTTTGAAAAATACTACTGCCCGGGAAACTACCTGGCTTTTTAGTGCTACAATGCCCGCTGAAATACGCAAGGTGAGCAAAAAATACATGTCTCAGCCAAAAGAAGTGACCATTGGTAAAGTCAATACAGCCAATGCCAGCATCGACCATCAATATTATGTTACTTCCTCCCATCACAGGTATGAAACCCTGAAACGGATCATTGATTTCAATCCCGGCATTTATGGAATCATCTTCACCCGAACCAAGGCAGATGCGCAGGAAATCAGTGACCGCCTTACCCGAGAAGGGTATGACATCGATGCACTTCATGGCGACCTCTCTCAACCCCAGCGGGAGAAAGTAATGAGTCAATTTCGCGACAAAAGTCTGCAACTGCTGATAGCTACCGATGTGGCAGCCCGTGGAATTGATGTGGCAGGTATTACTCATGTCATCAACTACGAACTGCCCGATGATGCTGAAGTTTATACGCACCGCAGCGGTCGGACCGGAAGAGCAGGAAATCAGGGCATTTGCTTATCCATTGTTCATGCAAGAGATATGTACCGGTTCCGTCAAATAGAAAAATTCAGCAACGCCCGCTTTCACAAACTAGATATTCCTTCCGGAAAAGATGTTTGTAGAAAACAATTTTTCCATTTTATGGACAAGCTTCTTTCGGCAGACATCAGTCATGGGAATTACGAAACGTATGTACCCGTGCTCACCGAAAAATTCGCTGATGTTTCCAAAGAAGAAGTATTGAAAAGAGTGGCCGCAATGGAATTTGATCGGTTTCTGAAGTATTATGAAAATGCTGAAGACCTGAATCTGAGAGAAAAAGAGAAATCATCCAAAGGGAAAAACAAATCAGGTACCAATGATTATGCTTCCGCTAGGCGCGGCGACAACCGAAAAGCATTTACCAGGGGTGGTTCCGGTTATCGTCGGTTGTTTGTGAACCTGGGTACCAAAGATGGGTTCCACAAAGCCAGCTTCCTGCAGTTTATTCTCGACATGAGTGACTTGAAAAAGGAAGTGCTCGGTAAAATTGACTTGAAAGACATGAACAGTTGGATTGAAATAGACAAAGGCGCTGCCCAACAGATGATTCGTTCCATCGATGGAAAAAAATACCGTGGCAGGAACATTCGGATGAATGATGCAGATAACAGAACACCCTATTCCGGCAAACACCAAACATCATAATACAATTTCATAAAACAGGTATATGGAACAAACCTTAACTACTGCCCAAAACATTGATCAGATTTTTGCCAAACGTCCACTCATCATTTCCGGACCTTGTAGTGCTGAAACGGAAGAGCAAGTGCTGCAAACCGCTACCAGACTGGCCGCTACCGGAAAAATAGATATGCTTAGGGCAGGCATCTGGAAACCCCGCACTCGCCCGGGAAGTTTTGAGGGAGTGGGCACCAAAGGATTACCCTGGTTGCAGAATGCAAAAAAAATTACCGGACTTCCCGTAACCATTGAAGTTGCAACCGGTAAACAAGTGGAAGACGCCCTGCATTTTGGCATAGATGTTCTTTGGATAGGTGCACGCACAACCGTAAATCCGTTTAGTGTCCAGGAAGTAGCAGATGCCCTTCGGGGAGTAAAGATTCCGGTTTTGATTAAAAATCCAATCAATCCAGACCTTGAACTTTGGCTGGGAGCCATGGAAAGAGTTACCAAAGCCGGTATAGATCAAGTTGGATTGATTCACCGAGGATTCAGCTCTTATGGAAATACCGAATACCGCAATGCACCGATGTGGCACCTCGCCATCGAAATGAAACGTCGATTTCCCGATACACTGATGATCAATGACCCCTCACATATTTGCGGACGGAGGGACATTTTACAGGAAGTGGCTCAAACGGCGATTGACCTGGATTTTGACGGCCTCATAGTAGAAAGTCACATCGATCCGGATATGGCGTGGAGTGATGCCAAACAACAGATAACACCCGAACGCATGGCAGAAATGGTAAGTAATATTCGCTGGAGAAAAGAAGATACCAGTTCTGAAGAATATCATGCCAACCTGGAAAAACTTCGTCAGCAAATCAATAACCTCGACGATGAACTGATGCAAATTCTAAGCCAACGAATGAAGGTGGCTGAAAAAATTGGTCAATACAAAAAGGAGAACAACATCACCATCCTGCAAACCAATAGATGGAACAGCATCCTTGACAGAGCATATGCAAAAGGAGAAAAATTAGGCCTCAGCAAAGATTTCGTCACCAGGTATTTTGATGCTGTTCACATGGAGAGCATCAATCACCAGAATAAGATCATGAAACAATAATCTTTTTTGACAACATGCCCCGGAAAAAAATAAGTTTCTCATTTTCTCAATCCACCGTCACTTGTCATTTCAAGACAAAGTTTGAGGCGATTGAAAAAATGACCAGCCGAGAGAAAACTATTCTCATCACCGACGAACATGTTTTTTCAGCTCACCGGAAAAAGTTTCGCGGATGGAATACCATTGTATTGAAACCCGGAGAAAAATATAAAGTACAGGTAACGGTAGATGTGATCATAGAGCAACTGATAGCTTTTGGCGCCGATAGGCATTCCTTTCTAATTGGCGTGGGCGGAGGAGTCATTACAGATATTACCGGTTATGTGGCAGGGATATATATGCGGGGTGTTCGATTCGGACTGGTGCCTACTTCACTACTGGCAATGGTGGATGCAGCCATAGGTGGAAAAAATGGCATCGATGTAGGGATTTACAAAAACATGGTCGGCCTGATAAGGCAACCGGAATGGTTGTTGTTCGACATTGATTTTTTGCGAACCCTCCCTCACGACGAATGGCGAAATGGATTTGCTGAAATCATCAAGCACGCCGCCATTCGGGATGCAGCTCTTTTTCGATGGTTGCAACAACATCGGTTATCCGATTTCCAACGCCATCCGGATCTGTTGGAAAAATTGATTCATACCAATGTGTTGATCAAAATGAGTATTGTAACCGGAGATGAATTCGAAAAGGGCGATCGCAAACTGCTCAACTTTGGACATACCCTCGGACATGCCATCGAAAACCAGTTTGAACTTAGTCACGGTCATGCCATCAGCATTGGAATGACCTATGCAGCTCTTTTGTCAGCACAGCTAACCAAATTCACCGGGGCAGAAAAAATGATTGCTCTTTTACAGCAATACGAACTTCCCACCAGAGCTTCTTTCCCATGGAAAAAAGTTGAAAAAGTATTGGCGATGGACAAAAAAAAGTCGCTTACTGGAATGCAGTATATTTTGTTGGAAAATATAGGAAAGGCAATAGTTCACACCATTCCGGTAAATGATCTGATGTTACGGCTCAAGAAAATAAAATGATGTACCGATATCGATAATTTTTATGAGAGCAATTGTTTCACCCTCTTCTTTGTCAGGCGTTTTGCAGGCACCCGCCAGTAAAAGCAGCATGCAACGTGCCTGTGCAGCAGCCTTGTTGCATAGGGGTGAAACTCTTTTACTGAACCCCGGTCACAGCAATGATGACCTGGCAGCTTTGGATGTGATTGCAAAACTTGGCGCAGAAGTGCACATGCAAAATGATCATTCCCTGCGCATTCACTCCAAAGGCATCCACCCCGTGAACGATACCATACACTGCGGTGAAAGTGGTTTGGGTATTCGAATGTTCACACCCATTGCGGCTCTCAGTGCCCTGCCTCTTCAGATAACCGGATCAGGAAGTTTGGTCAACAGACCGATGAATTTTTTCGATCAGATATTTCCTCTCCTTGGAGTAGCGATTGAATCCAATCAGGGAAAATTACCTTTGCGCATCAGGGGCCCATTGCAACCAGCTTCCATCACGGTAGATGGTTCGTTGAGTTCACAGTTTCTGACCGGACTCCTCATGGCTTTTGGATCTGCCGTTATCGATGAAGTAGTCATCACCGTTGATAACCTTGCCAGCAAACCTTATATCGATTTGACATTGGATGTGATGCGACATTTCGGAAGGAATGTGCGCCACATCAATCACCGGTATTTTTACATCGCTACCGCCGAACAAATGCCGCCTTATCACATAAGTTATACGGTGGAAGGCGATTGGAGCAGCGTTTCTTTCCTCCTGGTTGCAGGCGCCATTGCCGGCTCAGTCAGGGTCAATGGCATCAGCCAATCCTCTTCCCAGGCAGATAAATCTATCTTGCAGGCATTGAAAGATGCAGGGGCACATCTTGAAATGGGAAATGATTTTGTAGAAGTGAATGCTGGCAGACTGAAATCTTTTCATTTTGATGCAACCCATTGTCCCGATCTTTTTCCTCCCTTGGTAGCATTGGCAGCTATTTGTTCCGGTACCAGTACTGTTAAAGGAATTTCCCGTTTGTTACACAAGGAAAGCAACAGAGCACTTACATTACAGCAGGAATTCACTAAATTGGGAGTGGATATACAATTATCAGGAGATGATATGTTGATTACGGGTGCGGGTGAACTTCGAAGTGCCGAAGTACATTCCCATCATGATCACAGAATTGCCATGGCTTGCGCAGTGGCTGCATTGCGATCGGAACAATCGGTAGAAATTGCAATGGCCGAAGCCATCAACAAATCTTATCCTGACTTTTTCCGACACCTGTCAGCATTGGGTGCCAGGGTAGATTTGAATGAACAATAAAAACGAATGTCTTGAATTCTTTTGGTCAACATTTGCGCTGTCACATTTTTGGTGAATCTCATGGTCCCTGCATTGGTATCACCCTCGATGGATGTCCCGCCGGCTTACCATTGTCTGTCGATGACTTTTTTTCTGATATGGAACGCAGAAAGGGAGGAATACAAAAAGGTACCACCCCGAGACAAGAAGACGACATACCTCAATTTCTTTCAGGTTGGTACAATGGATTTACAACCGGAGCACCACTTACTCTGATGATCGAAAATAAAAATACCCGCAGTGAAGATTATGCCAAACAACGGGCTTTTCCCAGACCGGGGCATGCGGATTGGGTGGCGGGAGTAAAGTATGGCGGATTTGAAGATTATAGAGGCGGGGGTCATTTTAGTGGACGCCTGACCGCTGCTCTGGTGGCCGCAGGCGTAATTGCAAAAAAACTTCTTTCTTTTGATGGAATTTTTTCCGGATCACCCATTGAGGTAAATGCATCCATCACTGAAATAGGGGGGGAGAAAGATTGGGAAGCCGGACTTCAAAAGGCGATTGAAGCAAAAGACAGTGTCGGTGGTATAGTGGAATGCAGGGTGAAGGGCTTACCCGCCGGTTTGGGTGAGCATTTCTTTGATTCAGTGGAATCATTGATTGCACATGCAGTTTTTTCAATTCCTGCTATTCGCGGAATTGAATTTGGAACAGGCTTCGCTGCGGCTAGAATGTTTGGGTCAGCACACAATGATGCATTGTTGGATGGCAATGGAAATACTCAAACCAACCATGCTGGTGGAATAATTGGGGGGTTAACGAATGGACAGGAACTGGTTTTTCGAATTGCAGTTAAACCCACCTCGTCCACCCCACAGGAACAAAAAACATGGAACAGGGAAACCGATCAGGTGGAATCTTTTGCAGTTAGAGGCAGGCACGATCTTTGCATTGCCTTGCGCGTACCGGTAGTGCTGGAAGCAGTTACTGCCCTTGTACTCGCCGATCTGATGATTGTATCACAAAGAATTCCCCCGGTTCTTTCTTCTAATCATCTTAAAAAATAAATTAAGTGGAAACAAAATACATCTATCACATTACTTCCCGCAGCTGGTGGGAAGCGGCACAAAAAGCCGGACAACTCAGTTCACCTCGTTTTGAGGAAGAAGGCTACATACACTGTTCCACCGAACAGCAAATAGCAGGGGTACTGGAGCGCTATTTTAAGGGACAAACCGATTTGGTTCGATTGACCATTGAGAAGGCAAAAGTAAAGCCGCCACTGGTGTATGAGTTGGCGGGAAAACTCAACGAAGTATTTCCTCACATTCATGGTCCCATTAACCTGGATGCAGTGGTGGCAGTTGATCCGATTTGATCGATTAGATTGCCTAAAAATCCCTTTTTTAACCGGCGGTACGACTACCTCAGGCCAGCAACCATTTATCTTCCTTCTTGCTTTGGGGATCAATTCGGAAATTCGAATCCGTTCTCACAAAAAATTCCCTCTCTTTACAAAATATAAATTTTATAAATATAAATTGTATTTCAAATCATTATAAGTATTTACAAGCACTTACATATTATATATAAAATGTATAATATATCCATCCAGGGTTACAATTGTAAATTTGCGGTATGATTA
Source organism: Sediminibacterium sp. (assembly GCA_046079965.1). GTDB lineage: Bacteria > Bacteroidota > Bacteroidia > Chitinophagales > Chitinophagaceae > Sediminibacterium. Next base: position 20,175 of record JBJTTC010000187.1, on the reverse strand, counting down.
TCATACAGGTCATTCAACCATGGATTTCCAACCCCGGAACTGCGGAACGGTGACTCCGGAACCCCGGATTTCATTCCGGTGAAAGACTGAACTAGTACAGATGCAAACATCATGAAAATCAAACCGCTCATAGTTTTATTACTGGTAAGTTCGGTTTTGGTCGGTTGGGGATTAACCGGACGGGGAGAGGATTGGGTATTGGTGAGGGGGCAGCATGCTGATGGAATATTTTGGGATACGCTCACTTATCGATTAAGAGGGTCAGCTATCAGGGGTCAGGGTGTCATCGCGGATAGTTTGACATATCCCACAACAGATTCAACTGTTCCTTCAACAGGAATCATCTGGTTCAAAGCCACTTGTTCTGAATTTGCTCTTGGATCCAGGGTATTGATTACCAATGCCATCAATCAGTATAAATTAGCTGCAGTAATTGTCGGTCGAAATACCTCCCAAAAGACAACGAAGGGCATGCGCCTATTTCTTGAACCAGCAGCGGCTGCTCAATTGCATTTTGAAAAAGAGGCGGTCAACCAGATCAGGGTACAGTTATTCGATTCACTGCATTTGAGTGCAGGAATAATTCCTGACACCACCCCCTATTCTCAAGTTGCCTCCCCTGATTTCATCAAAGATTCCGTATCGGGGTATCAATTCCGAAAGACAGGAAGGAAATTAAGAGGCATTGCCAGTTTTTACAGTTTGAATCTGGATGGTACAAAAACCGCCACGGGGGAAAAATTCAGGAATGAAAAGCTGACAGCTGCGAGTAACAACCTTCCCCTGAATACCTGGGTGAAAGTTACCAACCAAAGAAATGGCAACACTGTGATTATCAGAATAAATGATCGAATGCACCCCCGCATGGCCAAAAAGGGCAGGGTAGTGGATCTTAGCTATCGGGCTGCTAGGATTTTGGATTTTGTAGAAAACGGTCTCACAAAAGTTACTGTGGACGAATTGAAAGTTTTACCCAAAGAAATGGTCAGTGGGGAAGTAAAGGTTTCCGCCCAATTGACATTACCGGCTGATTCTTTGCAAGTTGCAAAGGATACAAATACAGGTGTACTTGATGCGTGGGAAGGAATGGCTACCGTTTATCCGGTGGCTTACAAAGGACGGAAAACATTTTCAGGCGAGATTTACCGGCCGGGATTGTTGTCCGCAGCATCCAATCTGGTAGCCATAGGAACAAGGTTGAAAATCACCGGGAATGACTCCGGACGCTGGGTAGAAGTAATCGTGAATGACCGGCTGCCCGCTGCAGCAGATAAGACAATTGTGGTACAGGTGAGCGTTCAGGCAGCTAAAATGCTCGGTTTCAATCCCCAAAAACGCCACCGGGTGACGGTTTTGCCCCTGTTTTCCCCAAATAAAAAGAAATAATAATTTCATTTTGCATTAATTTTAAAAATTGAATAACTACCTGTATTTTTGCTCATTAATTTAAAAAACTGATTATGAAGAAAATTATGCTTTTCATGGTTGCGTTGTGCACGACCGTTGTCGCTTTTTCACAGCCCATGAAATCCAATAAAAAAGAGCCCTCCATTGGGATCAGCTTCTTTTTGAGGGATATGTCCACTGCCAACCTGATTGATAAGACTTCTTTGTCCAATGTCCTGAACAACAATCTTTGGTCAAAAGTGGGCGATATGGCACCCGGACTTGGTGTCAACTATTTCCAGGGCCTGACTGATTACATCGATTTTCAAGGTTATCTGGGAGGTTCTTTTACCAAGTATCCATTTTCTTTTAATTCCGGATTACTCCCTTCTACAGATAATAAATTCTTAATGGAATTATCGGCTGCAGCGAATATTAAATTGCTCTCCGATGAACACGTTATCGTTCCTTATATCCATTTGGGTGTAGGAGTTTCTATGTATGCAGGAACTTATTTTGCAGCATATGCACCCAGTGGTGCCGGACTTCAATTCAGATTAACTGAAGGCACTTTCCTCAACACCATGTTTGGATACAACATGAAGGCTTCGCCTAACTCAGTGAATCATCTCACCTACAACATAGGGTTGGTTTCTCCGTTGAAAGACAAAAAGCCTGTGGTAGTGCCTCCACCTCCACCGCCACCTCCGGTAGTTGTACCTGAAAAAGATACTGATGGGGATGGAATAGTGGACAGCAAAGACAAATGTCCCACTGTACCAGGTATTGCTAAATATGGTGGTTGCCCTATTCCTGATACCGACGGTGATGGAATCAATGATGAGAACGATAAATGCCCCACTGTTAAAGGTCTTGCTAAATACCAGGGTTGTCCAATTCCTGATACCGATAAAGATGGTATCAACGACGAAGAAGACAAATGCCCAACTGTTCCGGGTCTTGCACGCTATCAGGGTTGCCCGATCCCGGATACTGATGGTGATGGCATCAATGATGAAGAAGACAAGTGTCCCAACGAAAAGGGCATCGCTGCTAACTTCGGTTGTCCTGACATCGCTCCGGAGCTCAAAATAGCTGCCAAGAGCATCTTCTTTGTAACCGGCACTGATAAGTTTGCAAATCCCAAACTGGCTCCTGAGAGATTACAGTATGTGCTTGATGCTCTGAACAAGTATTCAACTTTGAAAATTGATATTGAAGGTCATACTGACAATACAGGTTCAGCTAAGTTGAATAAATTGCTGTCACAAAAACGTGCCAACAAAATCTTGAATTACCTGGTAAGTAAGGGTATCTCCAAAGATCGCCTGACTGCAAAAGGTTTCGGAATTGAGAAACCGGTTGCTTCCAATAAAACTGCCAAGGGTAGACAAGAGAACAGAAGAGTTGAATTGTTGCCGCGATTCTAATCAAACAATAAAAATTTACAAAGAGGTTGCCATTCGGCAGCCTCTTTTTTTATATACCTATCAAAACAGGTGAGAGGTAACCATTACATGTATTGCTTTCAGCAATCATTGTTGGGTGGAAGGATTAAAAAACAGGATTAACGTTACATGGGATCAACATCAGCGTACATGCGAACCCGTGAAAATGAAGGATTACTCTGAACAGTGATGATGGCTTGCGTAATGGACTGCTTGATTTTTCCAATTGAAACTCCTTCCTTGGGAACTTTCAGCAGCAAATCCCAGATATACTGATTTCTAACCCTGTTCACAGGTGGTTGTGCAGGTTCAAGTACCTGACAACCGGGTAATTGATGTAATTTGGAATAAAGGAGACGGGCCGCATCTCCTGATACATTGTCTTCTCTGTGTTTACAGATTAATTGAATTATACGGGTATAAGGTGGATAGCCAAACTCTTTTCTTTTCGGTAATTCTTCGTTGTAGAAGCCGATGTAATCGTGTTGTTGGGCGTGCGAGAGCACCGGATGATGAATTTGACCTGCTTGCACCATCACCAATCCGGCACCTGATTTTCTGCCTGCCCGTCCACTGACTTGTTCAATGAGTTGAAAAGCCCGTTCATTGACTCGAAAATCAGGGTATTGTAAGAGGGCATCTGCATCCAGAATTCCAACCAGATTCACTTTATTAAAATGCAAACCCTTCACTACCATTTGGGTACCAATCAACAAATCGAATTCATGTTGTTCAAATTGCTGTATCAGTGCATCGTGTTGATGCTTTCCTTTGACTGCATCTTGGTCCATGCGGGCAACCCTGGCCTGGGGGAAAAGTACGGAAATGATTTCAGCAACTTTTTCAGTTCCAAAATTCCTTTTTGTAAAATCATGCATGCCACAGGCAGAGCAGACTGTGACCGGTGCATATTGCTGACCACAGTAGTGGCAAATCAAACGATGTTTGAATTTGTGAAAAGTCAGGCTAACATTACAATCCCTGCAGCCGGGAATCCACCCACAGGTTTGACAAATTTGAAAGGGATCATATCCTCTTCTGTTTTGGAATAAGATGGCTTGTTCCCCCTTCATCAATGTTTGTGAAATCGCTTCCCGTAAAGCCGGTGAGATGATCCGGTCACTTTCAGTTTTTTTCTCTGTTTTTCTGGTATCGATGATTTCTATGGGTGGCAACTCCAGTTGATTATAACGTTCACTGAGCATTACGAGTCCGTACTTTTTTTGCAATGCATTGGTATAGCTTTCGAGGGAGGGTGTGGCACTTCCCAGTAAAACCCGTGCACCGCAGAGTTGTGATAAATAGATGGCAGCATCGCGGGCATGATACCTGGGTGCAGGATCCTGTTGTTTGTATGATCCGTCGTGCTCTTCGTCGCAGATGATCAGTTCCAGTTGATGAAAAGGCAACATTAATGCTGAGCGGGCACCCAGCACTACGACCGGTTCTCCCGATTTGACACGGTTCCAGATTTCTACTCTTTCATTCGGATTAAATCGGGAATGATATACACAAACATATCCACCAAGTGACTCCTGCAATCGTCGGATGATTTGGGTGGTGAGTGCAATCTCGGGTAAAAGGTACAATACCTGTTTCCCCTGTTCCAATATTGCGGGAATGAGGGAAGTATATATTTCTGTTTTTCCACTGGAAGTTACCCCATGAAGCAGGCACACAGGTTGATGTTTCCAAACTTGATTGATCTGTTCAAAGGCTTTCCCCTGTGCAACGGACAATGCGAAGGGAAGAGCAATTTTTTTTACTCCGGCCGGAATCCGTTGTGTATTTCTTCTTTCCTGGATCAAGATGCCTTTGTCAAGCAATGCTTTTAGTTGTGCCTGCGATGCTCCTGATTTTTCCAATAAAGAGCTTCGGCTTACCTCACCCTCTGTTTGTTGGAGGTGAATGAAGGAGAGTAATAAATCCAGTTGTTTGGGGCCTGACTTACCCCAGTGGTTCAATAGGTTTTCCAATGCGGCTTCCTTCCGAAAGGAGGGATGAAGCAAAAGATAGTTGACTTGTTTGGGCTGGTATTTATCTTTTAATTCTTCCCAGATATATGCATATTCTTTTTCAATCAATTGGCGAATGACCCTATATACGTCTGTAATGTCCAGCAATGCTTGTATTTCAGCAATCTTCAATGATTTTCTTAATTCCAGCGCTTCTGCCAACATGTATTCCTGTTCACTTAATCCGGTATCCGGCAGTGGGGCCATTTCATTCCAGCATAAGATGCTTTCACTACTGAGTTTTAGGTTGGCAGGCAAAGCTGCTTGCATTACTTCTCCCTCAGTACACAAATAGTAAGCAGCCAGCCACTCCCACCATTGTAGTTGCAATTGACCTATGATCGGGGCATCATCTAAAACCTGAAGAATATCTTTTGGAGCAAATCCTTCAGGCTTTTGGGTAACTAGTTTTTTTACAATGCCCGCATAATGTTTTGTTTTGCCCAACATAACTTCTACCCGAATACCCGGAACTATTTTTTCTTCCAGCCGGCTAGGAACCGACCAGGTATAATTTTTTCTCAGGGCAAGTGGTATGATCACTTCTACCAGCAAGGATAATAATTTAGTCAAATGTACTGATTATGCCGAAGGGTAGTAGCGATAGCGGCGCAATGCTTGGTCCATGATCTGATAAACTTTTTCACGCAGCTGCGGAATATCGTTTGTACTCAAGCCTTCCACAGAAACTTCCTCTAAAAAAATTACCCGGCATAGACCCGGGGTGAGGGTGAATAAACTTTTGAAATGCAATCGGTCAATTGTATCTGGCAGTATCAGGGGCTTGATAGGAGTATTTGTTTCAATTGCCAGACGGAAGGCGCCATCAAAAAAAGGTTTCAAAGGACGATCCTCCTGCATATTAAAAGTGCCTTCCGGAAAAAGAAAAATTGATAGGCCATTTTTCAAAGCTGTTTTCAATTCCCTGAAACTCTGTGCCCTGGTTTCCGGGTTACTTCGATCGACCATGATTACTGCTGCCCGATAAATCCAGCCAAAAATTGGAATACGGCTGCTTTCAAATTTTCCCAGTACCCGTATAGGTTGAGGTGCCATCAGAACAATGGGAGGAATGTCCATATAGGAAACATGGTTGGCAACAAAAATCCATTGTTTCCCTGTGTCATGAGGCTGTTCATAAAAGATACGGTGTCGTACGCCAATCAAAACAAACCAGGTAGCAGCCCAATAACGGCAGATGGCATAGATCATGTTGCCCCCCCGGTAATAGCCGAATAAAACAGAGAGCATAACGAGAGGGAATGCTATCAGTGTAAGCACTGCAAAAAGAAAAAAAGCGTATAGGCAATAAATCATCTGTATCAGCCATTTCAACCAACGCATAAAGAATAACTTAATTTCTTTTCCAATGCCGGCTAAGTTAGTGATTACTGATTGAAAATGACCTGAGATTTAAAAGCCGCTAATTTTTAGGTCGGTATCACAGAGGAAATCTAAGTGAGAGAAATAAATGCTATAGTTACATATGCTCTTTGAACATGGAAAATTTGTAACAGTGCAATGTGGAAATGATAAAAAGGGTACAGACTGCTGGCTTCAGTGAAGTTGGCTCAATAGCTGTACCTTTTAATTGAGGGGGGGATAGTCAAATCTGCCCGATAGTTTAAGATTGCAGTGGAGCCCTGCCATATTTTTCAGCATGTTGCGTATAATCCAGTCCCATCTCTTCTTCCTCTTCGCTAACCCTCAGGGGTAATATCAGGTCTATGAATTTGAAGATGGCGAGTGACACAGAAAAACTGTACACTACAACTACCAATAATGCTTTGATTTGTGTAAATAAAAATTGGGGATTACCATAGAAAAGTCCGTCGTTCCCCGCACTGTTCACTGTTTTGGTGGCGAATATGCCTGTAAGGATCATTCCAACCATGCCACCAAGGCCGTGACAGGGGAATACATCGAGGGTATCATCAAGTTTGGACTTGCTTTTGTAGTAAACGGCCAGGTTGGAGATCAATGCTGAAACAGCACCGATGAAAATACTTTGGGGAACTGCCACAAAGCCTGCTGCGGGGGTGATGGCCACCAAACCAACTACTGCACCGATGCAAAACCCAAGAACTGAGGGCTTCTTGCCCCGAACTACATCAAAAAACATCCAGGATAGTCCGGCAGCTGCAGCAGAAGTATTAGTAGTTGCAAAGGCACTAACCGCAAGTGTATTGGCACCTAAGGCAGAGCCGGCATTAAAACCAAACCAGCCAAACCAGAGCAGTCCGGTTCCGATGAGAACGTAGGGAATATTAGCGGGGGGGATTTCTTTGTTTTCAATATGGGCTTTTCTGCGCTTGAGTATGATGGCACCGGCAAGCGCGGCACAGCCGGCAGAGATATGTACTACTGTACCTCCTGCAAAATCCAGTGCACCCATTTTGAAGAGAAAACCTTCCGGGTGCCAGCTCCAATGGGCAATGGGGGCATAAACCAGTATACTGAACAAAGCGATAAAAAGTGTGTAAGCGGTAAAGCGTATTCTTTCAGCAACCGCACCCACCACGAGTCCCGGTGAAATCACTGCGAACATCAATTGGAAAAATGCAAATAAACCGAGTGGAATCGAAGGTGCCAGGATCCAGGGGGCACCCGACATAACTCCTTTGAAAAATAAGTGCGTAGTTGGATTCCCGATCAATCCCCCCATCGATTCCCCAAAACAGAGAGAGTAGCCCACAACAATCCAAAGTATGCTGACAACTCCGGTGGCGACCATACTTTTTATCATGGTTGAAATGATGTTCTTTCGGTGAACCATGCCACCATAAAAGAATGCCAGACCGGGTGTCATAAGAAATACCAGTGCTGTGGCAACGAGAATAAAGCTTATGTCAGACGAATTGTATTGATTTCCAGTGGAAAAAGGCGATGAACTGGGAACGAATAGGGCACCGATGGCAAGGAGAAAGAGCACTATGAAAGGGGCATATTTCTTAACGATCGGGTTGGACATACAAATTATAATAAAAAATAATAAATATGAATTGATACAAATTTAAATAAAATAGTGATAAATATGCTTAAATTATAAATATGCAAATAAATATCATGTGAATAACTTTCAATCGAATTTTGCCTTGCCCCTCAATTGAAACAGCGAAACAATTGAAAAAAATTAAACACTTTAAATACATGTAACCCTGCAGCCGGGAGAGGCAACTGACATCATCCTAACCTATATAATTGTATGGAATATTTATCGGATTTATCAGGAGAACTGCCAAAGTGATGCCCCGGCCAATATCTAAGCAGCTGATTGTCATACTATTCCCGAATACATTTTTTTAAGAATAGCCTTTTTTGTTCTATCTTTTCGGTATGAAAAAAAGCACCGGACTTCTTTTTTTAATCGCAATACTCATTGCATGTGATGACTCAAAACCCGTGGCTCAAAGATTTCAAAAAACACTTTTTGAAGTTAAATTCATCAAGGAAAATCCCCAATGGCAGTTGTTGGATGATACCCTTCGAAATACGGTGACCATTGGATATAGCGGACTGGAGGTTCCGATGGACATAGAGTGGCAACGTGCGAAAGATGAATTTGGTTGCCTGAAAATAGCCTCGATGCGTTTTATACAAACAGGCGGGGATACCGCTGTAAAAGTTCGTGATTTTACATTTAAGCACCATCCTTGCATAAAAAAAAGTGCCTATGAAGAAACTATTTTCTATGAATCTGTGGATGTTGACTTCGTTTATTTTGCCAAAACCAGATGGGGTGTTTACAACCTGACTACCAACTTAGGGGTTTTTTTTGGAAGCGGTAAAGTCATCCTCAACCGGGTGTATTTTCTCGATCAGCGGGGAGTGGAATGATCAGGATTGAACCATGCTTAAAAAATTTCCATCCCTTGTCTCCAGAACTGAATGACCCATTAGGTATTCATCAACCTTTCGCGCACATTCCCTGCCCTCAGAAATTGCCCAGACTACCAATGATTGTCCCCTGCGCATATCACCTGCACTAAAGATTTTTGGGATGCTCGTTTGGTATTTTCCTTCAGCAGTTTTCACATTCCCCCTCTCATCTAATTCAATATCCAACTGATGCAATAACCCCTCTTTTTGTGGAGAAACAAATCCCATTGCCAACAAAACCAAATCACAGGGAATTTCTCTTTCCGTACCTTCTATTTCTTCGAAACCTGCATAACTCCCATTTCCCGTTCTTTTCCATCGAAGATCAACTACCCTTAATGCATTCAATTTTCCTTCCTCATTGCCGATAAATGCTTTGGTTGCTGTAGCCCATTTTCTATTTACTCCTTCTTCATGTGAGGAAGTAGTCTTGAGTAACATTGGATAAGTTGGCCATGGCATATCTTCTGTCCTTTGTGTTGGTGGCTGTGGCAATAATTCAAATTGGGTTATACTCAATGCTCCCTGGCGATTGGATGTTCCTACGCAATCACTTCCTGTGTCTCCCCCACCAATAACAACAACTCGTTTTCCCTTTGCGCTAATGGGAGTTCCTTTAACTGTTTCATCACTTAAAAGTTGGTTCTGTTGTTTAAGGAATTCCATTGCAAAATGAACCCCACTTAATTCTCTTCCCGGAATAGTCAAATCCCTTGCTATCGTTGAGCCACCTGCTAATACGATGGCCTGATATTCACGCAGCAAATCATTAATGCTTATTTCTTTTCCAACTTCCACCCCGCAACGAAAAATTATTCCCTCTTTTTCCATCAAACCAATTCGCCTTTCTACCACCCACTTCTCTAATTTAAAATCCGGAATACCATAGCGAAGTAACCCACCCGGTGCTTTGTCCCGTTCAAAAACAGTGATCAGATGGCCGGCCTGATTCAATTGAGCAGCTGCGGCCAATCCGGCAGGCCCGGATCCTACAATGGCGATTTTTTTTCCTGAACGTATCCTGGGCGTTTTCGGAGCCACGTATCCTTTCTCAAATGCTATTTCAATGATATGTTTTTCTATTTCTTCAATGCTTACCGGAGGTTGATTGATGCCAAGCACACAGGCAGTTTCACAAGGGGCCGGACAAATACGACCGGTGAATTCGGGGAAATTATTGTTAGAGGAAAGTATCTCATAGGCTTCCAGCCAGCTCTTTCTGTAAACAGCATCATTGAATTCTGGAATGATGTTCCCGAGTGGGCAACCAGCGTGACAAAATGGAATTCCACAATTCATACAACGGGCAGATTGTCGGTTGAGAGCTTCTTCAGAATAGGGAGCAACAAACTCCCTGAAACTTTTTATTCTTTCTTGAGCAGAAATTTTATCCGGAGTTTCCCGGTTGAATTCAATAAATCCTGTTGGTTTTCCCATGTATCGCGTTATTTCATTTGTTTGGAAACAGGGTTGTCGCCAGAAAACAATTTGCCCGATAGAACTACCTTTTTAAAATCCCGAGGAAAAACCTTGATAAAGTTCTTTATCTGGTGTTGCCAATCTGATAATATGAATCCTGCTATGCTGCTGCCTGTCAACGTATGATGTTGGGTGAGCAGCTCAAACAAAATTTTTTCATCTTCGTTGTCAATGGGATCCAAATCAACCATTTCAGGGTTGCAGTTTACTGACAATTCATCGGAAACGTCATATACATAAGCAATGCCCCCACTCATGCCGGCTGCAAAATTTCTTCCCGTTGAACCTAGAATAATCGCTATTCCTCCGGTCATGTACTCACAACCATGATCTCCCACACCTTCAACTACTACTTTCGCACCGGAGTTTCGAACAGCAAATCGTTCTCCGGCTTTCCCGCGAATGAATGCTTCACCTGATGTGGCACCATACAATGCAACATTTCCAATGATGATGTTTTCCTCCGGTACATAACTGGCCAGTCGGGGGGGATATACCATCAAACGGGCTCCACTAAGACCCTTACCGAAATAATCATTGGCATCGCCTTCCAGTTCTAGGGTGATACCTCGAGTATTGAACGCCCCAAAGCTTTGTCCTGCCGTACCCTTGAAAGAAAAATGAATGCTATCGTCGGGTAACCCTGCTGACTTATATCTTCGGCTGATTTCATTTGAAAGCAATGTGCCAGTGGCGCGATCTGTATTTTTTATGGGGAAGGAAGCACATACTTTTGTTGTATCCTTTAATGCAGGTTGGGCTGCCTCCAGTAGTTGCCAATCCAACACATTCGATAGACCGTGATCCTGCTCTTCAGTTTTGTATAAACCAATGCTTTCTCCACTCCCTTGCTCTTTGAATAGAATGGATGAAAGGTCCAGGCGACTGTATTTCCAATGATTCAACGATTCCCTCATTTCAAGTCCATCTACCTGTCCCACCATTTCTTCGATGTTCCTATATCCCAACTCTGCCATGAGTTCCCTTAATTCCTGTGTCAGCATGCGGAAGAAGTTAACCACATGATCTGCATTACCGGTAAAGCGCTTGCGCAATTCCGGGTTCTGTGTGGCAACACCTACCGGACAGGTATTCAAGTGGCATTTGCGCATCAAAATGCAGCCTTCAACAACCAGCGCTGCTGTGGCAACACCCCATTCTTCAGCACCCAGTAAGGTGGCTATCAGTATATCGCGGGCTGTTTTCATTTGTCCGTCTGCCTGAACTACCACACGGCTGCGCAATTTATTTTTTACCAATGTTTGGTGTGTTTCTGCCAAACCCAGTTCCCAGGGCAAGCCGGCATGTCGGATGGAACTAATGGGAGAAGCACCTGTGCCGCCATCGTGCCCGGAGATCAGAATTACATCAGCTTTGGCTTTGGTAACTCCTGCCGCAATTGTACCGACTCCGGCTTTGGACACCAACTTCACATTGATGCGAGCATGGCGATTGGCATTTTTTAAATCAAAAATCAATTGGGCAAGATCTTCAATGGAATATATATCATGGTGGGGAGGTGGAGAAATGAGTCCAACACCTGGTGTAGCATGTCTTGTTTTGCCTATCCACTCATCCACTTTGTGTCCGGGTAGCTGTCCCCCTTCTCCCGGTTTGGCTCCCTGAGACATTTTAATTTGCAACTCATCTGCTTCTGAAAGATAATAGCTGGTCACACCAAAACGTGCTGAAGCAACTTGCTTGATGGCTGAACGCATGGAGTCTCCATTTTCCAATGTCGAATAACGTATTTCATCTTCTCCTCCTTCACCGGTATTGCTTTTTCCTCCCAATCTATTCATGGCTATGGCCAAAGTGGTATGGGCTTCCCATGAAATGGAGCCGAAAGACATGGCCCCTGTTGCAAAACGTTTGTAAATTTTTTCTGGCGCCTCTACTTCATCAATTGAAATGGAGGGACGATTTCTTTTCAGTTGAAACAAGCTGCGAAGGGTACAGGCCTTTTCGCTTTGTTCATTGATGAGGCGTGTATATTTTTTAAAAAGTTCATAATCATTGTTCCGGGTACTGTACTGTAATAGGTGTATGCTTTGCGGGTTGAAAAGATGTTGTTCACCTTTGCGCTTCCACTGATAAACTCCCCCTACAGGGAGTCTGTTAACAGGAATTTCCTTGCGGCTGAATGCAAAAAAATGTTTGGCAAGGGTTTCGCGGGCTATCTCATCGAGTCCCAAACCACCAATGCGCGAAGTGGCTCCGGTAAAATATTGATCGACCACTTTGTTGTCAAGACCGATGATCTCAAAAATTTGGGCTCCCTGATAAGATTGTAAGGTAGATATGCCCATTTTAGAAAATACTTTGAGTAACCCTTCATTCACTGCCTTAACATAATTTTTCTTCAATTGATCCGGCTCCAGATCAGAGGAAATTTTTCCATTTAGTTTCATGTCCCTTATGCTGGAAATGGCTAGATAGGGATTGATGGCAGTGGCGCCAAAACCAAGTAAGCAGGCAAAATGATGCACTTCCCATACGTCTCCGGCTTCTACAATGATGCCAACCTTACCTCGATAACCCTTTCGTATCAGGTGGTGATGAACAGCACTGGTAGCAAGAAGAGAGGGAATGGGCGCATGCTCTGAATCGATGGCCCTATCGGTAAGGATGATTACTTCAAATCCATCTTCCACGGCATCTACTGCGTATCGGCATAACCGTTCCAGCCCTTTTTTCAGCGATCCACTTGCACCATCTGCCCTGAAATAGGTTTGCAGGGTTTTTGCCTGGAAGATACCTGTGTCGATGCTGCGAATTTTTTCAAGCTCATGGTTGTTCAGTACCGGATGTTGTAGGGCTACACAATGACAGGAGAGAGGGTCTTCGACAAGGAGATTGCCATTGCTGCCGGCGAAAACGGCCAATGACATGACCATGCGTTCACGGATGGGATCAATGGGAGGGTTGGTCACCTGTGCAAAAAGTTGTTTGAAATAATTGCTCAGGTGTTGGGGTTGATCACTGAGAATGGCGAGTGGTATATCTGTTCCCATTGAACCTACCGGTTCTTTGCCATCTGTCGCCATCGGGGCAATGATGGTGTCAAGATCTTCCGTACTGTAACCAAATGCTTTTTGGTATTTCAAAATCTGGTCAGATTCGAGGTGTGTGAACATGACACGAGGCTCGGGCAGTTCCTCCAACTTGATTTTGTATTTGGTCAGCCATTCCGCATAGGGCTTGTTGCTGCAGATCCGTTGTTTCAATTCGTCATCACTGATGATACATCCCTTTTCCATGTCCACCACAAACATTTTTCCGGGCTGTAATCTTCCCTTTTCTTTAACGAGAGAGGGGTCGATTGGCAATACCCCGGTTTCTGATGCCATGATTACCCTGTCATCGTGTGTAACAATAAAGCGGGATGGGCGCAATCCATTTCTGTCGAGTGTTGCTCCAATAATTTTTCCATCAGTAAATGAAATAGCAGCCGGTCCGTCCCAGGGCTCCATCAGGCAGGCGTGGTATTCATAGAATGCTTTTTTTACTGAACTCATCTTGTCATTTCCATCCCATGCCTCAGGTATCAACATCATCATGACCTGTTCCAGCGGTCTGCCTGTAAGTGTTAGAAGCTCAATCATGTTATCGAGGCAGGCTGAATCTGATTGATGAGGCACGACGATGGGCAACAACATTTCCATTTCTTCTTTAGAAAAATAGGGGGTTGTGAAACCTTGTTCGCCGGTGCGCAACCAGTTTAGATTGCCCTGCAGTGTATTGATTTCCCCATTGTGTGCGATGTAACGAAAGGGTTGAGCGAGCTTCCAGGAGGGAAAAGTATTGGTGGCAAAACGGGAATGGACCAAACCAAAAGCCGATACCATTCTTTTGTCGCTCAGGTCGGGAAAATAATTTCTCACTTGCCAACTGGTGAGTTGACCCTTGTAAACAATCGTTTTGTAGGAGAGAGAAGCGATATAAAAACCTACCTGATCCTGTTGCACAGTACCCTGTATCAAGTGGCTGACATGGTTGCGCAGTACGAATAATTTTCTCTCCAATTCATCGGGATGTTGCAGGTTGTCGGGACATCCTACAAAAACCTGTTCCATGCAGGGAACGACTGAGAGAGCTGTTGCCCCAATGCCCTCTTTGTTCACCGGCACTTTTCTAAATCCTAATATGGGTAGTCCCAATTTTTCTGCCGTGCGGTGAAAGATATCCCGACAGGTCTCCCGTAATCTTATGTCTTGCGGAAAAAAAATAGTACCTACACCATATTTCCCATAGGCCGGAAGATGGATACCGCATCGCAGGCATTCATCGAAAAAAAATTCATGGGGTACCTGAATCAGTATGCCCGCTCCATCGCCCGTATTGTTTTCGCAACCGCAGGCTCCCCGGTGTTCCATGTTTTCCAAAACAGTAAGCGCATCACTGATGTGCTGGTGTGATTTATGTCCCTTGATGCTGGCAACAAATCCAATACCACAGGCATCATGCTCAAAGCGGGAGTCGTAAAGGCTGGTACCTGTTGAAGGGACTAACATACCAATCAGTTAAAGGATAAAAAATACTATGGCAGGTATCGTTATGGAAAATTAACTAAAATACCGCACTAACTATGAATAATTATTAACATAGTATCTACTTTATTGCAAAATGTTTAATAAAAATTATTAAACATGCAATTTTATTCAAAAAAAGATCAAATCAGGATATTGACCCAGTGTTGGGTAGAGCCGGGAAATTGAATGTCGGGACAAGCAGCGTTGGGGGGAAAGATTCCGTAGAGTGAGCTGCCACTGCCACTCATGGAAGCATACAAAGCACCGGCAGCATAGATTTTTTCTTTCAGGGAAGACAGTTCGGGGTGCATGGAAAAAACCGATGCTTCAAATTGATTGCTGATCCGGTGTCTCCATTCAGTGATGGGCTGTTGTATGAGTGTTGGCAGATCAACTTTCATTGGTTGGGGTTGTACCCTGGCGAATGCCGCCGCAGTGGATATATGTAATCCGGGGTGAACCAGCCATACCTTATAACCCTGCAATGCAACCTGAACGGGGGTAAGTATTTCTCCACGACCCGTGGCAAGAGAAGGAACGGGATGAAGAAAGAAAGGACAATCACTGCCAAGTTCAAGCGCTGCTTCCCGAAGGATACTCATTGGAATTTCGTTTTGGGAAAGACCTTGCAAAAGCAGCAGCATCGTACTTCCGTCTGAACTTCCGCCTCCAAGACCTGCCCCCATGGGAATCACTTTGTGCAAGTGCATTTGCACGCGCGGCAATGAAGGATCTTGTTTTCTCAACAGGTGCCAGGCACGCACACATAGATTATCCTGTAAGCTACCCGCAACCGATAAACCCGTTGCAGTAAATTGTACATCTTCTTTTGAGTCTGGGGGAGCAACCATACATTCGATGGCATCACACAGATCAATGGGAAGGAACAGGGTGGACAAATCATGGTAACCATCGGGTCTTTTACCGGTAATGTATAAACCAAGGTTGATCTTTGCGGGGGGAAAGGCGACCATGGGCCATTGGTTAAAGACAGAGGGGGGAACCTGTTATTTTCTTTTTTTGATTTCATCGCGTATAGCGATGGCACGGATGTAATCTTCTTGGTCGAGCACTTCCTGCAGCAACTGTTCCAGTTCTTCCAGTGACATGCGGTTGAGTTGTGTACCAGAAGAGGATGAATTTTTTTCTTGTTCTTCCGGTTCTGCAGCAAATGAAGATTCTGACATTCTTTTTTCCTGTTTTTCCAGTTTCTTCATCACATCTTCGTAAATATAGATCGGACAACCAAAGCGGATGGCGAGCGCCAAAGCATCACTCGTTCGGCTATCAATTTCTATGATATCATTTTCTGTGTGACAAATGAGTTTGGAGAAAAAAATTCCTTCCTGTACATCGCTGATGATGATTTCCTGCAAGTCAACATTCATTGCTTTCATGAAATTTTTCATCAGATCGTGCGTAAGGGGCCGGCTGATTTGCATGTTCTCCAATACAACGGCAATGGATTGCGCTTCCATTGTACCTATTACAATGGGTAGGCGTTGTGAACCATTCACCTCTCCCAATACGATGGCATAGGAGGAAGATTGGGTGACACTGTGCGAGAGGGCTACTATTTCCAATTCTATCTTTCTCATGTAGGATACAAAAATACTTGAAATTGGCGGAATGAAAAACTGCAACCTGTTAAATGATCAGTCCGGTACATTCAGTTGATGTATTTTTGCAGTATGCATTATGTATCTGCGGAAGGCCTCACGAAAAGTTATGGCGCAGAACCCCTTTTTCGTTCTATTTCCTTTCATATCAGCGAAGGTGATAAAATCGGTCTCATTGCCCGCAACGGAGTGGGGAAGTCCACCTTACTGCGCATCTTACATGGCATTGAACAGCCCGATGAAGGAAAGTTATTCATCCACAAAGATGTTACAGTTGCGTTGTTTGAGCAAGAGCCGGTTTTCGAGGAGAATGGCTTGGTAATTGACCAGTTGTTTCATGCCCAACATCCGATTGTTCAGTTGATTCGTGAGTACGAGCAGGCAGTTGAAGAAGAAAATGAGGCTGCTATGCCGTATCTGCTGGAACGGATGGATACCCTGCAGGCCTGGGATTTTGAAGTCAAGGTGAAACAAATTGTTTCCCGCCTGGAAATTAATTTTTTGCGACGACCTGTCAGGGAGTTGAGTGGGGGTCAAAGAAAAAGACTGGCACTTGCCCGCACCCTGGTTGACATTGGATTCGACCACCGGCATACCCTGTTGATGTTGGATGAGCCAACCAATCACCTTGATGTGGAAATGATTGAATGGCTGGAACATTATTTGAGTCAGGAACGAGTGACCTTGCTATTGGTTACACATGACCGTTACTTTTTGGATGCCGTTACCGATGAAATCTGGGAGCTTGAACGTGAACATCTGTATGTTTACAAAGGAGATTATGCCCATTATATGGAAACCAAGGCCGCCCGTTTGGAAAGTGAACAGGCAGGTTGGGAAAAAGCCCGCAATCTGTATCGAAAAGAATTGGAGTGGATGCGAAAACAGCCCCGTGCCCGAACGACCAAGAGCAAGAGTCGGCAGGAAAAATTTTATGATCTGGAAAGGCAGGCAGCAAAAAAACCAGCTGAAGCGACCCTTCAGTTGCAAATGAAGATGAGTAGGCTCGGTGGCAAGGTTGTAGAGATGAAAAAGGTGTACAAGAGGTATGGCGACCTTTCTATTCTCAAAGGTTTTGATTATTCCTTCAGTCCCGGTGAAAGGGTAGGGGTCATTGGTCGCAATGGTGTAGGTAAGTCCACTTTTCTTCAAGTACTTCAGCAATTGGTTCCTGCAGACAGTGGGAAAGTCAACATAGGTGAGACTGTGGTTTTCGGGCATTTTTCTCAGCAGGGACTTCTCATTCGGGAAAATTGCAGGGTAATTGAGTATGTAAAATCCATTGCTGAAAATTTTCCACTGGCTTCAGGGGGAAGTTTGAGTGCTGCTCAATTCCTGGAATTGTTTCTATTTCCTCCAGCAAAGCAATATACTTTTTTAGAGTCTTTAAGCGGCGGTGAGAAAAAGCGACTGCAATTGTTGTCAGTGTTGTTTGCCAATCCTAATTTTTTAATCCTCGATGAGCCCACCAATGACCTCGATTTGCCTACCCTTGCCGTACTCGAGAATTTCTTGTTTGAGTTTGCCGGTTGTGTTTTGATTGTTTCACATGACAGGTATTTTATCGATCGGCTGGTAGATCATTTACTCGTAATGGAAGGGGAAGGGGTTATTCGGGGTTTCCCGGGAAACTATACCCAATACAGGTTTTGGCAACAGGAGCAGGAGAAGTTGGAACAGCTGAAAAAAGATCCGGTCAAACCACAACCGGAAAAGTCCGGAACTGTTGCTGGTGGTATGCAGCCCAGTCCGCTGACTACTTCATCAGTTGTTGTTAAACGCAAGATGAATTACAATGAAAAAAGAGAATGGGAACAGATAGAGAAAGACCTGGCAAGATTAACCACCGAAAAGGATGCCCTTTTGCAAAAGATGAGCAAGGGTGATCTTCCTTTCAGTGAACTCGAATCCGCAGGTCAGCAAATGACACAGGTGCAGTCCGCATTAGATGAATTAGAAATGCGCTGGTTGGAGTTGAGTGAACTTTTACCCGGCTAAAGATCCACTATACAAAGCTGATCAATTCCACCTCGAATATCAGCGTGCTGTTGGCACCTATCTGGTTGCTTACTTGTCTGTCGCCATAAGCCAGCTGGGGTGGAATGAAAAGACGCCATTTGCTGCCGGTAGGCATTAACTGCAGGGCTTCCGTCCAACCCTTGATAACAGCCGACAAAGGGAAACTGGCTGGTTGTTGTCTTTGAACAGAACTATCGAATACTGTGCCATCTATCAATGTGCCATGATAGTGACAAGTAACTTTGTTGTGAAGGTTGGGTTGGGGACCCTCACCCATTTGAATGACCTCATATTGAAGTCCGCTCGGTAAACTCACCACCCCTTCTTTCTGGGCATTGTTGTGAAGAAAGGTTTGTCCCGCCGTAAGATTGGCTTCCGCCTGGGCTGCTTTCTTTTGAGCCAGCAAATCTGCTATTCCCATTTTTTTTTCAGCAAATTTAAGGGTTCTGCCGGTAAGCAGTTGTATCGTTGGAGATGTACTCCTGATGCTGTAAACCAAATTTTCTTTCCACTTCTACATATAGCAAGAGCAATTGCATTCTTTCCCGGAAGGTGATGAGCTTTTTTTCAGTGGCTTTGTGGATGAGTAGCAACCAATTTGCCATGAGTTCGGCGGATGGAAAGTGGTTGTTGGACAATGAGGTGTTGGTAGTGGATTGCTTTTTCATGGATAATTGAATGATTAGGTTAAAAATACTTTCCCGGTCAGGTAGAAATTCGGTTGGCAGGCAAGCTGCCATTGCTTTATTTAGCCGCCGGATTACCGATACAATATTAGGCCATGGTCTATGCAATCGGCTCCGAGAAATCACCATTTTTCTAATGTATTTGTACCTATGCGATTGATTGAAAGATTAGAGTATTTTTTACGTGTGAACAGGGTGACTGCTTATTCATTTGAGCATACCTGTGGTTTATCTAATGGCTATCTCGCCAAGCAACTGCGTGGCAGAGGCTCAGTAGGTTCTGACATCATCGAAAAGATAAAGTATAACTACCCTGAGCTGAGCATTGTTTGGCTTTTTACAGGGAAAGGCGAGATGCAAATCTCTCCCAACGCAACAGGTAGAGAAAACATCCACATTGAACTGAGGGAGGAACAAGCCATTTTTTTCACGGCAAAAGATGATGTCATCGCCTTATTGAAAAAACAAATTGAACAGTACCAATCGGCACTAGCAGAGAAAGATAAAATCATCCGCCTCCTGGAAAAACAATCATTTTACCGGCGATGAATCAGCTCACCCCTCAACTATGCATAAGCTGCTGTGGGCTCACAAGTGCAAACCAAATTGCGGTCACCATGGGTATTATTTACCCTGCCCACAGAAGGCCAAAATTTATTCTTGCTCACATAACTCAGTGGAAAAGCGGCTGTCTCCCGGCTGTAAGGCCTTGTCCATTCACTCGCACACACAACCGCCATCGTATGCGGGGCTTGTTTGAGTGGATTGTTCACCGGATCAGACTGACCTGTTTCTATGGCTTTAATCTCTCCATGTATCGCAATCAACGCATCACAGAAACGGTCAAGCTCTCCTTTGTCCTCACTCTCCGTTGGCTCAATCATGATAGTCCCGGCTACCGGGAAACTCATGGTCGGGGCATGAAATCCATAATCAATGAGTCTCTTGGCAACATCTTCTGCTTCAATACCTGCAGATGCTTTAAATGGGCGCAAATCAACAATGAATTCATGCGCACAAGTGCCATGTTTACCGGTATATAAAATCGAATAGTAGGGAGCCAGTTTCGATTTCATGTAGTTGGCATTCAGAATGGCAAACTCCGTGGCCCT
>JBJTTC010000186.1:0-13227 GCA_046079965.1 Sediminibacterium sp. | reverse complement strand
TAAATCTAATGCCGGTATAAACTGAAAAAATAAAAATATCTCTTACCCTTTCAAGACTTTTATTTGTTGATAAATCTAATTTTAGTATAGCAGAAATTTCCTGATTAGTTAAATATCCCCTGTCTGTCTTTTGATTAACTAATTTAAATGATCTGTAAGGGTGTTTAGTAATCAGATTTTCATTAAAAGCTTTTGATAAAATAGTTCTTAATCTTGAATGGTATTTATTGATTGTATTTTTTTGAATCTTTTGTTCAGTTTTTAAATACAGATCGTAAGCGTCTATAAATGAAAAATTGATTCCAGTAAGGTTTAAATCTGTAAGTCCGTAGTGATGAAATATGAATTTCTGTAAGCTTGTAAGTGATTGCCGATATTTATTAACTGATACCTTTTGAATTTCACCTTTTAGGGTAATATGATCAATATATCTTTCAAAATAGAAGATAAGCCCTATTTCAGCCTTATCCTTGCCAGATAATATTCTTTTAAGAAAATTGGCTGAAACTGGCTGATTTTGTCGTGAAAGGTCTGCAAATAGCTCATAAGCTTTAGATCGTATTTCAGCAATAACCCTATTTATGTTTGAATCCTTTGCAGTTTCGGAAGCTGCGTTCCATTTATTGACCGGACAAGTATAACCAATACTATATTCAGCTTTCTTTCTTTCATAGGTTATTCTTAAGTAAATAGGTAGTTCTGATCTATTCTTTCCGTCTGCATACAGGAAGAACTTAAGGGTAAGGCTGTTTTTCATTTTTAACAAGGTTTTACTGAAACATTTAATGTCCTACTGAAACTCTGCTGAAACAAATTAACGAAAAAAAGCGAAATGTCGTAAAGCCTACTGAAACAAAAAACCCCTTGAACATTGGATTTCAAAGGGTTTAGAGGTTATCCGTTTGAACCTTGTGATCCCGCTGGGACTCGAACCCAGGACCCATACATTAAAAGTGTATTGCTCTACCAACTGAGCTACGGAATCGACCGAAAACGAGTTATTTACTCGTTAAGGAGTGCAAAAGTAAGAATTATCAAAGATTCACCAAATATTTATGTTTCAAAGTAATCCACTTACTAACATTCCCGAGCGCACGACCCATCAAAAGAGATTACTTTTGCTCTAAAATCTTTCACACATGCGCCATTTTCAAGACCATGTAATCGTTGTTACAGGCGGATCAGATGGAATTGGGAAAGCTTTGGTAGAAGTTTTTCTAAATGAAGGAGCTAAGGTTGCCACCTGCGGCAGACAAGCCGACAAGTTGGAATTGTTGCAAAAAGAATTCCCGGGATTACCTCTACACGTGTTTCGAGCCGATGTAAGTGTCGAATCTGATTGTGCATCGTTCATTCAAAGTACCATTGATGCTTTTGGAACCATCCATGTTCTCATCAATAACGCCGGAATTTCTATGCGATCACTTTTTCAGGATGCTTCACCCGCTACACTTAAAAAAGTAATGGACATAAATTATATGGGAGTTGTGTTCTGTACCCATTATGCCCTTCCTCATGTTCTGAAGAACAAGGGAAGCATTGTTGGTATTTCATCCATTGCAGGATTCAGGGGTTTGCCCGGAAGAACCGGTTATTCTGCATCTAAATTTGCCCTAAACGGCTGGCTGGAGGCACTCAGAACAGAATTGCTGGATTCCGGGGTACATGTATTGACCGCTTGTCCGGGCTTTACAACTTCTAACATTCGCTTGGCAGCACTCGATAGCAAAGGGGAGGCAAGAGGAGAAACTTCGATGGATGAAGGTTCTATGATGAGTTCTGCCACCTGTGCACTTCATATACTAAAAGCCATTCGCCATCGCAAACGAATGCTAATTCTTACTTTCAACGGTAAGCGAACAGTCATACTGAACAAATGGTTCCCTGCCCTGGCAGACAGGTTGGTAAGAAATTTTTTCTACAAAAATGGTCATTTGGTGAAATAAGCCCCCGACTGCTGCGTTAAGAACAACATGGCCATTGTCACTTTATCATCCGATATAGGTCTGCGCGATTTTGCAGTTAGTGCCATCAAAGGACAATTGTTGACCAGTCTTCCCGGCGTGACCATCACAGATATTTCACATTATCTCTCACAAACCAATTTCCCCCAAACTGCCTATATATGCCAGGCATCCATTGAGCACTATCCCCATGAAACCATTCATTTTATTTTAGTGAATTGTTTTGAGACCCCGGTAAAATACATGTTACTCGCACGTTACCGCGAGCAATGGCTGATATGTCCGGATAACGGCATACTCACTATGATAACAAGGGAAAAACCAAGTACCTTATTGCAACTGGATTGTGGTTCAGCGAAATCCCTCCTCGATATTACTGCCATCATCATCCGGCAACTCCCACCCCTGTTGCAGAAAACGAAAGAATATCCGGGAAAGCCCATCCGGCAAATTGTAGAAAAATATCCATTGCGTCCAACTGTAGGTCCGGATTGGATGGATGGTCAAATCCTTTTTATTGATCAGTTTGAGAATGTTGTGATCAATATTACCAGAGATGAATTCGAAGAACAGAGAAATGGAAGGACCTTCCGCTTTGCCTTCAACCGAAATGAAATCATCGATGAACTGAGTGATAATTACTCCTCTGTTGGGGGTACATCCAAACTCGCTTGGTTCAATTCCGCCGGATACCTTGAGATTGCCGTGCGCCATGGTAATATTGCCGGACTTTTTGGTCTTCAAGGCTATTCCGACCCTTCCGCCGGTGCTCCGGGAACTTATGACAACAGAATGCTCTATCAAAGTGTAAGGGTTTTCTTCGATTAAAGCACCTCTCCCAGCCAGTCCGATTTTTTGATTTGCTCCCCCCGATGTACCTTTGCCAACGCAAAACTTTATACGAATATAAATTTTCTTTTATGGCATATGATGTGATTGTTTTAGGAAGTGGTCCCGGAGGTTATCCGGCAGCCATCCGTGCTTCCCAGTTGGGATTGAAAGTGGCCATTATCGAAAAAGAAAGTCTGGGGGGTGTATGCCTCAATTGGGGTTGTATTCCAACCAAAGCCCTGCTCAAAAGTGCCCAGGTATATGATTACCTAAAGCATGCGGGACAATACGGTCTTCAGGCACAGGGAGTATCACACGATTTTGGTGCCGTGATCAAGCGTAGCCGCGGGGTAGCAGACAAAATGAGCAAGGGAGTTCAGTTTCTGATGAAGAAAAATAAAATTGATGTGATCATGGGTTATGGTCGCATTCAATCTAAAGGTAAAGTAAGCGTTGCTGCTGCCGACGGAAAACAACAAGTGGTTGAAGCTAAATACATCATCATAGCTACAGGTGGCCGGTCAAGAGAATTACCTGCACTAAAACAGGATGGTTCAAAGGTTATCGGGTACAGAGAAGCAATGACATTACCCAATCAACCCAAGAGCATGATCATTGTTGGAAGCGGAGCCATTGGAATAGAATTTGCTCATTTCTATCATTCCATGGGCACCAAGGTAACGGTAGTGGAGTTTCTTCCGCGCATAGTTCCGGTGGAAGATGAAGACATTTCAAAAGAACTGGAAAAACAATATAAAAAGCAGGGCATTGAAATAATGACACAGTCAACCGTTGAATCCGTGGATACCACCGGTGCAAGCGTGAAAGCTAAAGTGAAAAAAGCAGATGGCTCCATTGTGACCCTGGAAGCCGATATCGTTCTCAGCGCAGTTGGAGTAGTGGCCAATATAGAAAACATCGGACTTGAAGAGAATGGTATCAAGGCTGAAAAGGGAAAAATACTGGTGGATCCCTTCCAGCAGACTGCTGTAGCCGGTATTTATGCAATTGGCGATTGTACTCCCGGACAGGCATTGGCGCATGTGGCAGCCAAAGAAGGAATCAATGCAGCTGAACACATTGCTTATCTTGAGAAAAAACACCATCATCTGCCTCAACCCCTGGATTATAATAATATTCCCGGATGTACCTACTGTACACCAGAAATTGCCAGCGTTGGATATACTGAAAAGGCAGCCAAAGAAGCAGGATATGAAGTCAAAGTTGGAAAGTTTCCATTCATGGCCAGCGGGAAAGCCAGTGCCGCCGGATCGGTTGATGGATTCGTAAAAGTGGTATATGACGCCCGCTACGGCGAATTACTTGGCTGCCATATGATAGGTATGAATGTCACAGAAATGATAGCCGAAGCAGTAGTAGCCAGGAAACTTGAAACCACCGCTTCCGAAATCCTCAATGCCGTTCATCCACACCCCACCATGAGTGAGGCATTCAAGGAAGCAACCGCAGCTGCTTACGGAGAGGCCATTGATATTTGATGCAATACAGGCACCAACGTAATAACCTCCCATTACAAGTGTATTTTCATTTGCCTGCCTTACCTTTGCCGCCATTATGAAATACGCCCAGGAGATCAACAGGCGAAAGACCTTTGCCATCATCTCACACCCGGATGCCGGTAAAACAACCCTTACTGAAAAATTATTGTTGTTTGGTGGTGCTATTCAAGTTGCAGGTGCTGTAAAAAGCAATAAAATTAAAAAACATGCCACCAGCGATTTCATGGAAATCGAACGCCAACGGGGTATATCTGTAGCAACTTCCGTAATGACCTTCGAGTATGGCAATTACCTGATCAATCTGCTCGATACACCCGGACACAAAGATTTTGCAGAAGATACCTATAGAACCCTGACGGCGGTTGACAGTGTAATCATGGTTGTTGACAGTGTGAATGGTGTGGAGGAACAAACACGTCGTCTCATGGAAGTATGCCGTATGCGAGATACTCCCGTTATTGTTTTCATCAATAAAATGGATCGGGATGGAAAAAATCGTTTTGATCTATTAGAAGAAATTGAAAAAGAATTAAAAATTTCTCTTCACCCAATGACCTGGCCTATCAATAGTGGCAAGGATTTCAAGGGTGTTTATAACCTCGATAACCATAGTCTCCGTTTATTCACAGCCCACAGCGGTACATCAGATGATGCCGCCATCTCCATCGAGCAGCTTTCAGATCAACTGTTGGAGGAAAAAGTGGGAGACCGGGATGCAGCCATATTGAGGGAGGATGTGGAATTGATTGAAGGGGTATATGGCGAATTAAATTTGCAGGACTACCTCCTGGGAAAAGTCGCGCCGGTTTTTTTTGGAAGTGCAGTTAATAATTTCGGTGTCAAAGAACTTCTTGATACTTTCACACGCATTGCCCCCGCACCCCGCAGCCGCGAAACATCCGCCCGCAAAGTGGAAGTATCGGAAGATAATTTCAGTGGATTTATATTTAAGATTCATGCCAACCTAGATCCTAAACACAGGGACCGCATCGCTTTTATGCGCATTTGCAGCGGTAAATTTGAGAGAATCAAATATTATCACCATGTGCGATTGGACAAAGATGTGCGCTTCAGCAACCCCTATAGCTTTCTCGCTCGAAGCAAAGACATCATTGAAGATGCCTACGCAGGGGACGTTGTAGGTCTCTTCGATACAGGAAATTTTAAAATCGGTGATACACTTACCGAGGGAGAAGATTTTTATTTCACAGGCATTCCTTCCTTCTCTCCTGAGATTTTCAAAGAATTGGTGAACAAAGATCCTATGAAGACCAAACAACTTGAAAAAGGTATCCGCCAATTAACCGATGAAGGAGTAGCCCAACTCTTCACACAATTTGGCGGAAATAAAAAAATCATCGGTTGCGTGGGAGAATTACAATTTGAAGTAATACAATACCGCCTGCTACAGGAATACGGCGCTGCCTGCGAATTTAGAACACTTCCTTTCTACAAAGCCTGTTGGCTTACTTCAGAAGAACCCGGAAAACTGGAAGACTTCCTTCGCTTCAAACAGCAAAATGCTGCGGAGGACAAAGACGGACATCCAGTATATCTTGCTCAAAGCGAATGGTTCCTGAATACGGAAATCAACAACAACCCGGCATTGCATTTTCATTTTACCAGTGAGATACACAAGTAACGTGGTCCTTTATCCCCACAGCTTTGCTCACTTATGCCTACCTTTGTGCCGCTCATGAAAGCAGGTAAACTCTCCGGCGATAAAGTAAATATCATAACACTGGGTTGTAGCAAAAACCTCGTGGACAGTGAAGTATTGAGTGGTCAGTTGTTGGCCAATGATATTGCCGTGGTTCACGAAAACAGTCGCCTCGACCATAACATTGCTGTTATCAATACATGCGGTTTCATTGACAAGGCAAAAGAAGAAAGCATCAATACCATACTTGAGCAGCTGGAATTGAAACGACGAGGTAAATTAGAGAAGGTTTATGTTACAGGATGTCTTAGCGAACGATACCGGAATGATCTGGAAAAAGAAATGCCTGAAGTAGATGCCTGGTTCGGAACAATGGAACTCCCCTTTTTACTCAAAACACTGAATGCCGATTACAAGAAAGAATTGATCGGAGAACGTTTGCTCAGCACTCCTTCCCATTATGCTTACCTAAAAATCAGTGAAGGTTGCAACCGAACCTGTTCTTTTTGTGCCATACCTCTGATGCGCGGTGGCCACGTTAGTCAACCCATAGAAACCCTTGTGCAGGAAGCACAAAAACTGGTTAGCCGGGGTGTAAAGGAAATCATGCTGATTGCGCAGGAGCTCACTTATTACGGTTTGGATATCTACAAGCGCAGGGCCCTTCCCGAATTGCTCAATCAATTGGCAGACGTGCAAGGACTGGAATGGATACGCCTGCATTATGCCTATCCTAGTAAACTCCCCCTCGAAGTATTGGATGTGATGCGGGATCGACCAAATATTTGCAACTACCTGGACATGCCTCTTCAACATGCCAGCAACAACATGCTGAAAGCCATGCGGAGGAACATTACCAGGGAAGAAATGGATGAGTTGATTTATGCCATTCGGGAAAAGATACCCGGAATATGCCTGCGAACAACCCTCATTGCCGGGTTTCCCGGAGAAACGGAAAAGGATGTGAATGAATTAACTGATTTTCTGCAAAAACATCGCTTCGATCGGGTGGGAATATTTCATTACAGCCACGAAGAAAATACCGGCGCACATGAATTGAGGGATGATGTTCCCGCCGATGTGAAAGCTGCTCGTGCACAACGCATCATGGAAGTACAACAGGAAATCAGTTATGAAAAAAATCAGGAGAGAGTTGGACAGGTGGTTCCGGTATTGATTGACAAAAAAGAAGCCGGGCGTTACATCGGGAGAACGGAGTTTGATAGCGTTGAAGTGGACAATGAAGTGATTCTTCAAACAAATAAAAAACTTCCCATAGGATCATTCGTTCAGGCAAAAATTACCCGTGCCTTTGATTACGATCTGGAAGCAGAAGTCGTAGCATAATTTTCATTATCTTTTCGTTCAAAATTTATTTTACTCATGCCATTTATTTGGAAGGGCGTTATGCCTGCGATGACAACTCCTTTGGATACAAAGGAGCAATTAGATCTGAACCTGTTTGAAAAACAAGTAGATCGACAAATAAAAGCAGGTGCCTCCGGAATCATCATCGGTGGCTCTTTGGGAGAGGCCAGTGTGCTTACTATAGAAGAGAAAGAAAAATTAATACGGGCTGCCCTTTCGGTTGCGGCAGGAAAAATACCGGTTCTTCTGAATATTGCAGAAGGAAATACCTCCATTGCCATCAATCAGATACAACTTGCTGAAAAATGGGGTGCCAACGGATTCATGCTGCTGCCCCCCATGCGCTATCGTTCGGACGATGATGAAACAGTTACCTATTTTAAAACACTGGCGGGAGCAACCGAACTTCCGGTTATGATTTATAATAATCCGGTGGACTATAAAATCAATGTTACACTGGAAATGTTCGAACAATTGGCTTCATGTCACAACATAGGTGCAATAAAAGAATCTACCCGCGATGTCACCAATGTTTCTCGTTTGATCAATCGTTTCGGGGATCGTTTTTCCATCCTTTGTGGCGTAGATACCCTTGCTTTGGAAGAATTGGTAACCGGAGCAAAGGGCTGGGTAGCAGGATTGGTATGTGCATTTCCCGAGGAAACCTTGGCTATCTACGCACTGGTGAAAGCGGGTAACATTCAGGAAGCCCTTCCGATTTATCGATGGTTCATGCCCCTGCTTGAACTCGATATCCATCCCAAACTGGTGCAATACATCAAACTAGCCGGACAAATGAGTGGATATGGAACAGAATGGGTACGTACCCCAAGACTGATTTTGAAAGGGGAGGAGCGTACCTCTATCCAAGACATTATTCGGACTGCCATTGAAGCCCGACCCAACTTACCGGAATATCATTCATTGCTCTGATTTGTAAACACCATGGAATCAAACCAACATTTATCAGCAACAGTTGATCAGGTAATGCAACAATCTGCTACTGCCTTTCAATCGTATAGGCAAGTCTCTTCTGCCCGAAGGGTAGAATTCTTACTATGCATAAGAGAAAAGATCATGGCATTGGGGGATGAATTGATTCATATTGCCGCAGCTGAAACCAATCTCACAACTGCCCGCCTGGTCAATGAGCGGGGCAGAACCCTGCTCCAGTTTAAGCAGATGGCCCATATGCTGCAAAAAAATGATTGGCTGGAAATCATTCAGCACATACCCCCTGGTGATAACCCCACAGCCCATTCCGACATTCGGCGCATGCTGTTTCCATTAGGACCCGTTGTGGTTTTCGGTTCTAGTAATTTTCCCTTCGCTTATTCCACTGCGGGTGGGGATACCGCCAGCGCATTGGCAGCCGGTTGTTCAGTAGTGGTAAAAGCACACCCTGCACACCTACAGACCTCTTGCCTGGTGGCTAATGCCATTATTGACGCTGCATCAGATACAGGAATGCCACCCTATGTTTTTCAACACGTAGAAGAAGTAACTTTTGAAGCAGGCCGGTTATTGGTGCAACACCCTCATACCGCTGCCGTCGGATTTACCGGTTCTTTTTCCGGCGGAAAAGCGCTTTGGGACCATGCAGCCGCAAGAAATTCGCCCATCCCCGTCTTTGCTGAAATGGGAAGCATCAATCCGGTACTCATTTTTCCCGATTACCTCAAAACAAACCCCGGTCAACTGGCAGAACTTCTTGCGGATTCAATCACATTGGGGGTCGGACAATTCTGTACCAATCCGGGATTACTTATAGCCGTCGAAGCTGACGGGTTGAATGTGTTCATCGAATTACTGTCCAATCGTTTGAATGCTGTTTCTCCAGGCGCTATGCTGCACAAGGGGATCGCTGATTCTTATTTTTTTAATTCATCTAAAATATTGAATATCAAGAATATAAATTTAGTTACCTCAATTAAAAATATAGATAATAATCATTTCGCTCATCCCATTTTGGCTACCGTTTCAGCAGAAGTTTTTATGGAGCAACCTATACTTCGGGAAGAGGTATTCGGTCCCTTCTCGTTGCTGGTAACTTGTAAAAATAAGGATGAAATGATGCAGGTTCTGGGGGCTGTAAAGGGCCAACTCACCGTTTCATTGATGGCAACCGAAGCAGATTGGAATGAATATGCTGAATTTTTGCAAGCGTCCATACCTATTGCCGGGCGTCTGATATGCAATGGTGTTCCCACCGGGGTTGAGGTTTGCGATGCCATGGTACATGGCGGACCATTTCCTGCAACTACTGACAGCAGATTTACAGCGGTAGGAACACAATCTGTAAAAAGGTGGTTGCGACCCGTAGCTTTTCAGAATTTTCCACAAACCTGGCTACCAAAAGAATTACAACAACGATAAGAGAAAATCCCCCATTAGCTCAACTACTTTTAATCGGCTGTCGCAAAGTTTGACTGGCGGAAACTCCTGGAATAGAAATAGCTCACAGCAATAGAAATCAAATGATAGATCACCAACCAATAGATAACCCCCGGTAAAAAGGAAGACAATCCAAACCAATCTCCTGATCGCAGCAAAATGAATCCTACATAACCTGCTTTTACAACATCCCAAATCCAGGCCCTGGGATTCTTATCCATTAATTCTGTATAGGAATAAACCGAAAGGAAAACATATCCCCCGTAAAAAAATATTCCCGGACTCCCAATGGCAGCGATATTGCCAAAGAAATGAACCAACATCAGCAACAGCAACAACATTTGTATCCAAATCCATGTAGCAAATCCCGGTGATGCAGGTGTGTCATATTTGGAGAAATGATAGACATCTTCAATTTTGTAAACAGGGTATTGTTTACTCACATCCTCCGGTCTCCAACCCGTTGGCATGAACCAAATGCGCAATTTGTCTTTCCAGCGCTGCGTTCTCCAAGCATCCTTGATCAACAGCCAAACGTGCATGAAATTGATCTTGATGGGATTCCAGGTTGCAACGGGGCGGGTAATTCCATAAACAGCAGGTACATTATCCAATTCTTCTTGAAACGTCCCGAATAATCTGTCCCAAATGATGAATATCTGGCTGAAGTTTTTGTCCATGTACTCCCGATTGATGGCATGGTGAACCCGGTGATGCGAAGGGGTTACTATGATATATTCCAACCAACCCATTTTTCCTATGTGACGGGTATGGTACCAAAATTGGGCAAAAAGGTGCAGGGGTGCCACTATGGCTATCACTTTGGCAGGAATACCCAGCCAGGCAGCCGGCAAAAGAAAAATAGTAAATATTCTTACCAGGGAAGAAATGCTCTGCCTTAATGCACAGGCAAGGTTGAATTCCTCACTACTGTGGTGAACCAAATGCCCATTCCAAAAAAAGTTTACCCTGTGTTGTATTCTATGTACCCAATATCCCATGAAGTCCAGTGCAATGAATGCGATGAAGTACATCCAGAAGGAAGATTGTATGTGCACCAAAGCCCAATGCTGTACCATCCATTCATATGAAAGCAACACAATGCTCAGTCCCAACACATCTTTCGTTACATTGGTTAAACCCGAACTAAGACTGGATATCATATCCATGTTGCGAACGGTGTCATTTCCCTTTAAAATACCATACAGTTTCTCTGCCAACACCAGCAAGAGGAAAACAGGCATGGCAATCAACAATATTTTTCCGTAAGTTTCCATCTGATTTGAATTAGCTAAAATTAAGCAATATTTCATCCCGTTGTTATCTCATATGTCCACTCCCCCCATTGCAACCCCCTTTTTGGTTCCTTCCCGCTTCAAATCTCCCGCATTTTATTGCATTGACGGCCATACCTGCGGAAACCCGGTGAGGGTAGTTGCCTCCGGTGGACCGGCTTTGGAAGGGAAAAATATGAGTGAAAAAAGACAGCATTTTTTGCGGGAATACGATTGGATTAGAAAGGGACTTATGTTCGAACCTCGCGGTCATGACATGATGAGTGGAAGTATTTTGTACCCACCCCATGATTCGGAAAATGACGTTGCTATCCTTTTTATTGAAACAAGTGGCTGTCTTCCCATGTGCGGACACGGAACCATAGGAACCGTAACCATTGCTCTGGAGGAAGGGTTGATTATACCCAAAGTTCCAGGTACCCTTCGGTTGGAAACTCCAGCCGGATTGATAAAGGTTCATTATTCTATGAAAGGCAATAAGGTGAGCGCAGTCAAAATCATCAACGTAGCTTCCTTCCTCGACCAAACTAATTTGGAAGTAGTAGGTAACGGACTTGGTAAATTGGTGATCGATGTTGCTTATGGAGGAAATTTTTATGCCATTGTAGATCCGCAACCCAATTTCACGGGTATAGAAAATTACTCAGCTTCCGACCTCATCAATTGGTCTCGCCAGTTGCGTTCCGCTATCAATGAACGCTATACCTTTCTTCACCCCGACAATTCTACCATTCAGGGTTGTTCTCATATTTTATGGACAGGAAAAGTAATGAATCCCTCATCAGATGCCCGCAACGCAGTATTCTATGGTGACAAAGCCATCGATCGATCACCTTGTGGAACCGGTACTTCCGCCCGTATGGCACAATGGTTTGCTAAAGGAAAACTAAAAAAGGGAGATAAATTCATTCATGAGAGCATCATCGGTTCAACCTTTATAGGAACGATTGAGGACATAACAAAAGTAGGGGGTAAGTCCGCCATAGTTCCCGGTATTGAAGGCTGGGCAAAAATCTATGGCCATAATATCATTACCATCCATCCGGAAGATGATCCTTATGCCCATGGGTTTCAGGTAATTTAATGTTCGAAACATGAAAATTGTAATCATAGGTGGTGGAATTATTGGCTGCAGTAGTGCCTGGTTCCTACAACAAGCCGGACACCGGGTAACAATACTCGACACAGCAGAAGCCATGCCCAATTGTTCTCATGGCAACGCCGGTTATGTTTGTCCCAGTCATTTCATACCCCTCGCCACACCGGGCATCGTGCAACAAGGGCTGCGCTGGATGATGAACAGGGAAAGTCCTTTTTATATTCAACCTCGCCTCAACCTGGATCTTATCCGATGGGGATGGTATTTCATACATGCTGCTAATGAAAAGAAAGTTGCAGAAGCTGCTATACCCTTGCGTGACATTGCCCTCTTTAGCCAATCAATTTATGAGCAATGGGCAGCCATCCCAGAGTTTAATTTCGGATATGAGAAAAAGGGACTGCTTGAAATTTTTCAAACAGAGACTGTTGCCAGCCATGCTGCACATACCTGTGCAAAAGCCCTAGAATTGGAACTAACCGGTACTCGGTTGATTGATTACCATGAGCTACGGACACTCGAACCTGATTTGAAATTTAATGCGTTGGGTGCGATTTGGTTTCCCGGAGATGCCCATTTATTCCCTCAACTTTTGATGACCTGTTTGAAAACCAAACTTACCCAGGCCGGTGTTGAATTCATTCAAGAAAAGGCAGTAAATTTTTCTGCAACCGGAAGCCAGCTCAAATCTGTAATCACAGCCAATCAAAGTATATCGGCAGATGCAGTTGTCTTGGCCGCAGGCTCTTGGAGTAGCAATCTTATCAGACAATTGCATTTATCTATTCCACTTGTTGCTGGAAGAGGTTATTCACTTACCATGAGTAATGAAGATTTTAAATTACAGCATCCGGCAATTTTAACGGAGGGAAGGGTGGCACTTACACCACTCCAGGGAGGAAAATTACGCATTGGTGGAACCATGGAAATTGTCCCAACCAATGCACCTCCGAATTTGAGTAGAATGAAGGGGGTACTGAAAGCTGTAAGTGAATTTCTTCCTGATAAAAGCATACCATTCCCTGAAGAAAAAGATATTTGGTATGGTTATCGCCCTTGCTCTGCTGATGGGTTGCCCTATATCGGCAGGCCGAAA
>JBJTTC010000185.1:0-3804 GCA_046079965.1 Sediminibacterium sp. | reverse complement strand
GTTCGGAAGATGGTTTTCTCCCCTGCAAAATATTCAATTGCGCCAAGGGAAGATGTGGTAAAATATATTTTGCTACATAATTGGCTTCTTCCTTCAATGGATACCCCGACAAAATAAATGACCGAATACCCATGTCCATGTATCGTTGTAATTTAGACAAAAGCTGATCGGGGGTGCCTACGAGTGCGCCTCCGCAACCACTGCGAGCGCGACCGATGCCCATCCACAAATGGGGTTCCACGAAGTCATTTGCATCTGCTTTTTCTGCACGCAATGTATCTTGCCGGCGGACGCCCTCGGACTGTACATCCTGTGCGCGGTTTTTTAGATTGAGTTTGTCAGCATCAAATCGACTCATTATCCGGGAAGCATGATCCCTAGCAGCTTCTTCTGTCTCTCTAACGATGATGTGGATGCGCAATCCAAAGTCTATTTGTCTTCCATGGGCAGCAGCACGGTGGCTCATGTCTTGCATTGTAGCATATATCTGTTCTTCTGTTTCAGGCCACATCAGAAAAACATCACAGTAGCGGGCACAAAGATCTCTGGATCCGGGCGAAATACCTCCAAAATATAACAATGGACCACCTAATTGCTGATAGGGTTTAACAGGATCCGTCTTCATTTGGAAATGAGGGTAAACCTTACCCCGGTGATCAATCTCATCTCGAGTCCATGCCTGCTGTAAAATTTCAATGACTTCCGCACAGCGCTGGTACCGAAGATCAGGGTCTTCCTTGCATCCCGGTAAATCTGAATTGATGATATTGATGGTCAGTCTACCTTTGAGCAAGTGATCCAGGGTCGCAATATGTCTTGCCAACATGGGTGGGTGTATCTCACCAGTTCGAATAGCCAGCAAAAGATTCATTTGCTCTGTTCGGTGTGCTACGGCTGCAGCAAAGGGAATACCTTCCTGACCTACCATATAAGAAGTAGGTAGAAGAATGTTTTTAAAGCCTTGTTTATCTGTTTGCTCAGCAATGGAAGCGCAATGTTCATAGCTGCTCCTCCTCTGGCCATCCAGTTCTCCCAGGAAAGCAGTATCTCCGCCACAGAGATCATCAAACCAAGCTACTTCAGCTATTCTTTCGGTTGTCCGAATCGAAACAGGGTGATATGCAGACATAGATAAAGAATCAAAGAAACAAATTAGTAAAATTTAGCTAAATGAATGATATTTGAAATAACTATAGTTGATAGTAGAAAAAATTTTTTGATTAAAAAATATCGCCTAAAATGAGCATCCCGATTAGCCGTTTTTTCATGAGCCTTTTTTTTATTGCAGTTTTGTATCCCGGTTGCATCAACCTCTCAAACCATGAAAATACGGGGCAAGCGAACCTATCCCAACAATTAATTGATTCTTCAGAGCATAAATTATTCAAAGCCAGCTATCCAATTGAAGTACAGGACAAAGAAAGCGTTTTACAAAAGTGGGTAGAGTTAAAAATAAGCGATAAAAAACAAGAGTGGAAAAATGTAAATGAAGGCACGAATATTTATATCATTGGTTTTACGGTGGTACGATCTGATTCATTACAAACTGTCAGCTATCTGATGAATGAATATGAAAATACCGGCAGTGCCAGCGGCAACCAGAAAGTGACAAGCTTTAGCTTTAGGAACAACCAATTGCTCGATATTCAGCAAATACTGAATTTTTCCAACAACAATGACATCCAACTGACTAAACTTCTTGCTGAGCAAGCAGCAAAAGATACCTTGACTTTTGATTCCGACATGTACAATGAAAGTTTCGGATTAAATTTTCTACAAGCAGATGGTGTAACATTAGACAAAGAAAAATGTAAATGTGATGGATTTTTTTATGGTTCGAACCTGCAGTGTTTTGTGATAAGAGACCACGGTATAGGGTTTGTATTTGGAAAGTATGAAGTAGGTCCGGGTTCATCGGGTACCCCCGAAATCTTGCTGGACTGGAATACCTTAGCGCCTTATTTGCGGCCGGGATTTGTTGTAAAACCTGGTAAGTAATATTATTTTAGTAATAGTTGAATTAGTTAGATGAAACAAATTCTGATCCAACAGGCCACCTTGATCAATGAGGGTAAATCATACCCGGCAGATGTACTCATCGACAATGGCTTGATCCAAAAAATCGGAACCCTTACCAATGAATCGGTCGATAAGGTGATTGACGGGAGAGGACATTTCTTATTGCCTGGTGTTATAGACGGACAGGTGCATTTTAGAGAACCCGGACTTACCCACAAGGCAGATCTCTATTCTGAAAGCAAGGCAGCCGTGGCCGGGGGAGTGACTTCCTTCATTGACATGCCCAATACACGACCGAATGTATTGTCCATGGAAATTCTGGAAGACAAATACAGATTAGCTGGTGAAAAATCACTGGCCAATTTTGGTTTTTTTCTTGGCGTGAATGATGACAATATTGATGAAGTGATTGAGTTGGATACCTCAGGACTACTGGCTGTTTCAGATGATGGATTGTACTTTACTAAAAAGGGGAATTTACTGGCTGACAATCCTGCTACACTCGAAAAGCTGTTTGCTAATTGCAAATCGATCATTGCCATCCATTCCGAAAAAGAACAGTTGATAGAGGCCAATGAAGAGTTGTACCGCGATAAATGGGGAGAAAACATCCCTGCCTGGTGCCATCCCCTGATTAGAAGTGAACAGGCATGCTATGAGGCAACTGAAAGAGCCATCCGGCTGGCAAAACAATACGGAGCAAGGTTGCACATTCTGCACCTGACAACAGAAGCAGAGACCCATTTGTTTCGGAATGATATTCCGCTGAAAGAAAAAAAGTTCACCACAGAAGTGTCGGTTCACCATCTCTGGTTTTCTGATAAAGATTATGACCGGTTGGGCATGCTGATCAAGTGGAATCCTGCCATCAAGACCCAAAAAGACAAAGATGGATTGCTAAAAGCGTTAATTGATGACCGCATTGATCTGGTAACCACCGATCATGCGCCGCATACCCTGGAAGAAAAATTGCAGCCCTATTTCCAATCGATGTCAGGTGCGCCCATGGTTCAACACTCGTTGAATGTGATGCTCGAATTCTATAAAGAAGGAAAAATTTCCTTGGAGAAAATTGTAGAGAAAATGTGCCATAATCCGGCAATATTGTACAGCATAGAGAAAAGAGGATTTATCCGTGAAGGATACTATGCAGATCTGGTGCTGGTAAATAGTGAAGCCGACTGGACAGTAAGCAAAGATAATATCTTGTACAAATGTGGCTGGTCACCTCTCGAAGGCACCAAGTTTTCTACGCAAATAACGCACACCCTGGTCAACGGACATTTGGTATATGAACAGGGTGTATTTCATGAAGAGCAGAGAGGAATGGCGTTGAAGGTAGTTTAAATAACTATGAGCTAAATGTGAGTTTGAGTCTAGGCTTCTGCGCCTATGGAGCAAGTAGAGATTTTCACACTCAATCCCACACTCACACTAACTTTATCACGCTGACTTTACGACGTTATGCTAAAAGAGTGTGAGTTTGAGTGCTTGTGCACCTCTGGAGCATGAGTGTGGAGATTTTCACACTCCCCACTCACACTCGCGCTGGTTTTATATGGCCTCGCCAGGAATCCCTGCCTGCCGGCAGGCAGGGAACCAAGGATCTGGAGCTTCGGAAAAAAAGAAATTTTTCAGGTGGTGGCCTCGCCAGGAATCGAACCTGGATCTGGAGCTTCGGAAACTCTTATACTATCCATTGTACTACGAGGCCGGGCTGCAAAAGTAACACTTAGCAGTCAATTTCAACCCCTGAGCTCGCGCAAAGCCGCCGGTAGGAAAATG
>JBJTTC010000184.1:0-3974 GCA_046079965.1 Sediminibacterium sp. | reverse complement strand
CAATTTCCTGGTGTTACCCGCGACATGCAAACAGTGGTGAAAATGATAAAAAACAATAATCGTACTGAATTTATAGGCTCCTTCCCTATTCTATTGGAAGAATATACCATTAAAAGACCAAGTCTACTATTCGTGAAAGTTGACAACCAGGTTGACATCCGCTTCCGTATTGTGCTGGCAGATAGATAATACATCTAAAAATACCGTGAGTGCTGCACTGCCAGCAATGAACGAAGGAGCTTTCTTCTCCGTAGGGTCTTCCGCCGAAGGCGGAGACCCTGCGGCATGAAAGAAAATTAAATATAACCTAGTTTATCATTGATAAGATAGATCAGCGTTCAAGCCGCAAAGTCCTCCTCCTAAGTCGGAGAGACTTATCGGAGGAGAGAATTTCAAACAAGCTAACCTGTTAGTTTTTTTCCGCAGGGTCTTCTTACGCGCAAGCCGTAAGAAAGACCCCGCGGTGACGAAAAATAAAAGCGGCATGTAACCCCAACAACTGATCCTTATCCGTTGACAGTTTAAGATAGAATTTAGGAATCTGGGATATAAAATTCCTTTACGCATCAATCTTTTTTCCTCTTTCCGTACCTTCAAGGATCGAACTCCCGAAAATTTAAATCCATCCCAATGATCAAAAGTCTATTGCCTCTTGTAGCGATACTCGTGATTGTATCCTGCAACAACACCAGTTCAGATACTAGCAGTTTTGCCACAATTGCTTTAAAGTACCCTGAAACCAGAAAAGACACCACCGTGCGCGATAATTATTTCGGCACGATAGTAACAGATTCATATCGCTGGCTGGAGAATGACACCAGCAGTGAAACAGGTAATTGGGTAATTGCGCAAAACAAGGTAACACAGAGTTATCTGCAACAAATACCTTTCCGCGATGCTATCAGAAAAAGAAGTGAGCACCTGTATAACTATGAAAAGTTTACACGGCCGGTGAAACAGGGTAAGTACTACTATTACTCTAAGAATTCGGGGTTACAGAACCAGAGTGTCATGTACCGGGAACCCATAGAGGGCGGTGCAGCCGAAGTTTTCATAGACCCAAATACCTTTTCCAAAGATGGTACCACATCTATAGGGGGAATCACTTTCTCCCATGATGGCTCCATGGCGGCTTATAATATTTCGGAAGGTGGCAGCGATTGGCAGAAAATAATTGTTATAGATGCTCTTACTAAAAAGCAGGTCGGAGATACCATGAAGGACATAAAATTTTCAGGTGCCAGTTGGAAAAATAACGAAGGATTTTTCTACAGCACCTATGATCGACCCATTGAAGGGAGCTTTTTAGCGGGAAAAACCGATAACCATAAGCTCTATTATCATCAACTGGGTACGCCCCAGAAAGAGGATAAATTAATCTTTGGGGGCAAAGGAGAAAAAATCAGGTACGTTGGGGCAGAA
Organism: Sediminibacterium sp.; assembly: GCA_046079965.1. Classification (GTDB taxonomy): domain Bacteria; phylum Bacteroidota; class Bacteroidia; order Chitinophagales; family Chitinophagaceae; genus Sediminibacterium. The sequence continues at coordinate 2,552 of JBJTTC010000184.1, read as the reverse complement.
CTAAGTGAAAACCAGCACTGGCTAATCATTAGTTGTTCCAATTCAACTTATGGCAACAATTTATTTCTATTAGATCTGACCAATCCAAAAGCAACATTCATCCCCATTGTAACTGATCAAAATAATTCACATACGGTTGTAGATATAGACGAAAAAAATATTTATATCCAAACAGACCGAAACGCTCCCACCGGGAAATTAATGATAGCCCCTTTGAGTAAACCACAGGAAGCGAATTGGAAAGTACTCATAGATACAAAACCGGAGGTATTGAGCACGACAACTGCCGGTGGATACATATTCTGTAATTATCTGAAGGATGCTGTAAGCAAGGTCTACCAGTACAGTAAAACCGGGCAACAAATACGAGAGATTGCACTGCCGGGTTTGGGCTCTGCAGGTGGTTTCATGGGAAAAAATGAGGACAAAGAATTGTTTTATGCATATACAGATTATACCCATCCTAATTCTTCCTATAAATTGAACATTGAAACCGGTACAACTGAACTGTTTAAGAAACCTAAGCTTGATTTCAATTCTGATGACTATGAGTCTAAACAGGTTTTTTACCCCTCCAAGGACGGAACTAAAATCCCTATGATTATTACTTATAAAAAGGGATTGAAATTAAATGGCAACAATCCTTGCCTGTTAACGGGTTATGGCGGATTCAGCATAAGTCTTACCCCCTATTTCAACACCTCCAGTATTATTTTATTAGAGAATGGTGGTGTATTAGCAGTACCCAATCTGCGCGGAGGAGGCGAATATGGGGAGGCCTGGCATGAACAAGGCATCAAAACTAAAAAGCAGAATGTATTCGACGACTTTATTGCTGCGGCGGAATACCTGAAAAATAACCACTATACTTCTACTGAAAAATTAGCGATTGAGGGAGGCAGCAATGGTGGTTTATTGATAGGTGCGGTAATGAACCAACGACCGGATTTATGTAAAGTTGCATTTCCGGCAGTAGGTGTAATGGACATGTTGCGGTATCATCAATTCACTGCCGGTGGTGGCTGGGCTTATGACTATGGTACTTCAGCAGATAGCAAAGAAATGTTTGACTACCTCTATCAATATTCTCCCGTGCACAATGTAAAAGCAGCGAATTATCCCGCAACCATGGTAACAACGGCAGATCATGATGATCGGGTGGTACCGGCACACTCCTTTAAGTTTGCAGCGAACCTACAGGAGAAACACATAGGAACAAATCCTGTGCTCATAAGAATTGAAACCAAGGCGGGACATGGGGCGGGCATGAGTACCCAACAAGTTATTGAGGAAGATACTGACAAGTGGAGTTTTATGTTCTACAACATGGGTATAAGGCCTAAGTATTAGGTAACCACTGCAAGGAACTAATTTTCTTTTTTTTTCCGCAGGGTCTCCGCCTTCGGCGGAAGACCCCGCGGTGACGAAACATCTATAAACACCGTGAGTGCTGCACTGCCAGCGATGAACGAAGGAGCTTTACCCCCGATTATTAAATCCCTCACTCAATCCAAAAAGTTGCTCCGGGGCCTTTTCTTCGAGTGCATGAATGCGCCAGAGGGCGCACAAGTGCTCCGGAGGCGCAAAAGATCTTAAACGCATTTTTACAAAAGCAACGGATGCAGTATTGGCCTTATAGAACTTTTCAGAAAAGAATCACTTAACTTTAAAAAAGACTATGCCATCGAAAGGACAAATAATGGTCAATCCTGATAAGGGAGACATCTATGAATTTTTGGAAACGGCGAAAGACACCAATGGAGAAAGCGTATCTATTCAGATGACGCTCAAGTCGAAGGGGGAACAGGTGCCCAACCATTTCCATGCGTTGCAGGATGAGCATTTTGAGGTATTGTCGGGCAAACTGACCATTTTACTAGATAGGAAGAAACAGGTGTTAACGGCGGGAGAAAAAATCACTTTACCCAGGAACAAGCCCCATAATCATTTTAACACCGGCGATGAGCCTGCTGTTTTCATACAATCGGTTAGTCCGGCTTTGGATTTTGATTATTTATTAGAGAACATTATCGGACTAACCATTGATGGCAAGATGCCGAATGGAAAAGCGGGCCTGGTGCAGGAATTGGTGACCTTGAAGTATCTGGACAGTAAAAGTTACCTAGCCAGCATTCCTGTCGGATTCCAGACTTTCCTGATGAATGTTGTTGGCCCGATAGCCGGCGTGCTTGGCTACCGGGCTATTTATAGCAAGTATTCAGTGATAGAGAAATAACCCGGAAATTATAAACGGAGCTTTGTATTTGAACTTGCTCATATAAGTTATGATGTGACCGGATGTTTTGTATCCTGCACATTCGAGCAGATAGTACATAGACCTACCATCAGCGTATTTTTCCCGGATCCATGCCCCCAACATCGCTCTTCTGGACTAGCCGGAATATTTTCTGTAATTCTGTTACAAACTCATTTTCTGAATTGCGGTGTCGGTCTAAGTGCTTGCCCGGATAAAAAAGACAAAAAAACGGCAACTTTTTAAGATAATTGTAAATTTGAGTAATGCGCTACATCTAAACGCATTACCTACCCTA
>JBJTTC010000183.1:0-3484 GCA_046079965.1 Sediminibacterium sp. | reverse complement strand
CAAAAGATTGATATTTTTACACGCAGTTTCATTGGCCAGATAAGAAGCAATAAATATGGCTAGCCCTTCACTATGCGGAGGTCTTGCAGCTGAATAGGCCCTGAGTCCGGTTAGCTTACCTTCTTCCTGCACCAGTCGGGTGTAAGCACGCATGATCTCTGCTGTTTCACAATGCAGTCCCAAAGTAATGGCACTGGCTTTTTCCGGATATTTTTCCATGGCTTTTGTTACCCCCCGCATGATGAATTCAAAATGGGCATAATCATAAAACTCACCTTCGGGTGTCATCAAAAAATCTTTTTGCGCTGAGTTGTTACCATGGAGACCATAGTTGCCATAAAACATGAAAATCTTGAAACTGGTGACTCCGAATTTTTCAACCAGCAATTCAATCTCATCAATATGGCTGTATTGTATAGGAGCAATGTGATAGGCATAATCAACGTAAAAATTATTTCGGGAAATATCCAGCACTTCCGGAAAAAAACTTGCATAGGGACCGGTCTTATTGAGGTAGTATTTTCCGGTACGCATGTAATTGAGTGAAGTAGTTACACCGCCTGATGCTGCAGCCCTGCTTTCTGTTAAGGCATCGTCAGCTAATGGATTATAAATCCCGGTGTGCATGTGTGCATCCACCAATCCGGGAAAAGCCAACTGATTTTTCCCATCATAAGTCTGGCGGGCCTGATCCGCAGATATGGAAGATGCTATCAGCTGAATTTTCCCTTCATTGATTGCAATATCAGCATGAAAAGTTCCCTGGTTACCGGGTTGCACTACTTGTACATTTTTTATGACCAGATCAAACATGGAAAGTAATTTAAGTTGTAATGATTTTTTTAGACTGTAATTGGTTGATTTCTTCTCCTGTCATTCCCAGTTCAGTTAAAACAGACAAAGTGTGTTCGCCTATTCGGGGTGGCTGAAGACGAAGGGTAATTTCAGCATCTTCATAGCCAATGGGTGTCTTTGGCAAACGGGTATGTGTTCCATTGCTCAATTGAACATCGAGCAGGGCGCCACTTTTATTCAGGTGTTCATCTGTAAAAAGATCTTCTGTTTTTGCTATGGGGGCGAAGGTGATTTCAGCTCTTTCACATTTTTGTAATACTTCTTGTAGCGAATAGCCTGCTATCATTTTTTCTACTTCAGGTTGAAACCATTCTTTGGCCTCAACCCTTTGGTTATTGGTTTGCAGGCGTTCATCCGTTAACCAGTCTGCACGTTGAAAAACATCACAAAATCTTTTCCAGTGTTTCTCACTGATGAGTCCAATGAAAACCTGTTGGTGATCTGCAGTAGTAAAAATTCGATAGATACTCCAGGGACTGAGCCGAGCCGGCATAGGTGGAACAGGTTGTCTAGTCACCGCACTAAGTGCCATGTGTTGTCCCATAACAAAAGCAGTTGTTTCAAAGAGTCCTGCCCTCACCATTTTACCTTTCCCTGTTTTTTCTCTTTCATACAATGCCAATAAAATTCCCATGCAGCCAAACATTCCACCGGTGATATCTACGATGGAAGTGCCTGCCCTCAAGGGATCTCCGGGTCTTCCGGTCATATAAGCCAACCCACCCATCATCTGTACTACTTCATCCATGGCATGTCTTTTTTCATAGGGGCCTGGCATAAATCCCTTGAGAGAGCAATAAATGAGGCGTGGATTCAATTTCTTCAATTCTTTATATCCAAATGCCAAACGATCCATGGTTCCCGGACCAAAATTTTCTATGAGGACATCGGACTGCTCAACCAGGCGGTAAATTATTTCTTTGCCTTCTGCTGTCTTGATATCAATAGCCAGGCTTTTTTTATTTCTATTGTAGCAAGTAAAAAAACCCTGACCAAATCCCTTCAATAATCGGGTACTATCACCCTCCAATGGTTCAATGTGAATGACTTCTGCTCCCAGATCGGCCAATATCAATCCTGCAGAGGGCCCCATTACTGCGTGGGTAAATTCCAATACTCGTATGTCTTGCAGCGGTAAATTCATCAAATAATAAAGTCTTTGTGTTTTTTAAGATAGGGTACCAGTCCCCCTTCCTGCATAATGTTCAGCATAACAGGGGGGAGCGGGGTTGCCTGATAAACTTCTTGTCGTGTGTGGTTCATAACTTTCCCTTCGGTGAGGTCGAAATAAACTTCATCTCCCATTTGTATGTTATGGTGGGGTACTTCCAACACGGGTAATCCGATATTTATCGCATTGCGAAAAAAAATGCGGGCAAAAAAACGGGCGATTATCAAGGAGACTCCTGCAGATTTTAATGCCAGCGGAGCTTGTTCCCGCGAGGAGCCGCAACCAAAATTATCCCCAGCTACAATGAGATCACCGGTCTTGAAACGAGAGGAAAATTCGGGGTCAAGATCTTCCATAACATGAGCTGCCAATGTAGACAGATCGAGTGTCTTTGTATATTTTCCCGGAATGATTCGGTCCGTATCGATGTTGTCTCCATACACATGTGCCTTTGCCATGTCAATCTGATTGTGTGGGTAAAGTAATTCTTCCATGCAAAACACTGGCTGCTACTGTGGCCGGACTTGCCAGGTAAATTTCACTACGGGGATTCCCCATGCGACCGCGAAAATTTCTGTTGGCAGCACTGATTACAACTTCCCCGTCGCCGGGCACGCCATCATGGGTGCCAACGCAGGGACCGCAACCACTGTTAATGATAGAGGCACCCGCTTGTATCAATGTCTCTATGGTTCCATCTTTTAGGGCTTCCAGCAATACTTGTCGGCTGGCCGGGGCAATGACCAATCTTACTCCAGGAGGAATTTTTTTATTTTTCAAAATAGCTGCTGCAGCCTGCAGATCATTGAGTCTGCCATTGGTACAAGTTCCTATAAACCCATAGCTAACCGGTGTTCCCGCATAAGTACTGACATCATGTACATCATCCGGCGAATGAGGAATGGCAATGCGCGGAACCAAGGAGCCGGCATCTATGTCCAATGTTCTTGAATAGATGGCTTCCTTATCAGCAAATACAGGTTCAAAATTATAGGGAAGTTTCAGTCCCTCGGGAGATACTATACCTGTTTTGGCTCCCATCTCTGCCACCATATTACAAAGAACCATTCGATCGGAGAGACTCAGGTGATGCAAGAGTTCTCCATGGTATTCAACTGATTGATAGGTAGCCCCGCTGATAGTAAGTTGCTTCACTACCTCCAGCACGATATCTTTTGCGCTTACGCCTTCTTTCAGCCGATGACCATGTAAATTCACGCGAATGCTGGAAGGAACTTTCAACCAGATTTTTCCGGTTAACATAACGGCGGCTAAATCAGTACTTCCCACACCACAAGCCAAAGCATTCAGTGCACCATAGGTAGGAGTATGACTATCTGCCCCCATGAAAATCTCGCCTGGCTTTACCCTGTGGTGATCCACCATCACCTGATGACATATCCCACTTCCAATATCATAGAAATGGCAACCTGTTTCTTGCGCAAAATTTCTCATCAT
>JBJTTC010000182.1:0-39206 GCA_046079965.1 Sediminibacterium sp. | reverse complement strand
AAGGTCTTTAGATGACCAACTGAAAAATCTTGGATTTACCCCAACTATTTACAGTCCGGCTCACCAACTTGTTACTCCCGCTTTGGTGCAGCAATGCAGGGAAAGAAAGATGATTCTCATTCCTTGGACAGTTAATGATCTTCCTACTTTACAGCGATTAAAGGACATGGGAGTGAATGGTATCATCAGTGATTATCCTGATTTGTTCGCTGCATTGAAATAGAGCCCCAATTTTATATGGTTTTCCACCTAAATTAGTTCACCTTTGATGTTGGGAGGAATGTGAAATCCCATTGAACTATGTCTATTATCATTACAATTGACGGTTATTCTTCTTGTGGAAAAAGTACCCTGGCTCGCCAGCTTGCGCAGGAATTGAATTATTTATACATCGACAGCGGTGCCATGTACCGCGCCATCACCTTGTATTTTTTACGAAATCATGTCGATTGGAATGAGACCTCGCGGGTTAAAAAAGCACTTACTGAAATTAATTTGCATTTTGAATACAATGCCCATACCGGACAAAGTGATATGATCTTGAATGATGAGAATGTAGAGGCTCTGATCAGAGATATGCTCGTAAGTGAACACGTCAGTGAAGTCGCAGCCATCAAAGAAGTCAGGGAATTTTCAGTTGCACAGCAACAAAAAATGGGGGAGAAAAAAGGAATTGTTATGGATGGAAGAGATATTGGTACTACTGTTTTTCCGCATGCCGAACTGAAAATATTCGTAACTGCGGATCCTGCTGTAAGGGTCGAAAGGCGTTTTAAAGAATTGATTGAGCGGAATCCAAATCTTACAATCGAAGAAGTAAAGACCAATTTGGAATTAAGAGATTATACCGATAGCAACAGAGAATTTAGTCCATTGCGCAAGGCAGCCGATGCAATCGAGTTAGACAATACAAATCTGACACGCGACCAACAATTGGCGACTGCATTGAAATGGGCAAATGACCGGATAAAAAACTAAACTAGTAAGTGGTCGTCATATTTTCCGGCACACAGATAATATAATCAGCTCTTCCCAAGTGCTCAGCCTCTAAACGACTTATGTCTTTTTGTGATACGGTAGTGATAGTTGCAAATTTCAACTCAGGTCTTTGTCTCTTGAGATACCAGAGAATGCCCTCATAAAAATCAGAGTGATACGATCCATTGAAATGAATGAAAAGACTACCGGATTGATAATACTGTAGAATAAAATGCGCCATCGTAGCATCTTTAATCGCCTGAGCTTTGGGTAGATTAGAGCCCCCATGACCTCCCATCATGGCCAGCATATTTTTATATCCCGGTAAAGTTGAATCATACGATATGGGTAAGGGTGCTATCCAACTTTTTTGTAATGTCCCTAAGGTATCCAACGCTTCCAGTCCTGCCCTTGCCACCAATGATGCATAACGCCGGGGAATGTTAGTAGCTGCAAACGCTATTCCCCTGGTTTTGGCAAAACGCACCAGCGGAGCATAATCAGTTGGATAGTTTTTCCAAAGGCGAGCACTTGAATCCAATTGTTTCTCAGAGATTTTTCCCTGAATGAAATCAGTAAGTGCTTGTTGATTGTCTTGTTCAAACATTTCTGCCCCCAAAACAAGTTGTCGTTGATTGGCCAACTGAGTGGTTACTTCCAGCTGCAGCCAGTGAGCAATGGGATTGTTGTGGTATTCGCCAAAAAGTACCACATCTGCCTCTCCAAGTTGTTGTAACATTTTTTCAAAGCGTATTTTCTTTCCCTGTTGATTATACAGCCGGTATGCTGGAAAATCCTGCGCTGCGCACAAAATAGCAGTACAAAAAAATATTCCACTTGTTAATGACAGACGCAACAAGTTCAAAGGAATTCTTTTGTTAAAATACTTATTCATTAAAATATTTGGGATGATTGAAAGGGGAAATTACTTATTTTATCTGACAACAATGTGTTTGCATCAAGCTGAACTAACTTAATGGCAGTTAGCAACTGCTGCACTTGGCAGCAAAAGAAGGGAATGAAAAAGCTACTTCATGGGTTCTTCATTTTTTATGGCGAAGAAATAAAGAAGTTAATCAGGGTTGTTGGCTGTTTTCTTTAATCCCAACAGAACATTGTTGGAGTATCCCCACTTTCTCATTTTTCTAACTTCTATTTGTCTGTCCTCCAAAAAATCAATTAAAAAGTCAAGGTTATCGTTAGAAAAAGTTTCAGGAATGGTATTGAATAATAGTTGGCCACCTGAACTGAGAGAATTAATAACATGATTGATAAAATTCATTTCTGTTGCTCCTTGCGGGATTGTGTCACGGATAAAAAGATCAATAATTATCAGGTCGTATGCTTGGTTGTTGTTAGTGATCCACTCAATGGCATCAGCTACAACAAATGAAGTATCGATACTTTCTTTTACATCAAACTCTTCTCTTGCGATGGTTATCATTACTTCATCTATGTCAATGCCTGTAATGGCTGCCTGAGAATGGAATTGCTCTCGCAAGGTTTTCACAACAGACCCTGCACCCAGTCCCAGAATCAAAATTTTTCCGATTCGATCATTCAGTGGTAATAATTCCAATGCCCGGTGTAATACTTTTTGTAATCCGCCAAATGAGTAGTTGGTAGTTTTTGAATCCAGTACCTTTTTTCCCATGAAGTAGCGTACAAATAGATTCCCACTGAAGGTAGATGTATATTCTTTAATGGTTACCGGCCAAATGTAACTAATGGCTTTTATGAACCAAATGGGCATGACTGAATTTTTATAGCTGGAAAAGGTTGTTAAATAGGTAGCTATGTACTGAAGGCCCTAAGATAAAAGTACTTTGGGTAATCGATGGCACAATGAAAGTCGTTCTACAGAACAACTGCAACACGAATTTAAATTACTATTTTTTATAAATGTGTGCAAAAATCATGCATTGCACCATTCTTCAGTAAGGGAATTTAATTTTCCTTCGGCTCCATAAAAACCTGCCAGACGTTTTATCACCTGGTCAACTACGGCATCGGGGCAGCTGGCACCACTGGTTATCAATAGGTTGATAGGCTGATGGGTAGGCAGGTAATGGTGATGCAATTGTAATTCTTTTGTATCCCAACGTCTGTGTTCTATCTGTTGATCCGACAACAATCTGTCGGGGGAATCAATGAACCAGGTGGGCAGGTGTTGTTCGCACAATTCCACCAGATGAGACGTATTGCTGCTATTGTATCCACCAATAACAATGGCAAGGTCGGCCGGTGTAGAAAGCATTTCACGAACAGCAGTCTGGTTGTCATTGGTAGCATAGCACAAGGTATCTCTTGTGTCGGCAAAATGAAGTGAAGTTTTTTCCGGTGTGAGTTGATGGTGACGAATAATGACCTCTTTGAGGTATTCCGCTATTGCCTGTGTATCGCTGGATAATTGGGTGGTTTGATTGATCACACCAATTTTTTGAAGGTGTTGTACAGGATTGAAACCCGTTGAGAATTGTGTTGCAAAAACTGATGCAAAACTATCTGCTGCTCTTTCTCCAGTAATGAATTCTCCCAATATTTTTGCCTCTTCCAGATCATTGACAATTATCGTAGGTGCATGAGCGGCGGCTCTTGAGAAAGTAGCACGGGTTTCTTCATGCTTTGGTTTACCATGCACCACAATGGTATAGCCCTTCGCTGCAATCTGCTCTCCCCGGTTCCATACCTTTTCTACGAAAGGACAGGTTGTATTGTAAGCTGCAGTCTCAATTCCCTTTTCTTTCAATTGACTTTCAATGGCAAGGGTTGTTCCAAAGGCAGGGATGATGACGATGTCTTCTGAAGTCAATTCATCAAAGGAAATAAGTTGATTGCCATTTGTATCTTGTAAAAAGCGAACTCCCAGAGCCATCAGGTCCTCATTTACTTGTGGGTTGTGAATCATTTCACTGAGCAAAAATATACGCTTGCCGGGGTTTTGGGTAATCGTTTCAAACGCAATTTCAATGGCATTTTCCACACCATAACAGAAACCGAAATGTCTGGCCAGCCAGACCCTTAAATGACCCAAATCGAGAAGGGTAGGAGAAAAGTCTTTTTTCAGCTTATCAGCTTCCTTCCTGCGCATTTTGATGGCAGAGATCAGGGGACTTCTGTAAGTTGGGGGAACGTTGAACTTTTTCATTTGAATGCACTGCAAAGTTACGAAAGCAGTTGTAATCATAGGCGCTATTCATTAAGCCCCTTTAAAACAAACACTTATATCGAAAATATTGTAATTTCATTCCTTGAATAAAATATTTGCATGCGATTCGTCTATTTCTTTCTCACATTAACCGTTACTGCTGCCCTTATTTGGGCATTCGACAGACAATGGCCGGTAGGTGGTATCAAAACTCCCCGACTAGGTTATTTTCTTTCCCCTCAACAAGGATTCTGGAAAAATGCTGAGTCAGCATCTGCCAGTTTCGACCTGACTGTGAAATCTCCCGAGTTGAAAGGGAAAGTCGATGTGTACATAGACCAAAAACTGATTCCGCACATTTATGCAGAAAATGATTTCGATGCCTACTTTGTTCAGGGATTTGTTCATGCACGTTTTCGGTTGTGGCAGATGGAATTTCAAACCCATGTGGCTGCCGGCAGATTGAGTGAGATCATTGGACAGCAGGGACTGAACACCGATAGGTTTTTTCGTCGCTTGGGAATGGTATATGGAGCTGAACAAGCAATGGCTGCATCGGAAACGGATACAAGTTCAAAAATGGCCATTGATGCGTATGCTGCAGGTGTGAATGCATACATCAGTAGCCTGCATCCGGAAGATTTACCTTTTGAATACAAATTGCTGGACTATCAACCTGAGAAATGGACTTCCCTCAAAAGTTATTTGTTCATGATGTTCATGTCTTTTGATCTGAGTGGAAAGGATGTGGGAACCGACTTGCAAATGACCAATGCCAGGAATTATTTCGGTTGGGATAATTTCAAACAATTATATCCGCTGGTGCAGGATTCACTGGATCCAATCATTCCGAAAGGAACCAGCTTCAGCAAACCGATCAAAAGGCCTCAAACCCCGGTAGATGCTGCCGTCCGATACTTTTCCGCAAAAGATTCCTCACTGGCTTTCCAACAACCGGCAGCTGAATTTTCTCCCCGATTGCCGGATGCAAACAATGGAAGTAACAACTGGGCTGTTAGCGGTAGCAAAACAAAAAGCAAGTCCCCCATTTTGTGTAATGATCCGCATTTGGCACTCAACCTCCCCAGTCTCTGGTTTGAAATGCAGTTAACAACGCCTTCCCACAATACCTATGGGGCAAGTTTTCCCGGTTCGCCCACCATTATTCTTGGTTTCAATGACAGCATTGCATGGGGATCTACCAATGCAGGCAGAGACGTGATGGATCTTTATGCCGTTCGATTCAAAGATGAATTGAAGAAAGAATATCTGATGAATGGAAATTGGATCATAGCTGAACAACGCCAGGAGGTTATTCAGGTAAGAGACGGAGCTAATCTCAGCGAATTGATCCCCATTACCAAATTTGGTACACTTCTTTATGACAAAGATTTTGGCACACCTGATTCGCGCGGACAAACACTGGCGGTTAAATGGACAGCTACCAATGGCAACATCGGAATCAAGACCTTTTTATTGCTGAACAAAGCCCGTAATTACAAAGATTATTTGGAGGCAATGAGTCACTGGACCTGTCCCGGACAAAATTTTGTCTTTGCTTCAAAAAGTGGCGATATAGCCATCCGTCAACAAGGGCAATTTATTGCTAAATGGAAACACCAGGGTGACTTTATCATGCCCGGAACAGATTCGTTGTATCAATGGCAGGGTTTTATTCCCTATGATCAAAATCCCACCATCAAAAACCCTACCCGAGGATTTGTGAGCAGCGCCAACCAGAAACCGGTGGATTCTACGTATCCTTATTACCTTGGATCGGCTAACCACTTTCCACTTTACAGAGGAATCATCGTCAACAAGCGTTTGTCTGCCATGAAAGATATCACACCTGAGGATATGATGAAAATGCAGACCAGCAATTATAACATCTTTGCTCAAATGGCCCGCCCAGCCCTACTTAAATACATCAATAAATCGACACTTGCTCCCAATGAAAAAAAGCTGGTGGAGGAAATGGAAAGCTGGAACCTGAAGAATGATCCTCAGGAGAAAGGTGCTACTATTTTCCAATGCATTTGGGATAGTTTGGAGACGGTAGTCTGGAGTGATGAAATGGCAGGATCAAAATATACTTTGCCCTGGCCCGATGCATATTCCCTGCTGGAAAAAATGCTCAGAGGAAAAGCCGATTTCATGGCGGATAACATTCAAACCAAAGATAAAAAAGAGACCATCCAAGACGCAGTTGCAGTAGCCCTTCGACTTGCAGCCAAAAACATAGAAAAATTACAGGCTGAAAATAAAGTCAACTGGTCACTTTTCAAGGACACCTATATACAGCATTTACTGAAATTTCCCTCCTTTAGCCGATTGCACCTCCCCATCGGTGGCGGAGAAAACATCATCAACGCAACCACTTCCAATCACGGGCCCGGCTGGAGAATGGTTGTTCACCTCACACCCGAAACTGAAGCCTATTGCATTTATGCAGGTGGACAAAGCGGTAATCCCGGCAGTGTTTTCTATGATACGTTTGTCAATAACTGGGTAGAAGGAACTTATAATCGGGTACTTTTTCTGAAGCGTGATGCAGCAGCAGCCAACGACCAAATGAAATGGCACATGACTTTTACCAAATAATATTTTTTTAAACATGAAGTTCTTATTCTCCATTTTACTCACTGCCTATCTGGGATATGTAATAGGCGTTTACACCGGTTTTCCCTGGTGGTTTTTTGTTATAACCTCTGCAGTAGTTGCCTTTGCCATTCGCCAAAAGGCATTTGCTACTTTTATTACCGGCTTTCTGGGCATGTTCCTGCTTTGGACCATATTGTCTTTTATCAAAGACATGGCCAATCAGCATTTGCTCTCACAAAGAGTTGCTCCATTATTGAATTTAGGAAACTCTTCCTATGTTTTGATACTAATAACAGGCTTGGTAGGAGGACTGGTAAGTGGAATGGGGGCGCTTACCGGTAATCAACTGCGCAGAATGTTAAGAACTATTCTAAGCTTAACCCTGGATTAGTCGTATTAACAATTTTTTATGTTTATATTTGTAACATTTTTTTCCCTTTCCCGACATACAGGCATATGAATTTCATAGCCAAAACCTTCGTTTTTGTTTCTTCCTTTTTTTTATGGTGTCAACTTTTATCTGCAGCTGAAATAAAGGGGTATGTGAATGATGCCAACGGTCAATTGCTTCCTTTCTCATCCATATTAGTGAAAGGGACGACCAAAGGGGTTTCTGCCAATGGCAAGGGTTTTTATCAGATGCAACTCAACCCGGGGGAATACACATTGGTTTGCCAATATGTTGGATATGCAACTGCAGAGAAAAAAATAAAAGTAGGGAAAGAAGACCTTCAAATTGATTTCGTCCTTCGTCCTCTTCAATATCAACTGGCTCAAGTTGAGGTAAGCACTACCGGAGAAGATCCCGCGTATGGGATCATCCGCAAAGCAATTGCAGCCAGAAAGGCGCATTTACAGGAGTTGAGTGCTTATCAGTGCGAGGTTTATGTTAAAGGTCAATTACAGTTACGCAAATACCCCAAAAGGCTTTTTGGACAAAAGGTACAATTTGTTGATGGAGATACATCTCAGCAGAGAATGATTTATTTATCTGAGTCACTGACCCGCCTATCTGTTGATAGCAATGGCAAAAACAAAGTGGAAGTACTTTCTACCCGGGTAAGTGGCAGCAGCAGTGGTTTTGGATTCAATACTCCGCAGGACATCAATTTTTACAGAAACAACATACCTATTGGGGAGGGATTGAATCCCAGAGGTTTTATTTCTCCTCTTGCCGGAGGAGCACTGAATTATTATCGGTATAAATTCGAAGGAACCTTTTTTGAAAATGGAATTGAGATCAACCGTATCCGTGTTACACCCAAAAGAACTTACGAACCACTTTTTTCCGGATACATCACCATTACAGAAGGTACCTGGTACATTCACAGCGCGGATCTTATGCTGTTAAAAAAGCAACAGCTCGAACTACTGGATACATTGAGAATTGTTCAACAATATGTGCCTGCGGGAAATACCTGGGTGATAAAAAATCAGGTTATTTATCCTTCAGGAAAAGTTTTGGGATTTGATTTTTATGGAAATTTTTTAGAAGTATATGATCAGTTCAATTTGCGTCCAAAATTTGAAAAAAAGTTTTTCAATAACACCATCATTAAATATTACGATAGTTCGAATAAAAAGACTACTTCTTATTGGGATAGTATTCGGCCGGTTCCATTACTGGCAGAGGAATTGAAAGATTATAAAAAGAAGGATAGTCTGGAACAAGTGAGAAAACAGCCGGCTTACCTTGATTCACTCGATAAAGTAAGAAATAAAATAACGTTAGGCAATATTTTGCTCACCGGACAAACTTTTTCTAACCTAAAGAAAAAAGAAACCATTGGGCTGGATCCGATTTTGAAGTCCATCGACTACAACACCGTAGAAGGAGCTGTTTTCAAAACATCCCCTACCTACGTTAAACGATGGGACGACAGAAGGGCGTTGGTGATTTCTCCGAGTTTCCGTTATGGATTGGATAACAGGAGATTCAATCCATCCCTGGCTACCAGTTATTCCTGGGGAGGACAGGAAAGAAAGTCGGTGGGATTGAGTTTTGGTAGTGCAGTTTACCAGTTCAATCCTTCTAATCCAATTGAAGAAAGAATCAATTCTTATGCTACACTTTTTTATGGTGCCAATCACATGAAAATTTTCGAAGCAAAATTTTTAAACTTAAGTACCTCCATCCGGCTTAGGGAAGGTATTAACCTGTCTGCTTCCCTTCGCTTTCAGGACAGACAACCACTTTCCAATCTGAGCAATCCTGCAAACTGGAGGAATCCCAAGAACCGCGCCTATACTCCCAATGATCCTTTGGAGGGAACCGCTATGGCTATGACAGCACACCAGGCAACACAAATACGTTTGGGTATTTCATGGAGACCGGGGGGAAAATACATAGAGTTACCCAATGCCCGCATCCTGGCTGAAACCGCTTATCCAACCTTTTCCGCCTCACTAACTTCTGGATTACGGAATTTACTGGGAAGTGATGTTCAATTCAACCGATGGTCGCTGGGCGTGACAGAAGAAATCAATATGAAAACCGGTGGTAGTCTGGAATACAATATGGTTGCGTCGGGATTCATCGGAAAAACTACAGCATTTCTTCCTGATTATTTACACATCAATGGCAATCAAACCGTTTTTTCCAATTCTTTCCAAAATTCATTTCAACTTGCACCCTACTATCAATTCAGTAACACTTCTAATTTCATGTTAGAGGGCCACTTGGAATATAAACTGAATGGGTTGATATCCAATAAAATTCCCGGTTTCAGAAAACTCAATTGGTACTTTGTAACCGGTTGTAATGTTTTACACATAAGGGGCGTAACCGATTATGCTGAAGCTTATTTTGGCATCAGTAATATTTTAAAAGTAATGCAAATAAGTTATGTCAGAGGATTTCAGCAGGGAAAAGAGTCACTGAATGGTATCCGCCTGGGTGTTCCGCTGTCTAATTTCTAATTCCTCTCCTTCAACCATAAAATTGGTATAACTTCATGTCCCATTTTGGCTGCCCTGCAAGTAGCTCTTTATAAAAAAAAGAACATTCATTCCTGCTGAATGATTGTCTAAAGTGATTGATATGGCTTTATTACACAATCGTATTTCCAATACCGAGCTCAAGCAACGTTTGATGCAGGAAAATTTCACCCGCATCACTTTCAGTTTTTATCTGTACATACCTATAAAGCATCCCCAAGAATTCAGGGATGAGCTCTACCGGGAATTACATACACTCCATGTATTCGGTAGAATTTATATCGCAAAAGAGGGTGTCAATGCGCAGGTAAGCGTACCTGAACATACTTTAGATGCTTTTAGAAAATACATCAATTCTCTACCCGGCTGGGACGGTCTTCGCCTCAACAGAGCGGTAGATGATGATGGGAAAAGCTTTTGGGTTCTTGCAATCAAGGTTCGGGATAAAATTGTTGCAGATGGAATTACCGACCCCAATTTTTCTATGGAGAACAAAGGACGCTATGTTGATGCTGCCGGAATGAATCTTTTGATGGATGATCCCAATACCATCATTGTTGATATGCGCAACCATTATGAATATGAGGTAGGTCATTTTGATAGGGCCATAGAAATCCCATCAGATACTTTTCGGGAGCAATTGCCCATGGCCTGTGAAATGTTGAAAGGAAAGGAAGATCAAAAAATTGTAATGTATTGTACGGGAGGCATTCGTTGTGAGAAAGCCAGTGCCTACCTACTGCACAATGGTTTCAACCATGTATTTCACCTCGAAGGTGGTATCATCAAATATGCTCAGGAGGTGAGATCAAATGGGCTCACCATGAAATTCCATGGGAAAAACTTTGTTTTTGATAATCGACTAGGAGAACGCATCACTGATGATGTAATTGCCCGGTGTCATCAATGCGGGAATGCCTGTGACCAACATGTAAACTGTTTGAATGCCGGTTGTCACCTGTTATTTATCCAATGTGAAGAGTGTCATCAGAAAATGGAAGGTTGCTGCAGTGAGGCATGCAAAAAAACCCTTGAATTGCCATTGGAAAGACAAAAACAGTTGCGATCGGGAATTGATAAAGGAAGGAATGTATTTAATAAAAGTAGAATACGCTTGAAGCCTGGCAGGACAGAGAACTAAATCTGTTATTCTCACATCTTAAAGAAATCATCAAAAAAAATGTTGGTTGGCGTTTTGCTCATCTTTACATTGATTGCACAATTCGGTGGTTTTGTATTGTGTTAATTGTGGAAGCCTCTCAATCTTTCAAATGCCTATATTTGGTTTAGATCAAAAATCCTCTCTAAGTAGGAACTAACAATAGTTTTGAGTAAAAATGGGAATCCGATGATGTTTAAAAAAAACAGAGCAGCAATCAACATTTCTGTTTTCGGAACATTGCTATTAAGAAATAATTAAATAATTATTACGGAATATTTTTTTGAGCCGGCGACTAGTTGAACAGATCTATACTACTCCTAGTCTTTTCAATTCAGCGATGATTTTTTCCTGCAATTCCTCGTTGGTTAAATTCTCTGGTTTAAAACTGTTTCCTGTAACTTTTTCAAATAGTTCTATGTACCTGCGGCTGATTGTATCCACCCACTCATCGCTCATGGGAGGGACCTCTTGCCCCTCTTTCCCCATAAAGTTATTGGCCATCAGCCATTCTCTGACAAATTCCTTGCTCAGCTGAAGTTGCTTTTCACCCCTTTTTTGCCTCTCTTCAAATCCATCCAGATAGAAGTAACGGGAGGAATCCGGGGTATGAACTTCATCCATCAGGTAGATTTCCCCGTTAATTTTACCAAATTCATATTTGGTATCTGCCAGAATGAGTCCTCTTTCCTTGGCCATTTTCCTTCCCCGCTCAAATAAAGCCAGGGTATATTCACATAAAACATTCCACTCCGCCTCAGTTGCAAGTCCTTGTCTTACAACCTCTTCGGCACTGATGTCTTCATCGTGACCCTCCGCTGCTTTTGTTGAGGGGGTGATGATGGGCTGAGGAAAAAAGTCGTTTTCCTTCAGACCCTCCGGTAAATTTACCCCACAAAGGGTCCGGCTGCCGGAATGATAAGTACGCCAGGCATGACCTACCAGGTTGCCCCTCACTACCATTTCAATCTTAAAAGGAGAACATTTTTTACCAACAGCTGCTCGGGGTGCGGGGGTGGAAATCAACCAGTTAGGACAAATATCGCGGGTAGCGTCTAACATGTAGGCAGCAATCTGATTAAGGACCTGTCCCTTAAAGGGAATGGGTCGGGGCAGAATTACATCGAAGGCAGATATACGGTCACTCGCCACCATTACCAGCCAATCACGGTCTATATAATAGACATCACGTACTTTTCCGCTGTAAAATCCGGTTTGTTGAGGAAAGGAGAGGAATTTCATGCCACAAATCTAACCGGCTGTTTTCGTATTTGTTTCCTCCCTATCTTTGTTTTTTCTTAACAATTTGTGTTCAGTTGTGGACAAATGAGAAATTTGCCGCAACTTTACATTTAATACTTTTGACATAAATCAAAAAACTAGCCCCTTATGAAACCAGTTTTCAAGTTCTTATTCATGCTTGTTCTGGGTAGTTTCCTTACGGGATCTGCCTGGTCACAGGGTTCCACAGTTCTTTCCGGTTCTGTTAAAAACAACAAATCCAGGGAAGGGCTCTCTGCTATTTCCGTAACCATCAAAGGAGGAACAGCGGGAACGTACACGGATGACAAAGGAAATTTTAAGTTTTCAACCAACCAAAAATTACCACTGACCCTCGTGTTCTCCTCTATCGGGTATTCCTCAAAAGAGGTAACTGTTAGTTCTGCAGGGCAGAACCTGGATGTTGAACTATCACCCTCCTATACATTGGGAGATGAGGTGGTAGTAGCTGCCTCCCGTGTTCCTGAAAGAATCTTAGAATCCCCCGTTTCAATTGAGCGGATCGGAACGACTGCTATCAGGAATACAGCTGCTGCCAGCTATTATGACATGTTAACCAATTTAAAAGGTGTTGACGTTGTTGTTGCCAGCCTTACCTTCCGCAGCGTAGGTACCCGCGGTTTCAATAGCAGTGGTAATATCCGCCTCAATCAGTTGATTGATGGTATGGATAACCAGGCTCCCGGTCTCAACTTTTCTGTGGGTAGTGTAATCGGTCTTACTGAGTTGGATGTTGAGAGTATGGAATTGTTGCAGGGAGCTTCTTCGGCGCTTTATGGTTCCGGCGGTATGAACGGTACAGTCTTGATTAACAGCAAGAATCCCTTTAAATACCAGGGTTTGAGTTTCCAGATTAAAAATGGAGTAAACCATGTAGATGGTTACCAACGTCCTCGTTCTCCTTTCTTCGATTGGAGTTTCCGTTGGGCAAAAAAGATTTCTGAAAAATTTGCTTTTAAAATTGGAGGTCAATTCATACAGGCACAAGATTGGTTGGCCAACCAAACTGAAAATTACAACAGAACAGCTACCGCGGCCAACCCTTATGGTAAATCAGTGGTTGGTTTCAGGGCAAATGACCCTAACTATGATGGGGTGAATGTATATGGAGATGAAACCACGACACCGCTGTCTGTTGTGCGGGACAATGTTTTCAATCAACTTGCAGCAGGTGTACCAGGTTGGGCTACACTCTTAGCCGGCTCAACTGCCTTCCTGAATGCTTCTCCCAGTGCCACCATCAACGATTATAATTCCTGGCTCAATTCCGTTGGTGGTTCTAGTTTAGTGGCATCCGGAACTACTCCGATTATTTATGGTAGCATAAGAAACTATTTTACAGGAGTTAATGTGAGCAGAACAGGATACAATGAGAGAGACATCATTGACCCCACTACGTTGAACGTGAAATTGACAGGTGGTTTGTATTACAAGTTAAATGCCAATACCGAAGCTTCTTTGCAGGCATACTGGGGAACCGGTAATTCTGTTTATACCGGAAGTGATCGTTATGCCCTTACCAACCTTGTAATGGGTCAGTACAAAGCAGAGATCAAAAGCAAAAACTGGTTCCTGCGCTACTATTTTACCCGTGAAAATTCAGGAAACGCTTACAACGCCACCATTACAACCCGTTTGTTCAATGAGGCTTGGAAGCCTAGCCCAACATGGTATCTTCAATATGCCGCTTCATATGCTGGTACCCGTTCTTTCGGCGTATCCAACATCGATGCACACAACGCCGCTCGTGGATTTGCTGATCAGGGTCGCCCCACCGGATTCATTGGCAACAATCCTCTGTTCCAGCGTGTAGCCAATACCCCCATCTCTCAGGGTGGTGGTTTGTTCCTCGATCGCTCCAGACTTCGTGTATTTGAAGGTCAGTACAACATGTCCAACGATCTTAAATTAACCAAATCCGGAACAGATTTTTTGGTTGGTTTCAGCGCCAGACAGTTTGTTTTGAATTCTCAGGGAACTTTGTTTGCTGATACTGCCGGTAACATCAACATCAATGAACTCGGTGCTTATGCCCAGTTGTCTCAAAAAATGTTTGGTGATTTCCTCAAAGTAACAGCTTCCGGTCGTTACGATAAGAACACAAATTTTCAAGGTCGTTTTACACCCCGTGTGTCTGCTGTGATGAAGTTAGCAAAAGACCACAATCTTCGTTTCTCTTATCAACAAGCTTATCGCTTTCCAACAACCCAGAACCAATGGATTAATTTGACCATCGGTGGCGGTACACGTTTGATGGGCGGTTTACCAGCTCTGCGTAACTTCTATAATTTCAGCGGAAACCCTGCTTACACTGTCGCCAGTGTTCAGGCATTCGGAGGTAGTGTTCTTGCAGGTGCTCCTAATCCGGGCCTGCTCCAACAGCAAACTTTCCCTGAATTCAAGCCTGAGGTAATGACCTCCAATGAAATTGGTTATAAGGGTTTGATCGCGAATCGTCTTCTTATAGATGCCTATTATTACTGGGCTACCTACAAAGATTTCATTAGCAGTGTGCAGGTATTACAGGCAAGAAATGCACCTACTTCACCTGCTTCGGTATTTGATTTGTTGTTTGCAGACAGGAGAATTGGCTATAGCATTTCTACCAATACACCCGGTGATGTTAAGAATTCAGGATGGGGTGTTTCCGCAGATTACCTGTTGAGACGCAACCTGACTTTCTCTGCCAATCTTTATTCAGATAAAATCGGAGATCTTCCTGCCGGATTCGTATCCTTCTTTAACACACCGCTTTACCGTACCAACATATCTTTGAACAATACCGGTTTCGGTAACAAAAATCGTTGGGGTTATAGTGTGGTGTATCGTTGGGTAGATGAATTCTACTATGAAGGTACCTTTGGCGTAGGTCAAATGCCCTCTTATGCTACCTGGGATGCTTCTGTGAGCTACAAACTGCTCAATACAAAGTCTCTGATTAAACTGGGCGGTACCAACATCTTCAACCGTTACTATAGAACCGGCTTCGGTAACCCGCAAATCGGTGGACTTTACTACATGAGCTTTGGCTGGAACGTGTTCTAGTAGTAGTATTTGCTTAAGTAATTCAACCCCCTTCCATTTCCGGAGGGGGTTTTTGTTGGAGGTAGGCTTCAGATTTGGGAATCTAGGCGATAATCGGCTATTTTTGCACCTCAAACCAAAATCGTCTATACATGCGATCAATTGCATTTAGGGAAGCGCTTCGGGAAGCCATGAATGAAGAAATGAGAAGGGATGAACGGGTTTTTCTTATGGGCGAAGAAGTGGCCGAATACAATGGTGCCTACAAAGTGAGTCAGGGCATGCTGGCTGAGTTTGGCGAGAAAAGGGTCATAGATACTCCCATATCTGAGCTGGGATTCGCTGCGGTTGCAGTTGGAGCAGCACAGAACGGACTTCGCCCTATAGTGGAATTCATGACCTGGAATTTCGCTGTATTGGCAATGGACCAGATTTTGAATACCGCCTCCAAGATGCTGGCAATGAGTGGGGGGCAGATTGGCTGTCCAATAGTTTTCAGAGGTCCCAATGGAAGTGCAGGTCAGCTAGGTGCTCAACACTCCACGGCTTTTGATAGTTACTATGCAAATATTCCCGGTATAAAAGTGGTCTCCCCATCCAACGGGTATGATGCCAAAGGGTTATTGAAACAGTGTATTCGCTTCGAAGAGGATCCTGTTATTTTCATGGAAAGTGAAGTGATGTATGGTGATAAATCTGATGTTCCTGATGAAGAATATTATATTCCGGTTGGTAAAGCGGATATAAAAAAAACGGGCAAAGACGTGACCATCGTTTCCTACAATAAAATGATGAAAGTGGCTTTGGGTGCCGCACAAGAACTGGAAAAAGAGGGAGTAAGTGCTGAAGTAATAGACTTGAGAACCATTCGTCCGCTCGATTGGATGTCGATTCTTGAGAGCGTGAAAAAAACCAACCGACTGGTCATCGTGGAGGAGCAATGGCCTTTTGCTTCTGTTTCTTCAGAAATTTCCTACAGAATTCAAAAGGAAGGGTTTGACTACCTGGATGCACCTATCCGTAGAATCACGAGCGCAGATGCCCCAATGCACTATGCACCTAATCTTGCTGCACTTGCCATCCCTGATGTAGCACGAACAGTCCGCATGGTTAAAGAAGTGATGTACGCAGTAAAATAATGTTATTGAAAAATATTCCGATCAATACCCGGTCCCATCGTCCGGGTATTTTCATTCAGCCATGAACTTGTGTAAACATCATCCTACCAAGCAATTCCTCAGTACCATTCTATACATTCCTGTCATTTCATTTTTCTTTTTCTTCCCTCCTAGTGTTCTATCTCAAAATATACAAAAGGATACTTCAACCACTTCTGTTTTTGAAGGCAATGATTCAGTAGTTGTTACTGCATTCCGACAGACCTATTTGATTCATCAATTACCGGCATCGGTAACACATCTTTCGCGAAATGAGTTTTCGTTTTTGGGCGGAGCCTCTATGTTACCTGCTGTCAACCAGGTACCCGGTGTTAGAATGGAAGAAAGATCTCCCGGCAGCTACAGGTTTTCTATCAGGGGAAGTCTCCTACGAAGCCCCTTCGGTGTAAGGAACGTAAAGGTATATCTCAATCAGGTTCCACTTTCTGATGCAGGTGGAAATACCTACCTCAATCTATTACCTGCATCTCTCATCAGGGGACTAAACATCATCAAGGGGCCCGCAGCAAGTAGTTATGGGGCAGGAACAGGAGGTGTATTACTGATTCAGTCAGATATTGAAGAAAAACAAGTCAAGGGCAATCGATTAGAAGCAGCCGTTGCAGGAGGAAGTTTTGATTTGTTTAGACAACAGATGTCTTTTGAAAGCAGAAGGGAAAAAAGCCAGTGGCAATTTAATCAGGATCACCAGCAATCTACCGGCTACAGAGAGCAAACAGCCCTTCGAAGAAATGCCTTTGCATTTCATTGGCAGCAAAAAGCAGGCATGCATACCTTCAATACACAGTTGCTATACGCTCATCTTTTTTATCAAACACCGGGTGGATTGACACTGTCACAAATGCAACAAAATCCTAGACAGGCAAGGCCTGCTTCCGCGCAGTTTCCGGGGGCAGTTACCCAAAATACTTCGGTCAGCAATGAAACTGCTTTGTTATCAATCAGTCATGATGTTCCTCTTACTTCCAAATGGAACCTGCATTCTTTCCTCTTGGGTGGACGTACACTTTTTGTCAACCCCTTCATCACCAATTTTGAGCAAAGAAAAGAACGCAATGGAGGTGTGGGTACCAATATCAGGTATTTCCAAAAAAAGTCATCGCATATGGTAGAATGGCAGTCAGGCTTTGAATGGCTCATACAAAATTCACAGGTTACCAATTTTTCCAATAAAAATGGAAATCCCGATACTTTACAATGGAACGATCATCTGCAATCAATCCAGTGGTTTGTTTACTCACAAATTTCTTTGCATAAGGGGAATTGGCAATTGGATGCAGGGATAAGTATGAATCAACAGCAATTCAACTTTGAAAGAGTATCATTACCTTCCGGTCAACCCGAAACACGTCGGTTACAGGCATTGGCAACTCCGCGACTCAGTCTTACTCGAAAAATGAATGCCCGGTTACAAATTCAAATTTTGGTGTCTCGTGGATTTTCACCTCCTACCTTGGCGGAGATTCGACCATCTGACGGAAATTTTTATGGAAACCTGCAACCTGAATCAGGCTGGAATACTGAAATGGGATGGCGATGGTCAATTAAGCCCGGCAGTATTTATTGGACGGGTTCTATATATTCTTTTGAACTTGCAAACGCCATTGTGAGAAGAAACAGTACTTCAGGAACTGAATACTTTATAAATGCTGGTGGAACCAAGCAAAGGGGATTTGAAAATTCCATTCTTTGGAAAACAAAACCCATAGATAAAAGCACCAACTGGCATTTTTCCTGGGAAATCGGTTATACTTATCAGCCCTACCTTTTCAAGGAGTATCAGCAGGGAGCCACCAACTTTTCCGGTAAGGCTGTTACTGGTGTTCCCAGGCATATTGTAACCAGTAGCAATCAATTCAGCCACCGCAGTGGTTTTTATGCTCAGTTGCAGCTCAATGCAACCTCAAAGATCCCCTTGAATGATGCAAATGATGAATGGTCAGCCCCCTATCAGTTGATGCAGGCAGAAACCGGCTGGCACATCAATCAAAAGGGGAATCATTGGCAATTTTTTATATCTGCTGATAATTTATTGAACCAAAACTATGGTCTCGGGAGTGATATCAACGCTGCCGGCCGACGATTCTATAATCCCGCTCCCCGCCTGAACTTTCTGGCGGGCATCCGATTCAACAGCCGTTCATTTGTTTTTTGATATCTTTAACGATAATAATTGTCATAAAAGGATTTTTTTTCTGACCAATCAATGAACGCTTTTGCATGGCTGCCATATTAATCATAGATGATGAAAAATCGATACGTAATGTGCTGAAAGATATCCTTCAGCATGAAGGATACCAGGTTGATGAGGCATCTGATGGGGAACAAGGCTTACAATTGTTTCAATCCAAAAACTTTGATTTGGTTCTCTGCGATATAAAAATGCCCAAAATGGACGGGATGGAAGTATTGCAACAAATCATGTTGGTAAATCCTGAAGTTCCGGTAATCATGATCAGCGGACATGGAACCATTGAGAATGCAGTGGAAGCAGTTAAAAAAGGAGCATATGATTTTATTTCCAAACCCCCGGATCTGAATAGATTACTCATTACTTTGCGCAATGCTCTTGATAAAAATAACCTGGTCAGGGAAACCCGAATTTTAAAGAAGAAAGTAAATGCGGTACAGGAAATAATTGGGGAAAGTGAAGCGATCGAAAAAGTCAAAGCCACTATTGATAAAGTAGCTCCCACAGATGCACGGATTCTGATTACCGGTGAAAATGGAACAGGTAAGGAACTGGTTGCACGTTGGTTGCATGAAAAAAGTCAACGGGTACAAAAGCCCCTCATTGAAGTAAATTGTGCCGCTATTCCTTCGGAATTGATAGAGAGCGAGTTATTCGGTCACGAGAAAGGATCTTTCACGTCAGCTATTAAACAGCGCATTGGTAAGTTTGAGCAGGCTCATGGCGGGACACTTTTTTTGGATGAGATCGGCGATATGAACATAGGAGCTCAGGCAAAAGTACTGCGGGCATTACAGGAAGGAAAAATCACCAGGGTTGGTGGTGAAAAAGAAATTGAGGTAGATGTTAGGGTAATAGCAGCCACCAATAAAAATCTTTTGCAGGAAGTGGATGAGAAAAATTTTCGCCTTGATTTGTATCACCGCCTCAGTGTTATTGTGATACATGTACCCTCCCTTCACGAGAGAACAGCGGATGTTCCTTTGTTAATTGAATATTTTCTGAACGACATAGCACAATCTTACAGGCAACCGGTTAAAAAAATTGATCCTGCAGCAATAAATGCATTGGTGAAGCATCGATGGAGTGGGAACATTCGTGAATTGAGAAACGTGGTAGAAAGATTGGTTATATTATCCGATAAAACAATTTCCCTTTCAGATGTCAATAGTTTTGTCTTGCTCAAATAACTGTTCTATTTTTATTTAAATTTTACATTTTTAAATTACAACAATGGGCTATATTTTACTCATCATTGGTATCCTTGGATGGCATATTGGAATGTTTGGAATGTTCAGAAAAGCCGGTATTGTATCCTGGAAGGCTTTGGTACCATTTTATAATACCTGGTGCATCGTGGAAATTACGAATACAAAACGATATTGGTTTTGGCTGCAATTCATACCCATCGCGGGTCAGTTCGTTACCATATGGCTGACCATCATATTTGTGATGCATTTTAAAAAAGTATCTGTTCCGGATCATGCTGCCACCGTATTGTTTCCTTTTCTTTACTTTCCCTACCTCGGATTTTCTCCCAAAATAAAATGGCACGGTCCGGAGGTCTTGAAACATTATCACAAGCCGGTTTCAAGGGAGTGGATAGATGCGGCTGTTTTTGCTGTGGTAGCTGCAACCCTGATTCGGAGCTTCATTTTTGAAGCTTATGTGATTCCTACAGGTAGTATGGAGAAAACTTTATTGGTAAATGATTTTCTTTTCGTCAATAAGATGTCTTATGGTGCCCGTATTCCACAGACACCTGTTTCTTTCCCTTTTGTACATAATTTTTTGCCTTTTAGTAAAACAGCACCTTCCTATATCAAGGAAATTCAATTGCCTTACGAAAGATTACCTGCTATCTCTACGATTCAGAGAAATGATGTGGTAGTTTTCAATTTTCCCGCTGGAGATACCATCATCAATGATGAAGATCATGGAAGCCTGGTTCCGTATTATGATGTATTGAGGAATGAATTCAATGGAAACAGGGAAGCGCTGAATGACAGATATCCTGTTTTGGTTCATCCGATGGATAAGACGGATAACTATATCAAGCGCTGCGTTGCCGTACCCGGAGATATTCTTGAGGTGAAGTCAGGCGTTTTATTCATCAATGGAAAACCTGCTTTTCAGTCCCCTACCTACCAGACAGAATACCTGGTTCAAACAGATGGAACTCCACTTCCCAGCGAGTTTTTACTCAATGATTTGGGTATAGATACCGACAATCCCAGTGATCAGCTCAGATATGTATCTCGGTTGAATGACTTGTTTGTCGTTAATATGACACCTGCGGAGTCTGCAAAGGTCAAGGCACTTTCCAATGTCCGTTCAGTGACATTGTATTCTGATAACATGGTTGGACAAACATTTCCGAATAACGAAGCTCTTTTTCCCTGGACGGTAGATAATTTTGGTCCGCTTCATGTTCCCCGCAAAGGTGAACAAATTCAACTGTCACCTGACAATATTGATATTTACAGACGCATCATAACTACCTATGAGCACAACCAGTTAGAAGAACTGAATGGAAAATACAAAATCAACGGAAAGGAAGTGAACACCTATACCATTCAACTCAATTATTATTGGATGATGGGGGATAACAGACATCGAAGTCAGGATAGTCGCTTTTGGGGATTTGTTCCCGAAACACACATAGTGGGAAAGGCATCCCTGATTTGGTTTAGTTATGACAAAGGTCCCAGATGGAAACGAATATTTTCTTCTATTCGTTGATTCGAAAAATGAATGCATGATTCAACATCAATCTTTTGAATACGAAGTATTGGCATCTGCCAGGGAGTTGCCGGCAGATGATGCACAGCTTCTGCAGCAGGCTAGAATGATCACTAAACAATCCTATGCTCCTTACTCACAATTTCAGGTAGGCGCTGCCGCACGTCTAACTAACGGACAAACCATCACCGGAACCAACCAGGAAAATGCCAGCTATCCTGTATCCATTTGTGCAGAAAGGGTGTTGCTTTCTGCCCTTGCATCTTTGTATCCCGGTGTGGCTGTCGCAACCATGGCCATAAGTTTCCGGCATCTCAAAGGCAGTAGTCAGCATCCTATTTCTCCTTGTGGTATGTGTCGCCAGGCCTTGGTAGAGCATCAATTTCATTTCAAACAGGCAATACGGCTCATTTTATCAGGACAGGAGGGGGAGGTCATCGTAATTCAGGATGCAGCTACCTTGTTGCCCCTGGGTTTTTCTGCCAATGACATGCGATGAATGCAGAGCAGCTGCTCTCAAAATAATGTTTGAACGCCAAGCGTGGTATTCATTTCATGGCGAAAAAGCCATTTTTTCCGCCATATACCACCTGCATAGCCTGTGAATGATCTGTCACTTCCCATCACCCGGTGACAAGGCACAATAATCATTATGGAATTTTTGCCATTAGCGGCTGCTACTGCTCTGGTTGCCTTTGGGTCACCCACCTGATCTGCCAATTGCTGGTAGCTGATGGTTTTTCCAAATGGAATGTTCATGAGTTCATCCCATACCATCTCCTGAAATTCGGTACCGTTCTGTGAAATTGGAGTATCAAATGTTTTTCGACTTCCTCTGAAATACTCGATCAATTCTTCAGTACATTGGTGGATCACTTCCGTTATCCCCGGCTCTCCATGTACCATGTCTTCCTGTTCATCTAAGAAAGAAATTTCAGTGATGTGCAGATCAGTTCCACCGATGCGAATCAGACCGATAGGACTCTCATAATATGTATAGTAGATTTCAGGCATTAACCAATTTTTAAGCCGTTTTGTAATGGCCGGTCGGGATGCAATAAAACTACCTGATCGTTCTCGTCATATACTCCTAAAACCAAACAGTCACTCATGAATCGGGCAATTTGCTTTTTTGGAAAATTAACAACTGCGATGATTTGTTTGCTAATCAGTTCCTCTGCCTTATAGTGGTGGGTGATTTGCGCCGATGAACGAAGTATTCCCAATTCACCAAAGTCGATCAGTAATTGGAAGGCAGGTCTTTTGGCCTCAGGAAAGGGCAATACCTTTAAAATGGTTCCCAATCGTATATCTATCTTTTCAAAATCTGACCAGCTAATCATGAATATTTTTTTTAGCAGTCTGACCAGCTAAATATAATTGATGAGCAAGTATCTTTAGTTCTTCGGCTTTTTGAGGATGGTTGCTGTTCTTTCGGAAGCATAGTGCCGCCTCATGAAAAAGCAATTGGATAATCTCTGGGTTAGAAAGAGGAGAAAAATACGAGGGTTCTGGTAACCGATTCATTCTTTGCAAGTAACGATCAATTTCTTGATGGGTGAGGGGTTGTCCAATTAGCGGATCTACAAAAAACTGTATTGCCTCCCTGGGAGGTCTTTGTAATGAATTGTAAGAATAATCGGAGGAATAAAATGCCAACATGTACATCCCGGGAATGTTTATTAGCGCTGTTTTTATATTCAGTTCCTGACACAAATAATGGTATAATATGCCATTTGTCAGCGAATTTCCCTGTTTCTTCTGGATAACTTTATGGAGAAAAAATTCATCCGGCTCGCTTAATTCCAGAAGGGTTCCTTTTAAATCATAGTGATGATATAAGATATTTTTCATCACTTTTGCCTGTTCGAGTGGTGTCAGAAAATTGTTCAATTCCAGCCAAATACTTTTTTTAAGGCTCTCCAACTCGGAAGTGATGGATGCAAAGTCCAAATTTGGATGTTCGAACTTACCCGCTAATAAAATTCCTTTAAGCAGATCTTTGGCTCCACTATCCCTCCAACCTTTCAACTCATCCATTAATTCCGCCAGTTGCAAGCGTCTTATGATCATTTCAATTCTTTCTTGCACCATTTGATCCGGCTGGGTTTCCCATAAATTTTCAAGATCGGGGATGATTGGCTTTCCATAATGCATTAGTCTGCCCGACACTGTCTCATATACTTCCGCATCCGGATCATCGATTAACGACAACAAAGCATTCAATTCATCAGTTGCCTGCATAGCAATGAGGGGAGTATTTTACCCCTTATTAACGCATTACCCGGGAAAAAGTATATCCAATGACCTTCTTTTTGCGGTAATTCTATCCAGATTGTTATCCCCAATGTGAATAGATATGGGTGATTTTTCTTTTTTGTTAAAGATTTAGTCTCAAGAAGGGCGAAACATTGTGAAAGCAACAACAGGACTTTCCATATTTTATCGGTATCATTGTATATAAATAAATACAACTCAATTGATACCATCCTTTTCCATACCCAAATTTCCTTCCGTAAATGCAAACCTACATTCGGAGCTTCGTCGTCGTGTACAAGAGTATTTTTCTCAGCGCGGCATAGAGGAGACGGGTACAGCCCATCTGTTCACCAAAGCCATCGTTTTAATTGCATGTCTGCTGGCAGTTTACATCCACCTTTTATTCCTCACTCCGGTGTGGTACCTAGCATTGCTTGAATGCATTGTGATGGGTGGCCTGGTTGCGGCAATTGGTTTCAATGTGATGCACGATGGCAGCCATGGTAGTTTTAGCAAAAAGAAATGGATCAATCGGTTGGCTGCTTCGACCATCAGCATGTTGGGTGCCAATCATTTCATGTGGAACATGAAACACAACATGATACACCATACTTTTACCAATGTAGATGGTGTAGATGACGACATTGAAGTTACTTTTTTAATGCGGATGGCCCCAACCCAGCACAGGTCAAAGTTGCATCGTTTCCAGCATATTTATTTTTGGTTCCTTTACATGCTGCTATATATTTTCTGGCTTTTCTTTACTGATTATCGAAAATATTTTTCAGGCAAAATTGGCAATGTGCCCCTTAAAAAAATGCGCCTCTCAGATCACATTGAATTTTGGGCTGTAAAAATTTACCATGCCCTTGCTTTCATCGCATTGCCCGTATATATGCTTGGCTGGAAAGCCTGGTTGGTTGGTTTCCTTGTAATGACTTTGGTAGCAGGTTTTGTACTCAGCATTGTTTTTCAACTGGCACATACGGTGGAGCATACTGAATTCCCGGTTACCAATGAATCAACCAATCGGTTGCCCGACGAATTTGCTGCTCACCAAATAAAGACTACTGCTAATTTCGCAACTCGAAATAAATTGATAAGTTGGTTGGTAGGCGGACTAAACTTCCAGATTGAACATCATTTGTTTCCTAAAATTTCGCATGTTCATTATCCGGCCATCAGTGAAATTGTTAAACGGGTATGTTTTGAATATCAACTGCAATACATTGAATATCCTACCATGCGAAAGGCAGTATTTGCCCACGTTCGCTTCCTCCGCAGGATGGGTAAGTATGATTAAAACATCTTAAATTTTCAACAATAATTCAGTAATTACCCGGAAGATATTTAGCAATTTTATTTTTTCTTAGTTGCCTTTCTGGGTGTTGCAGATTTTTTTGCAGCTACTTTTTTGGCTGATCCGGAGGTACTACGCACGACAACTTTTTTCTTTTCTTTAAAGGCACCGGGCATCTGCTCTTCAATTATTTCTTTTACCTGTTCCAAACTGAGGGCCACCAATTCTTCAGGAAGGTATTTGTCACCCCCCTTTTTTCTGGGTAGTTTCAACATTTTTTTCTGAAAACGGATGAAAGGACCCCATCTGCCATTTTCAATGGCAATTTTTTCACCTGCCCATTGCTGAATGAATCGTTTGGATTCCTTCTCTTGTTTCTTTTCAATCAACTCATTGATGTCTTGTTGAGAAAGATTGTCAAACGAGTACGCTTTTGGTACATTGATGAACAAATCATTCCATTTGATGAAAGGACCGAAGCGTCCTTTTCCTTTGGTTACAGGTAAGCCCTCAAAAAAAGCTACTGGAGCATCCGCCTGCTGCTTTTGTTCGATTAATTCAGCAGCATCATCCAGAGACATTTCATACAAATCAACATTTTTTGGAACGGAAATGAATTGATCTCCCCAACGGATATAGGGACCAAACCGTCCCACATTCACAGCGATTTCTTTTTCCTGTAATACTCCCAGCATTCGAGGTAACCTGAAGAGTTGCAGCGCTTCTTCCAGGGTGATGGTTTCTATGCTTTGAGATGGACTCAGCTTGGCAAATCGGGGTTTTTCATCTTCATCCTGTTGTTCTCCTATTTGCACCATCGGACCATACCTGCCCATGCGTGCAATGACCCGCTTCCCACTGACAGGATCTACTCCAAGTTCCCGTTCTCCCTTGGCACGCTCAGCAGTTTCCAGGGTTGTTTCAATAGTTTGGTGAAAAGGTTGATAAAATCCATCAATCATTTTACTCCAAATCATTCTACCCTCAGCTATTTCATCAAATTCTTCTTCTATTTTGGCAGTGAATCCGAAATCCATCACCCGATTGAAATGTTGTTTGAGAAAATCTGTCACGACAATCCCCAGGTCAGTTGGAAACAATTTGTTTTTCTCCTGACCAGTCATCTGTTGAACCAGTTCCTCCTGCAACTGTCCATCAGCCAATAAGTGTAAAACCGCTGATGTTCTGAGCGTACCTTCTTTTTCTCTTTTTTCAACGTAATTACGTTTCACAATGGTAGAAATAGTCGGGGCATAGGTAGATGGTCTGCCTATTCCCAGTTCTTCCAGTTTCTTTACCAGCGAAGCTTCGGTGTACCTAGCCGGAGGACGGGTAAATTTTTCTTTGGCAGTGAGTTGTAGGAAATTTGGCTGATCACCCGGTGCAAGTGGGGGCAATATTCCCTCTGTATTTTCATCCTCCTCCTCATCTTTTCCTTCCAGATAAACCTTCAAAAATCCATCAAACTTTAATACCTCACCTGTTGCTGTGAGTACATCCGGACGAGTACTGATAGCAATTGTCGCTATCGTTTTTTCAAATTCAGCCTCACTCATTTGTGAGGCAATGGTTCTCTTCCAGATTAATTCATACAGACGTCGGGTTTCTTCATCCGCAACGCTGGAATTACTCATATAGGTTGGTCGTATCGCTTCATGTGCTTCCTGCGCACTCTCATTCTTATTTTTAAATCGTCGGGGTTGATAGTAATCCTCACCATACGATTTCAATACCTCTTTCTTAATGTCTGCCATTGCAGTATCACTCAACTGAATACTGTCTGTTCGCATGTAAGTGATCTTTCCACTTTCATATAATTTCTGGGCTAATAGCATGGTTTTACTGACACCATAACCCAATTTTCTGGATGCCTCCTGCTGAAGGGTGGAAGTAGTAAAAGGAGCCGCCGGTGATCTCTTGGCAGGCTTTACCTGAACTTCCTTAACTGTGTAACTGGCCCCCCGACAACTCTCCAGGTAATTTCTTGCCTCTCGCTGGCCAGATAACTTCGAAGGACCATCCGCCGAAAAGCCGACTTCCTTTCCATACATGTCCTTCGCAGTAAATTGTGCCTCTATTTGAAAACTGCTTTCCGCAACAAATTGATTGATTTCACGCTCTCTATCCACAATCAATCGAACCGCCACACTTTGCACCCTTCCGGCGCTCAGGCTTCGTTGCATACCGATTTTTCGCCAGAGAACCGGACTTAATTCAAAACCAACCAATCTGTCAAGTACACGTCTCGCCTGCTGGGCATTGACAAGATTCATGTCAATGCGGCGGGGATTGTCTACCGCCTTTTTTATTGCCGGTGCCGTAATCTCATGAAAAACAATTCTTTTGGTAGATGCCGGGTCCAGACCAAGCACTTCCGCCAGGTGCCAACTGATGCTCTCACCCTCACGGTCTTCATCCGATGCTAACCATACTTCTTCAGCCTTCTTGGCCAATTGCCGCAATTCCTTGACAACTTTTTCCTTCTCCTTGGGTACCAAATACCTGGGTTGATAGTGGTTATTTACGTCAATACCCATGTCATCCTTCTCCAGGTCGCGGATGTGTCCAAAACAACTCTTTACCTCAAAATCCTTCCCCAGTATTTTTTCAATGGTTTTGGCTTTCGCCGGCGACTCTACAATTAATAAATTCTTAGCCATGTGATAGGGTAACCCCGGTAATAAATATTAAAATATAACTATATATAAATCGACTTTCAACCAAATATTATTGGTTCTCAACGATGCAATATTAGGGGAAACCAACAAAATCAAAAAAATATCAGATTTTCGGATTGTGTATAAACTCCACCAAATGCTTCACCACCCCCGGATCCCTGTACACCTGGTTATGCCCCAAACCCTTCGTTATCAGGAATTTGACCCCGGAGGGCTGACTGTCTAAACTCGGTTGAAGATCTTCCAAAGGACAAATCAGGTCATTTTCATCGTGTATCCAGTAAACATGGCAAGGGGTATTTTCAACTACCCGATTGATTGAAAAATGGGTAACGGGAACCCCGGCTAATTCTTTGATCAGATCATAAAATGCCCTGCGGATGGCCTGTTTCACAGGAAAAATTTTGAAAAGGTCGGAGATGGAGCGGGTTGTTTCGGTTGCCGGAGCTATAAAAACCACTTTTCTATGATTGGCACCCGGCATTATTTCAGTTGCCAGCGCAAGTGCCAGACCTCCCAATGAATGCCCTATGAATGCATCAAAAGGGCCAAAATACCTGTCAGCTTCCAAAATCATATCTCTATAGGTAATCGCCTCGATTTTTTTGCCCTCACTTCTCCCATGCGCAGGTGCGTCAAAGGCCATTACAGTAAATCCCTTCTCCATCAATGCACCGACTAGGTGTTCAAATTTTACGGAATGACTTCGAAATCCATGGGCAATCAACACTTTTCTGCCATTGGGTTCTGGGGGTGCCCACCTATAGCCTCGGATAAGGTAATCCCTGAATGGGAAACTAATTGCATCCATTTCGGGTAATGTAGGCTCAGGGAGGGGCAATTTGGGTGGGGGAGGTATGGTAAACAGGCGATAAGCTTCTTTTGCAGCAAGTCGGGGGGAAAAAAGACCCATCAACTCAATTTTCCAGCGGTAATAGGCTATGAGCAGAACCTCCGCTGTTTTTCTATTCATGTGTGCAAAGATACAATAAACCAAAGCAGTGTCTGACTTAGGCCTTTCTCCTTTGACAGAGCATATTTTTTCCGGCATCACCTAAAACAACACCTTAACTTTTTTCATTGAACTATTCAATCGTTGATGGGTTGTAAAGGCAATTGAAATACTTTTGCACAACTTTATGTATAAAATTCATATTTCATTTGAGGAGAAAGGACTTGAACCTGTTACTATAGAGCAGGTTCAACCCAATCAAAGTTTATTGGAGGTTTGTCTGGATAACGGTATAGAATTACACCACAATTGCGGTGCGGTATGTGCCTGCAGCACCTGCCACCTTTATGTAAACACAGGAGATCAACACCTGGAGCCGATTTCTGACAAGGAGGAAGATTTTATAGACCGCGCAGTGAATCCACGTTTGAACTCCAGATTAGGCTGCCAATGTATTTTGCTGGCCGGACAAGGAGATATTTCCATTACCTTACCGGATCAAACCCAGTTTTTAGGCGAATAAATTAAAAGACACACCCGGAAAATTTCTATGACTCATTTTGAACCACCCATTTACTGGAATGACCATGAAGACATCGCACAAAAATTGTACGAAAGATTTGGCGATGACTTTACTGAAAGCAAAATTTACCGGATTCGATTTACTGATTTGTTGGAATGGATACTTGAAATTCCCCAATTCAAAGGCACCCGTGAGGAGAGCAACGAGGGACACCTGGAAATGATTCAAAGTGCATGGGTGTATGAATGGAGAGACAACCAGCCTTCCACTTAATTCAACTTCTAAAATCAAATTGCCATCGAACAGTTTCAACACATCACTACCTTTGTTTTCGACGTCGATGGGGTATTGACAGATGGAAACCTTTGGTTGCTGCCGGGGGGAGTACAGGTTCGTAAAATGAACATCCGTGACGGTTATGCATTGCAACTTGCCATCAAAAAAGGGTATCGTATTTTCATTTTATCAGGAGCGGTATCGGAAGAATCCCGTGACAGGTTATTGAAGTTGGGAATATCCGATATTCAAATGGGCATAAGGGACAAGGCTTCTGCCTTGAACCTCTACATGCAACAAAATTCAATTGAAATTTCTTCGGTTTTATACATGGGGGATGATATTCCAGACCTGGCAGCTATGCAATTGGTAGGATTTTCCTGCTGCCCGGTAGATGCGGCCCCTGAAATCAAAAAAATCTCTCAATACATTTCCCCCTTCTCAGGTGGTACTGGTTGTGTGCGCGATGTTGTGGAAAAAGTTTTGAAGTTAAGGGGGGACTGGGGCGATGATACATCAGTGCCATCTGTCTGATACAGTTATTTTATCTTTATCCCTGATTTAATTCATGTTTTGATAGCCTTTCTCAAATTGGTACGCTGGCAGAACCTACTGTTCATCGTTGTAACACAGTGCTGTTATGAGTATGGAATTTATTTACCTATCTATCATACCCACGACCCCAGACAATTCATCTTTCTGGTTATTGCCTCTGTTTTGATAGCCGCTGCGGGTTATATCATCAATGACTATTTTGATTTGAACATCGACCAGGTTAATAAACCCGAAAAAGTAGTAGTTAACCACGGTGTTAGCCGACGATGGGCCATTTTCTGGCATATGCTACTGAGTTTATTGGGTTTCTTTTTTACGGTGTTGGCCCTGTCTCCCTTTCGCTTCTGGTACCTTGTTTTGGCTAACCTGCTATGTATCGTTCTTCTATGGCTCTATTCGACCAATTTCAAACGTGAACTGCTAATTGGCAATGTTGTTACTTCTGCTTTGACGAGTTGGGTTATTTTAATCATATTTTTTTCTAAAACTCCGGTATCCTACCATGCTGTTAGGACAGCAGATTCCGGTGACATTCGTTTTTTCCGTCTAACAATGCTCTATGCCGGGTTCGCTTTTGTTATCTCATTGGTAAGAGAAGTAGTGAAGGATTTAGAAGATCGTGTTGGCGATCAGCAATATGGTTGTAGAACCATGCCCATTGTTTGGGGACTTCAGGCGTCCAAAGTATTTTTATATGTCTGGCTGATAGTATTGACCGGCACCCTTTTGTTTTTACAAATTTCTGTCATTGCCTATGGATGGTGGTTAAGTACTTTTTATTGTATTCTCTTCATTGTTTTGCCATTGCTGCTGGTGTTGTATCAATTGTCATCGGCGAGGTCGCAACAAGATTTTCATGACCTTAGTAAGAAGGTCAAGTGGATCATTTTCACAGGCATACTTTCCATGTTATTCTTTGATTATTATTTCTAAAATGGTTAACTATCTTCCCCCAATCATTTTAGCCTCTCAATCTCCCCGGCGCAAACAGTTGCTGGAATGGGCTGAAATTGATTTTACAGTAGAGGTAATTCCTACTGAAGAAACTTTTCCTCCCGGCCTGATGGTAGAAGAGGTACCTGTTTTTATTGCCCGGGAAAAAGCACGTCAGGTTAATGAAGCATGCAATCCCCGGCAATTGACCCTGTTGGCCGCTGACACGATCGTTGTTTTGGACAATCAGATCATTGGGAAACCCCGAGATGCAGCTGAGGCGGAATCCATTCTTTCCAGACTTTCTGGTAAAACTCACCGGGTAATTACCGGTGTTGTGATATTGCATCCACATGGAGAAACCTCTTTTTCTGAGGTAACGGAAGTTACTTTTCATCAACTATCAACAGATCAGATCAAACATTATGTCGGCCGATACCAACCATTTGACAAAGCAGGATCCTACGCCATCCAGGAATGGATAGGGGTAATCGGGATTCAATCAATAAAAGGAGATTTCTATAATGTTATGGGTCTGCCCGTTAGTCGGGTAGTGCAGGCATTGCATAGGATTTTCCCGCATTGAAAAATCAGGTATTTTTTCTTTGCTTCAACCAGCTAATTTTCCAGTTCCAATCCTGAGCATATGGAAGAGGCTTTATTACAATACATTTGGCAACATCAATTATACAACTGCAGTAACCTGGCAACTACTGATGGTGATCCCTTAGAGGTTCTACAGCCCGGTGAATTGAACAGACACCAGGGCCCAGATTTTACCGAAGCACTGATCAGGGTGGGTAATACAATTTGGTGCGGGCAGGTAGAGTTGCATCTCAAATCATCCGATTGGTATCGGCATGGTCATACCAACGATCCTCATTATTGCAATGTGATTCTTCATGTTGTTCTGGAAGATGACCAGCGGGTATTAGATCAGCATGGGGCGAAACTGCCGTCAGTGGTACTCATGGATAGAATTCCTGCCCACCTTATCACTCGTTTTCGTCACATGATGCAACAAACCCAACCCATCATTTGCCACTCATTTCTTCCACTGCTTCAATCTGCGGAGTGGAAACGCTGGAAAGAACAACTTCTCTTGAGAAGATTAAAGCGGAAGTCAACAAAAATTTTTGCATGGCTTTCCGGCAACGGGGACGACTGGAATACTATTTTTTGGTGGTTGTTTTTTGAACAGACGGGAGGAAAGGTCAATGGCGATTTTTTTCTTTCACTTGCACAAAGTATTCCTCTTCCTTCACTGATAAAAAAACAGTTGACAAGAATTGAGTGGGAAGCTCTTTTGTTGGGACAATCGAATCTTTTACCCGTATCGGCCACAGATACCTATTTAAGAAAACTAAACAAAGAATATCAATACCTTAGTTACAAATACCAACTAACACCCCTTCACCGAAAGCCGGCTTTTTTGCGTATGCGGCCCGCCTCATTTCCTACGATTCGTTTGGCTCAACTTTCGGCTTTGTTGTTCAATCATCCCCATTTCTTCCATGAACTGCTTTCCTCCTTCTCACTCCGTCAGTGGCGGGAACAATGCTTTGCTACCTCAGGAGATTATTGGGAAACCCACTACCGGATTAACGACATTTCTAAGGCAGGTAAAAAGTCATTGGGTCAACAACAAATAGATTCACTGGCAATCAACGTTCTGTTACCGGTAATGTATGCTTATGCAATCGGTAGGGGAGAAGAGTCCCTCATAAAAAAAGTATTGGCATTGTTTGAGGAAATTCCTCCTGAGCAAAACCGTATTACCGCACTTTGGAATGAAACGGATGTAAAAAATTCAACTGCCTCCGACTCGCAGTCCCTCACTGAATTAACCCATTCTTTTTGCAAAAACAAAAAATGTCTTGAATGTGCTGTGGGTCAGCGAATCATGTTGCCTGAAACGGCTATGCCCAGTTAAATTGTAAATCAAGTTCAATTGCCGGATGCAGGGAGCGTTCTACCGGACAGGTTCGGGCTGTCTTTTCCAATATTTCTCGGTTTCTGGGGTCCTCAGTTATACCAGGGGCAAAATGAACATGGGCTATTAGTTTACCAATGCGGCGGGGATCGGAAACCATGATTTTGGTTACATCTACTGTGGTTCCATCCAGAACCAGTCCCATCGTTTTGGCTTTGATGGCCATTGTAGTTACCATACAGGTTCCCAATGCAACTGCCACCAAATCGGTGGGGGAAAACCTCTCTCCCTTGCCCTGGTTATCTGTCGGGGCATCGGTTTCTATCCCGGTTCCACTCTGTAGGTGAACCGCCTCCGTACGTAAGTCACTTTTATAAATAATTTGTGAAGTCATGCAGCTATTTTATTATAAATTTACACGAAACTAAACTTTTCTTCGTGAGACAGCCCCTGATAATTTTGCTGTTTTTGTTTCCGCTGTTTCTTTCTGCTCAAAACAGAACCAAGTTGGATATGGCTGCTGAAAAGGCCAAAAAAAGACAAGAGAAAAGAGATAAAATCAACCAGTTGATCAGACAAGAGGAGGAAGGTGCCCTTATTTTTCAAAAGCAGAATACTTTCGGACTGAGTTTTAATACGGATGGGTGGAATATTTTTTTTGAAAAGGGGAAATACAAAACCATCACCAAAACCAATCTCTGGTGGTTGTCTTTTGGAGAGCGACACCACCCCAAAGCAGAAATAATTCCAAGCATTAGTTCCACCGGCGGTCTGCTTATAGTTTCCAATTATACTTACGGGAAAATCAATAATTTTTACGCCCTGAATGCAGGACTGGGAAGTCAAAAACTCATTGGTGGCAAAGGAAACAAAAACGGTGTTGCCGTTTCATTGATTTATGGGGCAGGTTTTTCTGCCGGGTTACTCCGACCATATTATTTGGAAGTACTCAATTCCTCTACTGCAACCCGAGAAGTAATCAAATATACCGGGACAAACAAAGCAGCCTTCCTGAATCCAACTTCCATTTTGGGCAGGGGCGGACTAACCAGGGGTTGGAATGAAATTAAATTTGTCCCCGGGTTTCAAGCCCGGACAGCCCTTCGATTTGATTATGGCCGCTTCAATGAAATGGTCTCTGCGGTAGAGATTGGACTCCATGCCAGCTATTATACCCAAAATATGCCCATGCTTTTGGACGTACCGGAGCGGAAATTCTTTTTCAATGCCTACGCCGCTATCTGCTTTGGAAAGAGAAAGTAAGTATTTTTGCAACCTGCCGGTATAAGTTTTTCCGGATTCTTCCCTTATGGAAACAACATCTAGCCCCACAAGCCCAGAAAAGGAAACCCCTCGATCCGGTAAAAAACCAGGATGGCTGCGCGTAAAACTACCCGTTGGGGAAAATTATAAGCATGTAAGAAACCTTGTTGATACCCATCGACTGCATACCATTTGCGAAAGTGGCAATTGTCCGAATATGGGGGAATGTTGGGGCGCAGGAACCGCTACCTTCATGATTCTTGGAAACACTTGTACCCGCAGTTGTGGATTTTGTTCAGTTGCTACCGGTCGTCCGGCACCTGTCGATTGGGAGGAACCACGTCGGGTAGCTGAAGCCATCCAGCTCATGAAAGTGAAACATGCTGTTATTACCAGTGTTGACAGAGATGAATTGCCCGATGGCGGTTCGGTCATTTGGTACAATACCATTGAAGCAGTAAAAGGACTTAACCCCGAAACAACCCTTGAAACACTGATTCCCGACTTCAAAGGCAATACTGAGCAAATCAAAAGAATCATTGCTGCTGCTCCGGAAGTTGTTAGCCATAACCTCGAGACCGTTGAACGGCTTACCCGTCAGGTCCGTGTTCAAGCAAAATACCTCAGGAGTTTGGATGTTTTGCGTCAACTGAAACAGGGTGGCATGAGAACCAAAACCGGCATCATGCTGGGATTAGGTGAAACCAGAGAAGAAGTTATTCAAAGCATGAAACACCTGGTCGAAGTTGGATGTGATGTACTTACACTCGGACAGTACTTACAACCTACCAGTAAACATCTTCCGGTGCATCGGTTTGTACATCCCGATGAATTTGCTGAATACAGAGAAATTGGATATGAATTGGGGCTCGATTATGTTGAAAGCGGACCACTGGTTCGCTCATCCTATCACAGCGAAAAGCATGTCATTCCGGGTTGGGGACGCCGGCAATGGCAGAAAGAAAAATTTGTCACCAACTCAATAGCCTCCTGAGCTTACAATTCATGAGAACCCTCCTTTTGCTGGTTTGTCTGTTCAACAGTTTGCAACCTGTTTCAGCTCAATGGAAATGGACCAATAGGGATAATCCCTTTGGTGATTTACCCCCCGCACTTCACGTGTATTATTCTGAAACACCAATTGAGGGCAAACCCAATAAAGCGTGGTATGTTTCAGTTGATCTGAATGACAAATCAATTCGTTTTTCCGCCCTGGTTGGAAATGGCAAGCGATATACACCACAGGAATATTTTGAAAAGAACAGAGAACCTTTGCTGGTGATGAATTGTACTTTTTTTGAGTTCGTAAATAACAGCAACCTGAATGTTGTAATGAATGAAGGTAAATTGCTTTCTTATCAGACCCAGCAAACTCCTGCCAAAGGAAAAGACAGCGGCATGTATAACCACTTTTTGGGAAGTGCCATAGGAATCAATGCAAGGAGGAAAGCAGATGTGGCATGGCTGTATGTAGATTCGTCCATGCGCATCCCTAAAGCAACCCAACAGCCCATCAAAAGTTGGAAAGATTCAATGGCTCAACCTGCCGCAAATGTATTTCTGCAAAAGGCAATATTCCGAAACTGGAGAATGAAAACCGCTGTAGGTGGTGGTCCGGTACTTATTCAAAATGGAGCCCTTCAAATTACCAACAATGAGGAAAGAAAATTTGCGGGAGCGGCCATCAATGACAAACATCCACGGACGGCCATGGGTTACACTTCAGATGGCAAGTTGATACTGCTGGTGGTCGAAGGTCGCCACCCCGGAATTGCAGAAGGTGCCAGCCTCAATCATTTGGCCGCAATGCTATTAGAATTGGGATGTGTGGAGGCACTCAATCTAGATGGGGGCGGAAGTAGTTGCTTACTGGTTAATGGAAAAAATACAATTCAACCCAGCGACAAAGAAGGTCAGCGACCGGTACCTGCAGTTTTCGTTGTAGAGCGGAATATTCCCCGGTAATACTAAAAAGAGCGGTATTTAATTTTTCATTTCCCAAACCAAAGCGGATGCACCCAAAATAGCTGCATCTGATTCCTTCAAATGACTCACCAGAATTTTTACTTTGTTTTGAAAAATTTGAATCAGGTTGTTCTCCATGTGTTCTCTCACGGGCTTCAGCAGTAAGTCCCCCGATTTGGTGAGTCCACCAAATAAGATGATTGCTTCCGGACTGGAAAACATGACAAAGTTGGCGAGGGCCATACCTAAAATCTTTCCGGTAAAATCAAAGATTTCTTTAGCGAGGGCATCACCTTTGATGGCAGCTTCATAAACTTTTTTGGAATCCAACTCCTCTGCAGGTATGTCTCTCAATAAACTGGGTTGATCATCTCTTGCCAGCAACTCCTGTGCAGTAAGAACCACGCCGGTTGCTGATGCATAACTCTCCAAAGAACCATGTTTTCCTGTACCGGCATGCAACCGCCCGCCAGGAAGAATGATGGTATGTCCGAGTTCACCTGCAAATCCATCATGTCCATAAATTAGTTGACCATTGGCTACAATACCACTGCCAACTCCTGTACCCAAAGTAATCATGATAAAATCTTTCATGTCTTTGGCGGCACCATACATCATTTCCCCAATGGCCGCGGCATTGGCATCATTGGTAAGAACCACCGGAAGGTGAAAAACATCCCGCATCATTTTTGCCAGTGGAATGATGCCTTTCCAGGGTAGGTTCGGAGCATATTCGATGGTTCCACTGTAGTAATTTCCATTGGGGGCGCCTACTCCAATTCCAATGAAACGCCCAATGCCACCTGCCTGTTCAATCATTGGCAGCATTTTGGCTTGTAGCTCCTCAATGAATGATTCAATCTCTGCATGTTTTTTGGTGGACATTTCACTGGAGAACAACAAATTACCGAGTCGGTCAACGATACCGAATTTAGTGCCTGTTCCTCCTATATCAATTCCAATGGCTAATTGTTCCATTGAGTAAAATTAATTGTTGATTAGAATAACCCGGTTTAAAAATAGGCGGTTTAAAAAATCAATGTCCGCTTGCTACTTGTTCATCAAAATCAAGTCCTTGTTTCGTTAAAACATGCTTCAATCTTAGTGCCAGCATGGCCAGTGCTGCGAAGCACAGGGCAGCCAGCAGATAAGATTGGTGTAAACCAATGGCAGAAATGTCTCCGATGGCACCTTGCAGGGGGGGTACAACAGCTCCACCCAAGATCATCATGATCAGGAAGGCAGATCCCTGGCTGGTGTATTTTCCCAACCCACCAACGCCCAAAGAAAAAATGCAAGGCCACATTACAGAACAGCAGAGTCCTCCTGCCATGAATGCATAAACAGAAATAATTCCTTTAGTGAATACACCCACCAGCATAAGTGTCATTGCCAATAATGAAACAGCCAGCAGTGTTTTTACCGGCTTTTCCTGGCCATAGAAAAATACTGCCACAGCGATGGCAATCATGAATGCATAAGCATATAAATCACTAACATCGTTTCCGTAAACCATACTAACAATGAGTACCACGGCAAAAGCCACAAAAGGTATCAATGCCATAGCGATTCTTTTAGTCATACCACTCAGATTAAACACACTCACGGCACCTGTCCATCTGCCAATCATCAGACTTCCCCAATAGAGTGAGATGTATTTGGAAATTTTACTTTCATCCAAACCTGCATCAGTCAGGTATCTGGGTTGTTTCAACAGTGCGCCAAAATTATTATCGATAGTTACCTCAACACCTACATAGAGGAAGATGCCCAACATACCAAAAATCAATTGCGGATATTTCATGGCACCCCATCCATCAGGTTGGCGGATGGCCTGGTTATTGGAATAAAATAAAATTCCCATTACAGAAGCGATAGTTAACAACAGCAGCCAAAGTTTAGGAACATTGCTTAGTTGTCCTACTACCACAATTCCAACCAGCAACGCTGTCATCAGCATTAGAGAAGAAGCTGCTTTTCCGGCTTTTTCAAATGCTTCATCATTTTTTCCATCAGGAAGTTTGGAGAAAGCAAAGAAAATAGCTACAGCAGCGAATACGCCGGCAACGATTAAATAAAGAGTATTGATATTGGTAACCGTCACTTCAGCATTGCTGTTGCTGGGGGTTCCAAAGAGGAAATAACTTACAATCAATGGTCCAAGCGTTGTACCCAAAGAATTGACACTTCCCCCCAGATTCAAGCGGTGAGAGCCGGTAGCAGGATCACCCAGCAATATCGCAAAGGGTTGAGCTGCGGTTTGCTGCAGGGAAAAACCAAGCGCGACCACAAAAAAAGATGCCAGGATGGCGGGGAAAGAATTCGCATTCGCGGAAGGGATAATCAACAATGCCCCTACGACTGAAATCAACAACCCATAGATTATTCCCTTTTTATAACCAATCCGGTTAAGAATATCATACCCTATTAAATTGGAAAGCAGGAATAGAATCAGTGATCCAAAGAAATAGGCACCATAAAATGCTGAGCCGATCAATTGCGAAGCAAATTGACTAAGATTAAAATGTGTTTTACAAAAGGGGATGAAGATACTATTGGAGGCAGCAATGAAGCCCCAAAAGAAAAAAACAATGACCAAATTGGCTAGGGCGCCGGTATTGGTCGGTTGACGGTTGGTTTGCATGGCAAGCGTTTAGTGAATAAGAACTAAAGTAATATAATTTTCATGATTTTGCATTTTTCCTATTAGAATTTGAATGAATCTAATTTGTTGGTAACTTCCACCGGAAATCATTTCCATGGAAATTGTACACTTAAGTGCTGAATGTTATCCGGTTGCAAAAGCAGGAGGGTTGGGTGATGTGGTAGGGGCATTGCCCAAGTACCAAAACAAAGCGGGGCATATTGCCAAAGTAGTGATGCCCATGTACCGAACCCCATTTCTTTATAACCACCAATGGGTAGTCGATTATAAAGGGCATGCCAATCTTGCCAGTTGGTATTTTGAATTTACTGTTATCAAGGAAAAAAACAATACGCTGGGATTTGACCTCTTTCTGATTGATATCAACGGGTT
This sequence comes from Sediminibacterium sp., assembly GCA_046079965.1. Taxonomy (GTDB): domain Bacteria; phylum Bacteroidota; class Bacteroidia; order Chitinophagales; family Chitinophagaceae; genus Sediminibacterium. Next base: position 293 of record JBJTTC010000182.1, on the reverse strand, counting down.
GCTCGACCGGCAAAAAATTTATGGTTATGATGATGATACAGAACGCTTCACGGCTTTTCAAATAGCAGCATTGACCTGGATGAAATCATGGGAACATCGGCCGGATGTGGTTCATTGCCACGATTATCATACCGGACTCACACCATTCATCATGCGTTATGCGTATGACTTTCAATCCCTGGCCACTATCAAAACCATCTTTACTATTCACAATGCTCAATACCAGGGTTGGATGACATGGGATAAAAGTCGTTTTATTCCTCGGTGGGATCTTTGGAAAAGAGGCATGCTGG
>JBJTTC010000181.1:0-11080 GCA_046079965.1 Sediminibacterium sp. | reverse complement strand
AACACCCATCTGGTTGATGCCTGTCATCCATTCGTAGTTTTCCAAAGCGTAGTCTTCCAGTACACTTCCATCGCCAACACCTGCATTGTTGAAGAGCAGGTCGATACCTCCGGCTTGCTGCAAAAATTCCCCGGCAACTTTTTTGTATTGTTCTTTGTCGGATACATCCAGGGGTAGCAGTATTGTCTTCCCGCCTGCGGCATTGATTTCAGCGGCTGCTGTTTCCAGTGCCCCTACATTGTTATCTGACATGCCGAGGGTCCACCCGTCGGCAGCGAGGTGGAGACAGAATGCCTTACCCAGTCCGGATGCGGCTCCGGTGATAAATGCTCTTTTATTCGGATACTGAGAAGAGAGGGCCAACATAGTTAAGTGAAGTTTGGTGTAGGAAGAGATGGTAGAATTGATGCGGGAAGCTTAAAATTACAATTCAGGGCGCTATTGACCGAATTAATTATAGCTAGATCCGTTTGTCCGGACTTATCTAACTCCTTGATAAATAATTTCTATCTTTAGCGACTCAAAAACTGGGAGGATTGAAAAAGTTTTACATATATACTCTGTTGTTCGCTTCGTTGGTAGCCTGTAAGGGAAAGAAGGAGGAGAAGGACAAGGGGTCTGCGAAACCCGCGGGTTCCCCGGCATTGGTGGATGTATTGATAGCGGTTCCGGAAGTGTTGAGCAATACAGTCGAAGCCAATGGTACTGTAGTGGCACAGGAGTGGGTTGAATTGAGACCGGAGGTTCAGGGTCGCCTTACTTATTTGCAGGTACCGGAGGGAACTGTGGTGAACCAGGGAACTGTGATTGCCCGCATCAATGACGCTGATTTACAGGCACAGATGAATAAAACACGGGTGCTACTGGATCTGGCACAGAAGACGGAAGCACGGATTGCAAAACTCATAGCAGTAGGAGGAATCAACCAGGCAGATTATGATGCTGCCCTCAATCAGGTGAATAGTCTGAAAGCTGATCTGGCTTTCACACAGTCGCTGATAGATAAGACGGTGGTACGAGCACCTTATACCGGGTTGCTGGGTCTTCGTCAGGTGAGTCCGGGTGCTTATGTAACTCCTTCAACCGTTATTGCCACTTTGCAGCAGGTAGATAAAATGAAAGTAGATTTTACTGTTCCTGAAAAATATGCAGGCCAAATTAAAAAAGGTGTTGCAGTAGAGGTGCAGACCGATTTGTCTCGCTCCGATCGTCGTACTGCCATCATCATTGCTACTGAACCACAAATAAATTCTGTTAGCAGGAATCTAAAGGTGAGAGCAGTTTTGCAGGGAGCGAGGCCACAGCCGGGATCATTTGTAAAGGTGTATCTCACCAGGAGGCAAGACCAGCCCAGTATTCTTGTGCCAACCAACAGCATCATCCCAGATGATAAAAACAAACAGGTAATATTGGTGAAAGAGGGAAATGCAATGTTTACCAATGTTACAACCGGCATCCGCACAGAAGATATGGTGGAAGTTCTCAGTGGGATTAAAAAGGGCGATAGTGTTGTGGTAACAGGTGTATTGTTTTGTCGGCCCAAATCACCCGTTAAAATACGTGGAGTAAAAACAGTAGTACAACTGAAACAATAATTTTCCGAATAAGCAGGGTTACTTGACCGGTATCTTTTTTTGCGCGTATGAACATTTCTGAGTTATCACTGAAAAGACCTGTGCTGGCAACGGTAATGAACCTCACCCTTGTATTGTTCGGGTTGGTAGGGTATTCATTTTTAGCGGTGCGTGATTATCCTGCTATTGATCCACCGGTGATTTCAGTGAGTACCAGCTATACCGGCGCGAATGCCGATATCATCGAAAGCCAGATTACTGAGCCACTGGAAAAACAACTGAATGGAATTCCGGGTGTAAAATCCATCACGTCTTCCAGCTCTTTGGGGAGTAGTTCTGTCACCCTCGAATTTAATTTGGGAGTTGATTTGGAAGCAGCTGCCAGTGATGTTCGGGATAAGGTAGGGCAAGCACAGCGAAGTCTGCCGCAAGACATTGATGCTCCCCCTGTAGTTTTCAAATCGGATGCCAACAGTGATTTTATTATTGTTTTGGCGGTTCAAAGCCAATCTAAAAGTTTACTTGAATTAAGTGATTATGCTGAAACTGTTTTGTTGCAACAATTTCAGACCATCAATGATGTTAGTGCGGTAAACATTTTCGGACAAAAGCGGTATTCCATGCGACTTTGGTTGCAGCCCGAACGGATGAATGCTTTCAATGTTGCTTTTAATGATATCAGGTCTGCATTGAATTCAGAAAACATTGAGTTACCGCCCGGTAAGATATATGGCAACCGAACAGAGCTCACCATTCGCGCGATGGGCCGCCTGACAACCGAACAGGAATTTCGTGACCTCATTATTCGGGAGGATTCCCTGGGTATTGTTCGGCTATCGGACGTCGCCAACATTGAAATTGCACCTGAGCAATTGGAACAATCCTGGAAATTGAATGGGTTGAATGGTGTCGGACTCGCCATCGTTCCCCAGCCGGGAGCCAATAACGTAAAAATTGCCGATGACTTTTTCAAGCGGCTGGAGGCCATCAAGAAGGCGAATAAATCGGACATCGAATTAAGGGTTTTAATCGACAGTACTGAGATCATCCGGCGTTCTCTCAGTGAAGTAAAGGAAACCCTCATCATTTCTTTTGCCTTGGTGGTACTGGTAATTTTCTTCTTCTTTCGCAACTGGCTCATTGCAATCAGGCCTTTGATTGATATTCCTATATCACTCATCGCGACTTTCTTCATCATGTACCTGTTTGGGTTTTCAGTGAACATTCTGACGCTGTTGGGGATTGTGCTGGCTACCGGATTGGTGGTAGATGATGGAATTGTTGTTACTGAGAATATTTTCCGGAAGCTGGAAGAAGGATTGCCGATTCGCAAAGCGGCCTTGGAAGGAAGCAAGGAAATCTTTTTTGCAGTTATATCTACCTCCCTTACGCTGGCTGTTGTATTCATGCCGGTAATTTTTCTTGAAGGATTTGTTGGAAGACTTTTCAGGGAGTTTGGCGTAACACTGGCAGCCGCCGTATTGATATCTGCTTTTGTATCCTTAACCATTACACCGGTTTTGAATGTTGTACTAAGTGCAAAGAATATTCACGAAGGATGGTTTTATAAAAAGACGGAACCTTTTTTCGTCGGTATGGAAACGGGCTACCATCGGCTATTGCAATCTTTCATGAAAATCCGATGGATGGCATGGCTGGTAGTATTGGCATGTTTTGGTATCATTTGGTTCATTTACCGGCAGTTACCCAGCGAACTGGCACCCATGGAAGACCGTAGCAGCGTTCGTTTTAGCGTTACGGCGGCAGAGGGGACCGGGTATTATACCATGCAGAAATTATCAGACGAGATACAGCAGTTTCTGTATGATTCAGTTCCGGAGCGGGACTTTGTCATTACACGAACCAGCGCCAGCTGGGGATTCGGAGGATCCAATGTCAACAGTGCTCAGCCCAGAATCAGTTTGGTAGATCCATCACAACGCAAGCGAACACAATCGGAAATTGCCAACGAATTGCAAAAAAAGATGAGTCGTTTCAATGACGCAAGAATATTCGCTACGCAGGAACAAACCATTTCAGTTGGTTTTGGTTCCAGGGGCTCATTGCCTGTACAATTTATTTTACAGAACCAGGACCTAAGTAAGCTGCGCAAAATCATTCCTTTATTTCTTGATGAAGTTAGAAAAGACAAAACTTTTTCTAATTCCGATGCCAATTTAAAATTCAATCGACCTGAAGTACAGCTTACTGTTGATCGAATGAAAATTAAAGACCTTGGTTTGAGTACAACCGATGTTATCAGTACCATTCAGGCGGCATTTAGTGGGGGTCGGCTTGCTTATTTCATCATGAATGGATACCAATATTATGTCATTGCCCAGGTTGAGCGCGACAAACGAAATACAACTGCAGACATTACCAACCTCTATGTACGCAACAACAAGGGAGTTAATATTCCCCTGGATGCGGTGGTAAAGTTGGAAGAAAGCAGCAATCCACCCACTCTGTATCACTACAACCGATATAAGTCTGCCACTATCTCTGCATCGCTGGCGGAGGGGAAGACAATTGGCGATGGCATCAAGGCGATGCAAAAAATTGCCGACAGGTTACTCGATGAGACATACCAGGTGTCGCTTAGTGGTCCTTCCCGCGATTATTCGGAAAGCTCTTCTAACATAGCTTTTGCTTTCATTTTAGCCCTACTATTGATTTATCTGGTGTTGTCTGCGCAATTTGAAAGTTTCCGCGATCCGATTACCATCATGCTCACGGTTCCATTGGCGCTGGCGGGTGCTTTGTTGAGTCTTTACTTGCTCGATCAAACCCTAAACATATTTTCCCAGATAGGTATGATCATGTTGATAGGCCTGGTTACCAAAAATGGTATTCTGATTGTGGAATTTGCTAATCAAAAAAGATTAAAGGGACTGCCCAAGATGTCGGCAGTAGTGGAAGCAGCCACACAACGTTTGCGTCCTATTCTGATGACCAGTCTGGCCACTTCTCTGGGAGCACTTCCCATTGCTTTGAGTTTGGGAGCGGCAGCTACCAGCCGGGTTCCACTGGGAATAGTAGTGGTTGGTGGATTGCTTTTTTCACTGGTACTGACCTTGTTCGTTATTCCGGCGATTTACACCTTCATTTCCGGCAAGCACGATGCTGAGCCGGTAGAGTTGAACGGGTAAGCTCATCTGCTACAAATAGGTTCTTCGTATCTTTATTTTCTAAACATTGGGTATGCAGATTGCCGACATTCGCAAAGATTATCGTTTACAAACACTGGATGAAGCGGGAGTTGCTGTTGATCCTATACAGCAGTTTGGTGTCTGGTGGCAGGAAGCGCTTCAGAGTGAGATAGTAGAAGTGAATGCCATGACGCTTGCTACCGCCAATGAGCAGGGAATACCTTCTGCCCGAATTGTGTTACTAAAAGGATTTGATGAGCGAGGGTTTGTTTTTTTCTCGAATTACGAAAGCCAAAAGGCAGGAGATCTGCAAGTAAACCCCTTGGCTTCACTTGTATTTTTTTGGAAGGAACTAGAACGCCAGGTGCGCATCAGCGGTCGGGTGGAAAAGGTGACTGAGTTGGAAAGTGATCAGTATTTTCAATCCCGACCCGAGGGCAGCCGCATTGGTGCATGGGCTTCTCCTCAGAGTACCGTTATCACTAGCCGGGAGGTGATTGAGGAAAAAGTGGCTGCCTTGCAGGCATCTTTTGAAGGAAAAGAAATTCCCCGCCCCCTTCACTGGGGTGGTTACCGTGTTCTGCCAGTGAAGATTGAATTCTGGCAGGGACGCAGCAACCGACTGCATGACCGCATTCAATATAGCCTGCAGGCAAACGGCCATTGGATCATCGAAAGGTTGGCACCCTGATTTTAAAATAGAAGAAGATGGCAGGAATTTATGTACAACCCTATCAGGTGATAAAAAAACTTCCCGGAGCGGAAATACGTTTTTATCCTCCTGCTGTTCTTGCAACAGTTATTTCTTCTGCCCGAAGTTTTCGGGAAGTGGGCAATGTGGGATTTCGGCAGTTGGCGAACTATATTTTCGGTGGTAACCGGGAGAAGAAAAAAATGGCCATGACGGCACCGGTGCACATGCGACTCAGTGATCAAGGTTCATCGATGAGTTTTGTGATGTCGCCGGATATTCCCCTGAATCAATTGCCTGTGCCTAATCAGTCTAACATACAACTGGAGAAAACGGCTGCAGAGTATGTGGCAGCCATAAGGTTTGGTGGCTATGCTTCTGATAAAGACATACGAACATATACTGATCAGTTGACTTCCATATTGCAGCAGCAAGGCATTCGTCATTACGGAAATTTTCGCTACCTGGGCTATGATGCGCCTTATCGTTTTATAGGAAGAAGAAATGAAGTAATAGTGACGGTAGAATGGAACCCATAATTTTCTATCGTCTCCAATCCCACAACACCACATCCCATTCGAGTCCGCCATAGCCAATCGTATGTATTACCTGAAACCCTGTGTTCAGGTGTGCCTTCAGTGACCGGGTATTGGCACAGGCAACGTCTGTGATACCAAATTGATAGTCGTTTTCGAGCAGCGCACGAAAATGTCCATACAGCTTTTGTACCAGTCCTTGTCCCCGCACCGATTTATCAACGCAGAGTTGACCCACTACTGCATAGGGTACGACTTTTAATGTGATGCCATCGTGGCTTAGTTGGTCAATCTGGTTGAAAAGGTCTTCTACCAATGGGTTTCCCTTTCTGTTTTCATCAGTTGCTATGATAGCATATCCTACCACTGTATCATTCTGACGGGCGATGACAGGGGGATAGGTTTCATGTAGTTGTTGAAGGTATGTAGGAGAATACTCTGCTATCAGAAAACCCTGTGATGTTGCTTCTTCGGGACTAATATTTTTTTTCAAGTTGCGCCTTTGCAGATCAAGAATTCCCTGCAGGTCTTTTTCATTGGCAGCAGTTGTAATAGTTATCATAGTTCAAAACTACTTCATTCGGTTGAATTCTGACAACAGATAGTTCCGCCCACAGTGTTTGGAAAGAGTGTCTTTATTTTTTGCTTTGCTTGCCTGTAATTTCAAACGATAGGAAGATATCTGTGAAGATTTTTTGACTGTTAATCTACTGCTTTTCATTTAACATTTCTCTGATAGCATCTCCGGGAGAAGTAGGGATGAAATTAAAATGACTATTGAATTTGCTGCTATCAAAAAAATAGTCCCTGTCATATTGATACAGCATCTCAACCAGTTCTCGCATATAAGGAACAAATAGCCCTAACAACTTAATCATACCTGCTGATATGGTGGTATATTTTTCACTGGCATGCATCTCCTCTGCCATTAGCCGAATCCAATCGGCACCGGTCATTGGTGTAGGATCTGTCGGCAAATTCCATACCTGCTGCATCACAGCAGGTGAAGTTCCTAATAAGGCTGTGCCTTTTCCCAGGTCGGGTAAGTAACTGAAGTTGTGAATGACCCGAGCATTGCATATCCATTGGGCTCTTTGATTTTTTTTCATCCTGTCATACAGCAGGGGCTTGATCATACCTTTGTTTTCTTCCAGCGTTAGAAAATCCGCAGATCGTGCGATGAGTCCCATCATGCCCTTTTTTTCAACTGCTTCCATCATTATTCGGATAACCTCAGCACGTATCTCACCTTTTTTGCTGCAAGGTTGTAGGGGGGAAGACTCCGTGATGGGATTCAGGTGATTGGGACTTACTGCATAGATGTTATCGAAAAAGACAAGGCGAACACCATGGCGCAGACAGGCGGTAGTTACATTTTTCATCACAAGTGGCCAGTTTTCCCGCCAGATCTTGGTAGAATAAGGAAATCCAATGGTCAGGTAAGCTACTTCCGTTCCCTCCACCGCATCTATTACATCTTGCTCACTTGATAAATCTGCTTTGAACCATGATTGTCCGTTTCCGGTAACTAGGGGTTGCCGGCTAACCAAACGTACCGGTTTGTTCAGGTTGGAAAGGGCAGTTGCAAGAGATTTGCCAACCGGTCCGCCTGCTCCAAGTATGGTGTGTAGCATAGGAATTTTTTAAAAGGTAGTATGATTAATTTTTAGTGCCGCCCAGCCATTCTTTGAATGCCCCTACTTTTTCTCTGCTTACAATGGTATCAGTCAGCGCCTGCCATTTTAACTCCAGTTGCAGCCGGTTCCCGGCCCAGGTATGTACCTTGATGATAGAGTCTATATGCACGATTAGACTTCTGTTGATGCGGAAAAAACACTGAGCGTCTAGCTCAGTTTCCAGAAGACCCAGGTTGTCGTCGAGTATGTATTTATTGTGTTGCTGATCGACTGCATAAGAGAATTTTCCTTCTGCAAAAAAATAAGCAATTTGTTCCGTCTTTAAATAACTGAGTTGCTGTCCCCTTTTGATCATGATTCTTTCTTTGCGAACCGGAGCACTCATTTGGTTCAATAACTGTAATATCTGTTCCTGGAGGTTATTTGAATGGCCATTATTTGTTTGGTCAAATTTATCCAGTGCATTTTTTAATTCATTTTCGTCAATGGGTTTTAATAAATAGTCAACACTGTTTACTTTGAAGGCCTGGATGGCATATTGATCATAGGCAGTAGTGAAAATCACAGGAGCAGTTACCCGTATCTGTTTGAAGATCTCGAAACTAAGTCCATCAGCCAGATGAATATCCATAAAAATCAGTTCATCCGAATGATTGTATTGCAGATAATTAACAGCCTCCCGAATGCTATCAACCGGGGTGCCGATTAGCCATTCAGGACGTAGCTTTGCCAGCATTTTTTTAAGCCGGGTTGCAGCAGGCAATTCATCTTCTATGATTAAAATACGCGGCATAACTAGATCAGAGGTAAGGCAACGGTAAAGAATTGAGGGGTTTCGGTGACCGTAATCAATCTGTCTGTTAACAGACTATATCTGTTTCGAATGTTTTTAAGTCCGATACCGGTAGATTTTTCAATCAATTGTTTTTTCTGAAGATTGTTCCGTACGATCAATTCGTTATTTTCAGCGAGAATATCTATATGGAGGGGACATTCTTTGGAAACAATGTTGTGCTTGAGGGCATTTTCTACCAGCAACTGCAACGAGAAAGGAATCACTTCAGATCTGAGCATGGATTCCGGAATTTGAATATGTAAATTAAAATTACTTCCAAATCGGGTGCTTAGTAGAAAAGCATAGGCGTTCAAAATCTTAATCTCTTCTGTGAGAGGAATGCTTTTGTCATCCCTTACTTCCAAAATGTACCGATAAACCTTTGATAACTGTTCAACAAATTGTACGGCTTTATCACTGTCTTCGGGTATGATGGCACAAAGGGTATTCAGGTTGTTGAAAAGGAAGTGAGGGTTTACCTGGGTTTTAAGTGCATTGAGTTCGGCCCGAAGACTTTCTCTTTTCAATAATTCACTTTTGGTAAGTGATTCTTTTAATTGTTCAACGAAATAAATTACTTCATAAATAGCTGTAATAGCAATGGTAGTAAAAAGCGCGGCATTGATACCGGAAATTTGCCTTTCTTCCTCACTAATTCCATATGTTTTCAGGGCACTAAAATTCTCTAAAAAGAAACCTATAGTCAGAGTAGTAAGTAAAGTATAAATGAGCATCAGGGTTGACTGGAAAAGCAATCTTTTTTTCAGCTGTTCCATGAACGGATACATGTTTCTTGACCAAATCATGATCAACCGGTTACCCAGCCATATTGCCGCTGTCATTATCAGGGTGGTAAAGAATGCCGGGAAAGAAATATAAGGTGGACTGGTAAATCGTAAGCCAAAAAAGACAAATGGAATAATCAGAGATAGAATGGGAAGAGCTATTATGATGGCCCATTTGTCATTCCAGCAGATGCGATCTTTTTCCAGCGGTTGTTGTAGCTTTTCCATGAAGCTTCTCTTTGATGGTTGAAGTTACTACTATTTGTTATTAGACCGAATGCATCAATCAGAAAGTAATCTGGTAGTTAATGTTCGGAAAAAAACCTATCTGATTAATCTCACTAATTTTTCCATTGGCGGGGTTCAAGCTTCTGATGTAAATATTTTTTCTGTTGGTGAGGTTTTGAAGATCAATGAACCATTTTTGGGTTGTTTTCTTTCCGTTGCGTGTAAAGGAAAATTTCAGGTCCCACCGAAGGTAAGTATCGTTTTGCCTGCTGAAAGCTTCATTGTCTCTGAATACTACAAATCCACTGGCTTGTGATGCTGCAAGATCAAAGGGAGTATATCGTTGTCCGCCTGCGACGGTAAAGCGGGTATCGATGCCAAAAGAGTTGGTAGCTGAGAGTTTGAATTCTTTTCCTCCCAGAAAGTTGCCGACATAACCGCTGTTGAAAGCAGTATTTCTCCACACGCCATCACTACCCTGGTATTCAGAGCGGAAGATGGAACCTGTCAACAGGTAATAAAAGCCTTTGTTCAGGAAACGTTCTACTGTAATTTCCCACCCGATGTTTCTTCCCTGACCATTGTTGACGAGATTCGTTTTGTCGGCATAGTTAAATCCGGCTCCTTCATTCAGCATACTAAAAGAACTGGCTGTTTTTTCTATTGCAGCATTATAAATGTATTGAGCATAGAACTCTGTTTTGATGCGCATGTGTTGGTTGATGTTCCAGTCATATCCTGCAACAGCGTGCCAGCTTTTTACGAAATCTAGTTCACGGTTAGTCAATACATTTGGGGTAGCAGAAAAGTAGTTTCGATAAAAATACACCTGTAAGGGTTGAGTTTGACTATGCAGGCCGATTCCCAGATTAAGCGACTGGTTTCTTTTGAATTGGTATTTCAGGCTCCACCGAGGTTCAATGCTGGTGCTGTTGTTGAGACTGAACAATTGACCATAGAGACCCAAGTTGGTAGAAAGCTCATTGGTAAAACGATGACCCCAATTTACAAAGATCCGATGGAGGGCTGCATTGTTTTCTGCATTGGTCAAATAACGAAGAACAGAATCTCCATTGGGAACTGTTTGTTGTTTCAGGTTAAGTGCATTAAAGTCAGATAAAAATCCGGCAGTTAGTTGATTTTTCGCTGAAAACTTTTTATTGAAAAGATAGCCTGCAGAAAATTTGGTCTGACGATTGTCAACATCGAATACAGTTTGATTCGGCTTGAGAGCCGGGATAACTTCTTCCTTGTAGGTACTTTTAAAACCAGATACCGCCAGGGTAAGTTTACCGTAGGTGGTTGGATTGAAATAATAGGTATGGCTCATGCCCAAAACACCTGTCAGGGATTTTGTTTTACTGGTGCGTGCTTTTCCATCATTGGTGGTGTAGAGATTATCTCCGGTAGAGTCTGCCGGGAAAGTGATGTGACTTTCTCCCCCAATACCAAACCAGTCGAAGGTTCCATGCTTTTTGGTCACCAGGTGCATTTTGAAGGTGAGATCCTGATAATAGGGGGTTGCTGTTCCTGTGCCTACACTCAATCCAAGAGACTGAATGGCTGCTACCAGTGAGTAACGGTAGTTAACGAGATAAGATGATTTCTTGTCTTTTTTGAGTGGACCTTCCGCGCCGAATTCAAA
>JBJTTC010000180.1:0-11838 GCA_046079965.1 Sediminibacterium sp. | reverse complement strand
TAAGCTTTTCTTTTTACTGGCACAATAATTCCTGCCAGCTTGACTTTCAGGGAAACGATTTTTTCTTCCAGCTTAAGCCACTGGTCATCGACTTTATATTGAAGTGGCCGTTGCGAATCGGTTTCCAGTTGGAACACATCTACTTTATCCGGATTATTAACGGTGTGTGCCCAACCCAGGAATTCGTTGGCACCATGGAGAATACAGGGGGCACCCGGAAAATTCGCACCTAGTATGTTCCATCCTTCTTCGCTGCAAAGATGTGCCTCATAAAATGCAACAGGACCTTCCAGTGGTTGATGTGCGTTGATGGTCAGAAAGGTGTGGCCGTTATTTGTTTTGCGGCTATTGAAGGCGAAGGCATTGCTGCCACCCGGTTGCAGGTTGGTCAGTTGGGGTTGTGTTCCCCTGAAAATGGAACCCAGTGCTTTATCTGCTCCGGAGAGAACACATAGTTGTAAAACAGAATACTGGATAAGGTCTTGGGGTGTTACCGGAAAAGCTCTTTTGAGAAGAATTTCTTTTGGGTGCGCTTTTGCAAAAGCATTGAGACCGGCACAATACCCTTCCAGCAAACGCTGAAAAGAAGGACTCAGGTCTTTGTCATAGCGGGCATTGACCAGTTCCGGAATACCCATCAAGTGAATGATATAATCTGTTTGAGCTCCCTCCTTGCCTTTATAGATGCCGGACAGTGCCTTGCCGATGATCAGTGATTCCTGTATGGTGAAGAAATCATCTTCTGCTGCCGCCCAGGCAAGTCCGTAAGCCACTTCGGGGTCGGTGGGTGCGAAGATATGGGGCACACCGAATGAGTCACGGATGATATCGATGCGGTCAATGCGGAATTGGGCGGAAGAAAGTTGCCAGAACAGGCAAAGGAAGGTGGAGAGGAAAATGGTACGCAAGGGAAAAAGATTTCCTGCAAAGATGGGTTAAACAAGGGAGGATTCTTTCACACCGCTTAGTATCTTTGAAAAAATTAACCATTATGGGCATTCTCCGACAAATAGCCGAATACCTTTATCTCAAAAAAAAGTCTGATGTTCCGGAAGGAAGCTGGATGAAATACATGCATGGCATGAATCGAATTTCCCTGATAATTTTTTTACTCGGCTTATTAGTGATGCTGTACAGATGGGTGATTAAGCCAATGCTGATGCGATAGTTTGTTTGCTCAGGTTGATAACTATGCTTGCGGCTTTTTCTGAGGCTTTTCCCCCGGTATCGAGCTTTTCCTTCAATTCTTGGTAATCTGATTTTATTTGCCGGATGACATCAGCGTCTCTGAGTATTTTTCTAAGTTCTATCCCTATCTTTTGAGGAGTTACATCTTCTTGTATGAGTTCAGTTACTATTTTTTTATTCATGATGAGGTTGGCCAGTGCTATAAAAGGTATATGGATCAGTTGTTTTGCTATGAAGAAGCTGATAGGACTTCCCTTATAGACCACTACTTCGGGAATGCCTATTAGAGCTGTTTCCAGCGTAGCTGTACCACTGGTAACGATGGCAGCGGCAGATTGTAGTAGCAGGGCATGCGTTTGATTGTGTACTTGAAATACTTGTGGGTAGGGTTCCAACATGTGCTGATAAAATCCCGAGTCTATTCCGGGTGCCATGGCAATGGCAAAATCATGCTCGGGGAAATTGCGGGTTGCTTCCAACATGGCAGGTAGTACTTTTTTGATTTCCTGTTGGCGACTGCCGGGGAGTAGGGCAATGATGGGTTGTTGAGGTGGTGTTGCGTCATGGAGGTTTTTATACCATATAATTTTTTCAGCAGCTTTCACTTCTTGAATTATTTCAACAACTTCCAGCAAGGGATGCCCCACATAGTGTACTTGCCAGTTCCATTTTTGGGCGAAGTATTCTTTTTCGAAGGGAAGGATGCAGATCATTTCATCAATGATCTTTTTCATTTTGATGACCCTTTTTTCTTTCCAAGCCCAGACCTGGGGTGATATATAGTAGGCGACTTTGTAGTTTTGTTCGTGAGCCCATTCCGCTATGCGCAGATTGAATCCCGGATAGTCAATGCATACCAGCACATCGGGCCGGAAGGCGGTGATGTCTTTTTTACAAAAGTTCAGGTTTTGCAGGATGGTTGGAAGGTTTTTCACTACTTCCCAGAAGCCCATGAAAGCGAGGTCGCGGTAATGTTTAACCAGCGTACCGCCGGCAGCCTGCATGAGCTCACCGCCCCAGCAACGGATGATTGCGTCAGGCTCTTGAACCTTGATGGCTCGGATAAGATTGCTGCCATGCAGGTCACCACTGGCTTCTCCTGCTATGATGTAGTATCGGGTGGGCATTCGAGCCTAGTTTAGAACGCATCAAAACCATTTAAGGTAGAGAGCAAAAAGACCATATATCAATGAGGCGATAAAAATACCGATAGCAGTTTTATCGTTTTTTATGTTGATGTACAAAGTAAAGATGAAAACATTGGCTACTAGGGAGATTGTGATTACTCCCGACAGAAGATGTCTTTCCAGCATTAGCACATCGATAAATTCCCGTACTGAAAAACTGCTGAATTTTGCCAGGTAAAAAATTAAAAATCCCAGCAAGGGAGTTGCAAAACCAAATAACAATCCGAGAGGAATTTTATCTTTCAACAGGAAGTTCATACCAATATTTTTTCGAGTTTCTTTTTTAATGGCATATGGGTCAGGTCAAATTGCACAGGTACAACACTTACAAAATTATGTTGCAATGCCCATACGTCTGTGTCTTTCCCTTTGTCGAAGTTAACGAAGACACCTGTCAGCCAATAATATCTTCTGCCATTGGGGTCTTTGCGTTCATCAAATTCTTCGTTGTATTTGGCATAGGCCTGTCTGCATACCTTGATGCCTTTTATTTCTGAGAGAGGACCTTTGGGTATGTTTACGTTGAGGCAGAGATGGGGTTCGTTCAAAGGTTGGTGTAAGATCTGTTCAACGAGAGAGCGGGCATAATGAGCGGCTGCAGTGAAATCTGCTTCAATGCTTAGGTCGAGCAGACTGAAGCCGATGCTGGGAATTGATTCAATGGATGCTTCCAGGGCTGCGGACATAGTGCCGGAATAGATCACGTTGATGGAGTGGTTGGCGCCGTGGTTGATGCCGCTCAAGCAGATATCCGGTTTGCGGTGTAATACTTTATCTACTGCCAGTTTCACACAATCTACCGGGGTACCTGTGCAGCTATAGGCCTCAACATCTTCAAAGAGGTGTAGTTTGTGCAGGCGAAGGGGGTTGCCGATGGTGATGGCATGTCCCATACCACTCTGGGGTTTATCGGGTGCTACTACTACGATTTTACCTAGGCCTTTCACAACTTCTACCAGGGCACGTATGCCTGGCGCATGGATGCTGTCGTCATTGGTGATTAAAATGATGGGGGGTTCCTTTTTTTTCTTCTTAAGACGTGCTGACATGACTGCAAGATACGACTAAGTTCAAAGAGGGGGCGGGGGGTAAAAAATGGACTTATACAAAAAAATTTGGTAGAAACTAAAAATGTTAGTAATTTGCTGCTAAAACCATTAGTTATGTCATTTGCCGGAAAAAATTTGAAATACCTCCGCAAATTACGCGGATGGACGCAGGAAGAATTTGCCAACAAGTTATCGATCAAGCGATCGTTGGTGGGTGCTTATGAAGAAGAGCGTGCTGAACCGCGGCTGGAGGTGATGGAAACGATTTGTCATTTGTTTTCGATTAGTCTGGAAGACTTTTTATTCAAAGATTTATCGGAAAAAACAGGGGGCAGTTATTTAGAGAGGAGGCGCAACAGTAAGCTGCTGCAGAGTGGTAGTGCCGAGATCAGGTTGGTGCCGGTTAAAGCTGCTGCGGGTTATTTGAATGGTTATGGGGATCCGGAGTTCATTGATGAGCTGAATACATTTACGCTACCTATGTTGGCACCGGGCAATTACCGGGCTTTTGAGATTTTGGGTGACAGTATGTTGCCCACGCCGAGTGGCAGTGTGATTGTGGGGGAGAAGGTGGATGATTTGGAGGAAGTGAAGAACAGCAATACTTATGTGGTTTTATCGAAGCAGGAGGGTGTTGTTTACAAGCGTGTGTTGCGGAATGCCAAGGCAAGAAATAAGTTGACCTTGCTCAGTGACAATCCGGTGTATGAACCTTATCAGGTGAATGCGGAGGATGTGTTGGAGATTTGGCGGGCAGTATATATTATTCAGAAGGCAACACCTGCACCTCGTTGGGATGTCAGCCAGTTGGCGGGGATGGTGAATACTTTGCAGGAGCAGGTAAGCAGTTTGAAGAAAAAGTTGAATTGATTGCTTCCTCCTTTAGAAGAAGTTAGTTTTCACCTTTAGCCGAAGATATTTCTCGCAATTCTAAAAGTATTGCAGTGGGCTTCCACAATGGTTTTGATGTTGGGAGAATAGCCGCCACCCATGGCGACCACAACCGGAATATTTTTCTTCTGTAATTGCGTGAATACATAGCGATCGCGTTCGCCGCAATCCTGTAGGGTCAATCTAAGTTTTCCGAATTTATCCGTCTCGAGCACATCAACACCACTAAGATAAAAAGCAAAATCAGGTTGCAGCCGGTCAAGTAAACCCGGAAGTTGTTGTTGCAGCAATGAAAGATAATCAGCGCCGGAACAGCCATCAGCCAGTGGCAGATCCAAATCTGATCTTTCTTTTCTGAAAGGATAATTATGCGCGCCATGCATGCTCATGGTGAAAACCCTTGGTTCTTCTCTGAATATACTGGCAGTGCCATTGCCCTGGTGTACATCCAAATCAATAATAAAAATTTGTCTCGCCAGCTTTTCCCGCAATAAATAGGCAGCAGCTACCGCCATGTCATTAATCAAGCAAAATCCTTCCCCCCTGTCAGCAAACGCATGGTGTGTTCCTCCTGCAACATTGAGTGATACCCCCTCCTTCATCGCCCAATGACAAGCATCTATTGTACCTTTAGTGATCATTTTTTCTCGTTGTATGAGCTCTGCAGACTGAGGAAACCCAATGCTTCTCTGCTCAGAAGCTGTTAAAGAAAGAGTATTGAGTTTGTGCAGGTACTCAGTTGTGTGAACTGCGGTTATCCATTTATCTGGACAAATATCGGGTGCGATTATTTGATGGGGTTCTAACGTGCCTTCGTACAACAACTGAGCAGGGATGAGCTCATATTTTACCATGGGAAAACGATGGTTTTCCGGTAAAGGATGCGCATAGATGGGGTGGTAAAAAATTTGCATGATCGAGTTCCAATTTATTTCACCGGCGTTGCATCATCATTTATACTGCTACCACTTCAGCACCTACAATAGCGAATACCCGGTCCTTTTTTTTGGGCCTGATTGTCGCCATTCCACTAAATTGACTGAAAGCAGGTAAATATAAATTGGGAGCAGAATAATAATAACAGGGTAAGCGCAGACTTTGTTTGCCGCCCCCCTTCATGGTAATGCCCGGATGCAAGTGGCCCGAAATGATCATGCCTTCCTCTTCTGTGGGAAGCACACCATCTTCCGCATCGTGCACAAAATAAAAAGGGGCCTGCCACCAATGGTGCTCAATCAATTGGGTGTTCGAGCGTTCATACCAATCTTTATGAAGAATATCATGGTTGCCTTTGATGAGCATGAAGTTCACGGTTGAAAAATTATTGCGCCAACGAATCCATTGCTCCATCTGTAAGTTGGCATGGCTATGGAACATATCTCCTACAATTATTACCTGCTCCGGCTGAAAGTAACTCATCTGTTGGGTCAGGCGATGTAGGTCTTCCGTAGCTGTGGCATCCGGCACCGCCAGTCCGTGTTTCCGGAAATGTCCACTCTTGCCCCAATGCAGGTCTGACAAAACCAGCATTTTTTGTTCTTCCCAATAAAGACAACGATGGGGTGAAAGCCAGCAGTGTTGATCCAGGGGGTTAAATGTAAGCGGGGCTGCATGCATACAATGAATAGAAGTGGCAAGTTAGTTCCTGATGGTTTAATTTTTCAGGCTTCTTTGCATTTTTTTGATTCTGTCCTCCAGTTTTTCAGTCGATAAATTATTTCTGTTCAATCCATCTGCAATGATGGGGAAGGAGAGTGGGGTGAGTTTTTGCGGAAATCGAATGTCTATGGGATGTGTCTGAATGCGTTGTAGTGCATTTCTCAAACGTACTTCTTCCATTTGTTCAAACAACACTTCCCGATAGGCCTGTCGAATCAATAAGTTATTCGGATCATGTTGTTCCAGTACATTGAACAGGAGCGATGCAGAAGACTGAAGATGTCGGGCTTTTTTGTTTTCTCCCGGCATACCTTGAAAGATCAAGCCACCGATAACAGCGATGTCGCGGAATTTTCTTCTCGCCATTTCAGTATTGTTCACACTTTTCTGGATGTCTTCTATCAAATGATCGGTAGAGAACAACTCATGCACGTTGCTGTCATCTACAGGAATGGGTTGGTCACTGAGTAATTCAAAACCATAGTCGTTCATGGAGATGGAAAAACTAATGGGTAAAATTTTTCCGATGCGGTAAGCCAGCAGAGCGCTGATGGCTTCGTGTACCTGCCTTCCCTCAAATGGATAAACGAGCAGATGAAATCCTTCCTTGTCTTCAATGTGCTCAATCAGTAGTGTTTCCTCGGAAGGGATTTCAGATAATTCCTGCTGTCTGCGCATCAGTGGTTGCAATGCAATCAGCTCTTCCTGGTTTTCTTCTTCCAGCACCCGCTGGAAAGTCTTGCGCAGCAAGGCCCCCAGGTTGGCAGTCAAACTCATACGTCCACCCATCCAGGAAGGTATGATTGATTTATTTTTTTTGGAAGGTCGTACTAAAACCTGCATTTCACGAACGCCGAGTAATTCGAGGTTGCGACCTGCGAGGGTAAAAACATCCCCCGGCAACAATTTGCTGATGAACCATTCTTCGATAACTCCGATGTATTGTCCGCTCGTTGTTTTTACTTTCATCATTACATCACTTACAATTGTTCCGATGTGTAAGCGGTGGCGCATGATCATTCCTTTGTTCCGGAAATAGAGTAGTCCGTCTATCAATACCAGTTTTTGGTATTCATCATATTGTTGCAATGCCTTTCCACCTCGGGTAAGTTGCAGTATAACTTCATTCCATTCATCATCTGTGATGGCTGCAAAGCAATGGGTGGTTCTGATTTCCGCTACAATTTTTCGGGCATCGATGCCTCCTCCTGCTGCAAGGGTACAGATATATTGCAGCAGTACATCGAAGCAGAGTATCAATGGTTCTCTGTTTTCAACGGTGGAAGTTTCGATGGCTGTTTTCAATGCTGCTACCTCAATTAGTTCCAAAGAATGGGTGGGAAGAAAATACAAACGACTGACTTCATTGGGGCCATGTCCGCTTCTTCCCGCACGCTGTAAAAAACGGGCAACACCTTTTGGGGATCCAACCTGAATGACCGTATCTACAGGTCTGAAATCCACGCCCAGATCAAGACTGGCAGTGCATACCACGGCTTTGAGTTTGCTCTCGTGTAAGGCATTTTCTACCCAGGCACGCAGGGTGGGTTCCATACTGCCATGATGAAGGGCGATGATACCTGCCAGTTGCGGCGCTTTTTGTAAGATTGTTTGGAACCATGTCTCGCTCATCCCGCGGGTATTGATGAATATCAGACTGGTGTTGCTTTGTTCGATCACCGGGATGATCTTTTCTGCCATTCTGATGCCAAGGTGACCTGCCCAGGGGTATTCCTCCGGATCATCGGGTAACAAAGCATGTACTTCTATTTCTTTTTTCAGTTTTGCCTTGATGAGATAACCTTCTTGTCCGGTTGGATACAATAAAACTTCCATGGCTTCCGTCAGGTTACCGATGGTGGCACTGATGCCCCAAACTAGCGGTGGTTGCTGCGTATCAGGAGTTGACTGTATAAGCCGGGCAATGGCCAATTCAGTTTGAACCCCTCTCTTGTTGCCCAATAATTCATGCCATTCATCCACTGCGATAACAGATAATGTTGCTGATAGTCTGTCACGCTCTGCATTGGACAAGAGCAATTGTAAACTTTCGGGGGTGATGATGAGAATTTCAGGGAACTGTTTTTTTTGGGCTGCTCTTTCTTTGGTAGAGGTGTCGCCATTTCTTACACCCACTTTCCAGGGAATGCCGAGTTCCTGAATTACCTCCTCCATGGCACGGGCAATATCTTGCGCCAGTGCGCGCAGGGGGGTTATCCAGATCAGACGAAGACCGTTATTCTTGAGTTGTTGATAGTTAGTCGGATGGAGGTTGATCCATTCAATGAGAACACCTAAAAAAACTGCATAGGTTTTGCCAAATCCGGTGGGAGCATTGACCAAACCGCTTTGTCGCAAAGACATTTGTTCCCAGGTTTTACATTGAAATGGGAAAGGCTTGAGGCCACGTTGTTCAAGCCATTCAATGATCAGTTGGGTTCCGGGATTTTGTTTACTCTTCATGCGATGCCGGCTCTTCCTTTCGGTTTCGTTTTTCTGCAGCGGTCACTACAGTATAATACAGTATCCCAATTGCGTGCCCATTTTTTCCGCCAGGCAAAAGGTCGTCCACAGGTGGCACAAGTTCGGCTGGGTAGATATGATTTATTTCCTTTGGCAGCGGTCATGGGAAGAGAGTTGCCGGCTTATTCCCTGATTGATTTGATCAGCCCCTGAAATTTTCTGATGAAATAAATCTTTTTGTTTTCGTGGTAGCCGGCAGGAGAATTAACAAGTTTTATGTCAAAATCGTTCAAGAGGTTGAAGGATTTGTTGGAGAGTTGTTGTAAGAATTCGTTGGGGTATTGAACCAAAATTTTTCCGAATCGGTACATGGCTTCAAATCCTTTATATACCATGTCATTGGCTCTGCCCGATAATTTCTTTTGATAAGCAACTGCAATTTTATTGGCAGCTTTTTCATTCCGTTGAGTCTGAAAATGAGTAGTATAAAGAATTTCAGCATTTTGGCTGAGGTCTCTGCCTGTCTCCCAGGTGGGCATACCGATGATGGTTTGCCGGTAATTTTTTGCAGTTCCCAGCGTTTTTGTGAGGTTGAAAGCAAAATCCTCCTGTAAACTACCGCAAATCACCAGATTTTCCCGGGTACTGTCTAATGCAACGGTAGCTTCTTCCGTTGAAAAGTTATCTGCCAGTTCTATGGTCTTGAAATTCAATTTGGTTGCCGGTGTTTTGCTATTTAGTTCTTCCAAAATCTGACGAATCAAATCTTCTGTAGGCCCTTTTCTTTTGTACAAATAAATAGTCTGCAGAGGATGATTCCGTTGCAGGTATTTAAAAATGGCTTCTAGGTGGGTTTTAAGTGTTGGATTGATAAGAACCAGGTAGGGGTTATCGGTAACACCGCCATCATTGGGGAAGGTATAAGACAAAAGTGGAATTTCATTGTCCTTCGCAAAACCTGCGACGGGCTTGACTTCATTTCTGTTATTGAAGACAGCCATCAGCAGGTTCATTGATTGAAGTGTATCGCTGGTAAGTAAACTATCTGTTCCAACTGCTAAAGATTTTGTGTCATGAATGTGGATGTTCAGATTGATTTTTTCTTTGTTGAGTGAGTCAACTGCAAGCATCATACCCTGATAAAAATCTAGTGCAGGTAACATGAACCGTGGGATACCGCCATTTCCCAATTTATATCCATTTGCATTAAATGCGGAGTCAATGTACAACGGAAGCAAAACAGCGATAGAGGGTGGCTTCCTGTTGTTTTCCTGTGCTGATGCTGTAACAGAAATACACAGAAAAAGCAATGCTGGCAGATATCTCATATATGCTTAACTTATTCCCATTCAATGGTGGCGGGTGGTTTGCTGCTGATGTCATATACCACCCGATTAATTCCTTTTACCTGGTTGATGATTTCATTTGAAATGTCTGCCAGAAAAGTATAGGGTAAATGTGCCCAGTCAGCCGTCATGCCATCCACCGATGTTACAGCCCGAAGAGCAATGGTATATTCATACGTTCTTTCATCTCCCATCACTCCCACGCTTTTCACGGGTAGCAAGATGGTACCCGCCTGCCAGACAGAGGAATAGAGTCCGTGCTTTTTTAAACCATTGATATAAATGGCATCGGCTTCCTGCAGCAATGCTACTTTGTCTGCGGTCACTTCTCCGAGGATGCGAATGGCGAGACCCGGACCGGGGAAGGGGTGTCGATGGATCATTTCTTCGGGGATACCCAATTCCAATCCTACCTTTCTTACCTCGTCTTTGAATAGAAAGCGCAAGGGTTCAACTAAACTCAGCTTCATGGTATCGGGAAGTCCGCCCACATTGTGGTGTGACTTAATGGTAGCGGAAGGTCCGTGAACACTAACACTCTCGATTACATCTGGATAGATGGTTCCTTGTCCGAGGTAGCTGATATCGGTAAGCAGATGTGCCTCCTTATCAAATATTTCGATGAAGGATCTGCCGATGATTTTTCTTTTTTCTTCCGGGTCTCTTTTTCCTGCCAGTCGTGCATAAAAATAATCGCGGGCATCCACGCCTTTCACGTTAAGGTGCAGTTGGCGGTAGGTGGTCAGTACCTGTTCAAATTCATCTTTCCTGAGAAGTCCGTTGTCAACGAAAATTCCAAATAGATTATCTCCGACGGCGCGGCTAATCAGGGTGGCGGCAACGGTACTGTCAACACCTCCGCTCAGTGCCATGATTACTTTTTTACTTCCGATTTTCTCCTTGAGTTGAGCTACCGTTTCATCAATGAAATGAGCGGCGGTCCATGAACCGGAACAGCCACAAACGGAGTAGAGAAAATTTTTCAAAATCTGTTTGCCGTGAACGGAATGGTAAACTTCCGGATGAAATTGCAGACCGTACAAGGGGTTGGGGGCATCCGTTTTGCGGAAGGCGGCTACCGGTATGCTTTCGGTGGCAGAGAGTACATCGCATCCGTCCGGTAAAATTGCGATGGAGTCACTGTGGCTCATCCATACCTGGGACTGTTCAGGTAATTCTTTCAAAATTTGATCTTGCCGGATAATTTGCATCACAGCTCTTCCATATTCACGTTTATTCGATTTATCAACCCTTCCGCCCAAAAGCGAGGCAGAAAGTTGTGCGCCATAACAAATACCCAGTACAGGTAGCTTATCAAGCAAATTAGAAAGATTGATGCGAGGGGCTTTTTCGTCATTGACACTAAAGGGTGAGCCACTCAGTATGACTCCTTTCAGGGAGGTATCGATTGAAAAAGTATGGTGGTAGGGGATGATTTCACAGTAAACATTGGCTTCCCGAACTGCCCGGGCAATAAGCTGAGTGAACTGACTGCCAAAATCGAGGATCAAAATCTTTTCTGTCATGATTGCGAAGGTAACTGAATTTTTCTTCGGCAATAAGGGGTGTGTTTGGGGGAAAAGATGGGCATGAAGAAGCCCTGCTATCGGCAGGGTTAAATTATTTTGAAATTTTCCGGAGTATTTATTTGGCAGCTGCTTTTTTGGCAAGTTTGCTTTTCAGGTTGGCAGCTTTGTTCTTATGTATTACTCCTCTTTTGGCCAACTTATCGATCATCGAAACAACACTGGGTAGTTCTTTTGCGTAAGCTCCGTCGCCTTCTTTGGTTTTCAATTCACGGATGGCGTTGCGGGTAGTTTTACCGTAGTAACGGTTGTTTTCCCGGCGTTTAGAGGCCTGTCTTACGTCTTTTTTGGTAGCTGAGTGATTAGCCATGATTTCTTTTTTCGGACGGCAAAGTTAGTGATTAGACACGATTTCATCAAATTAAACCCCAAAAAAATCCAAAAAACGCCTGTTAAACTATCATTTTATCCTCTTTTCGTCCATTAAAAATGCAATACTTGACCGATATTTGCCACCCGTCCATCTATG
>JBJTTC010000179.1:0-2829 GCA_046079965.1 Sediminibacterium sp. | reverse complement strand
TACTGGCTAAAAGAAAAGGGGGTAAGTCATGAATCAACACAACATTACCCCCAGCAATTCATTACAGGAACATAACAAAGGTACATCTAATTTCAGTTTATCTGATTGCATTGATGAAACAAATGAGGCCATAATTAGGGTAACAAATCGATTCCCGATAGAAGCATTTCCTGAATTGGTTCAGTACATAATTAGAAGTTATAACGAGTCACAAAAATTCAATATTGACTTTTTCGGGACATCAATTCTTTATGCGGCATCAATAGCAATCGGTAACACTTATGAAGTTGAAGTAAGTGCCGAGTATAGGGAAAGTGCCGTTATCATTGTTGTTATTGTGGGAAGACCAGGAACGGGAAAAACACCTCCACTTAAGATAGCATTAAAGCCCATAAAAAAAATAGATGCTGATGAATATAAATTGTATGAAGCCCTTGAAAAAGAATATGACCGTATCACTCGACTTTCGGCGAGCTACAAAAAAGATAATGGAATCGAAGAACCTGAAAAACCAGTATGGAAAAAAATCATTCTATCTGACTACACACCTGAAGCACTTGCGGAAGTCCATAGATTTAATAAAAGAGGTATCGGAGTTTACGTTGATGAACTTGCAGGCTGGTTTAAGAACTTCAATAAATACAACAAAGGAAGTGAAATGGAATTTTGGTTAGGTCAATGGTCAGGTGCATCAATTACTATTGATCGTAAAACATCTGATCCGATATTTATAAATAGTCCTTTCATTTCAGTAGGGGGAACAATTCAAACAGGTATTCTGAATGAACTTGCTGGGGGAAGTCGAACACAAAATGGGTTTATTGATAGAATGTTATTTGCCCTCCCTGATAATCTTGCAAAAGAATACTATTCACAAAATGAATTGCCGGCTGATGTTTACCCACAATGGAGTGACATAATCAATAAGTTATTAGACTTAAAACTTGATGTAGATGACAATTCTAATCCTGTACGCAAAGCATTAAAACTTTCCCCTGAAGCGAAAGAAGCATGGCTGGAATGGCAGATAAAAAATACTGATGAGTGCAATGATGCAGAAACCGATCATCTGGCCGGTATGATTAGCAAAATGGAAATACACGTTTTCCGTATTGCGCTGATTCTTGAATTACTTCGATTTGCTTGCAATGAGAGCAACCTGACCGAAGTCGGCATAGAATCATTTCGGGGTGCGATACAATTAACGGAATATTTCAAACGGTCAGCGATGAAAGTACATAGCATTTTGTCTAATTCCGACCCACTGGAAAAGTTATCAATGATTAAGAAAAATATTTACAGCGAACTACCTGACGAATTTTCAACCAATGAAGGGGTAATAATAGCTACAAAATATGGTATGCCCGAACGGACTTTCAAAAATTGGCTAAAGTCATTTGAATACTTTTCGCATCTGAATCATGGTAAGTATAGAAAAATTATTTCCTGATTTTCAACTTGCATTTCCGGCATTTTTGGCACTATCTATTGACAAAGTGCCGAAAGTGCTGAAAGTGCAGCATATTAATTATAAATGAGCAATAATCTAAAATTGGAATCAAGTAAACGATTTCGTATAAAATACTGTCCATGCGGAAAGAGCAATAAAGACGGGAAATTTGTTCCTTTCGTGGGCTACGATAACAAGGGCTATTGTCATTCATGTTGTCAATCCTTCATGCCTGAAAGTGAAAAAAATGAATCATTTATTAAGCCCCAGCGTAAGCGATATGCTGCCATTAAAAAAGAGTCAATTACGTTTATTTCACCCGAAGTGTATAAGGCAAAATTAAGTCCGCATCAACCTAATCACTTTGTCACCTTTCTTAATAATCACTTTAGGACTGAAATAGTAAGCCACATGATAAAAAAATATGAAATTGGCACATCAAATAAATGGCAAGGGGCAACCGTATTTCCGCAAATAGACATTGCCGGCAAAGTCAGAACAGGTAAAATAATGCTTTACAGCCCCACCACTGGCAAAAGAGTGAAAGAACCGATAGATCATATTGACTGGGTACATAAGGCCGTAAATAGCCCTAATTTCAATTTGCAGCAATGCTTTTTCGGTGAGCACCTTTTGAGGGGAAGCAGTAAGCCCGTTGCAATAGTGGAAAGTGACAAGACGGCCGTGGTTGCAAGTTATTTCATGCCCGAATATGTGTGGTTGTCGAGTAGTGGTAAGGACGGATTGAAAGCCGATAAATGGAATGTATTGAAAAATCGTACCATTATTTTGTGGCCTGATTTAGGGGGCGCATACGATTTATGGAATGAAAAAGCACAGGAACTTTCAATGATTGCAACGGTGACGGTATCGGACTATCTTGAAAAAATTGCCACCGATGACGAAAGGAAAGCCGGACTTGATATTGCTGACTATCTTTTGAAGAGCAACCCACCCGATCCACCACAAAACACACCACCACCGACACCCAGCCGGCCACCTGAACCACCGAAGGCATACACACCTCCGAAGCAGTTTATAAAATCACAGCCGACAATTCAGCCACACTGGGAACAATATATTCAGGAACTGAAAACGTACTTTGCCGGCATAACCTTACCGACTGAACCTATTCGGCTGACCGCTGGGGTGACAATAACCAACCTTCCGAAGTTCATTGACAGTCACCTTAACACCCTGAAGGCAAATAACGGAAACCCGACATTTATCGCCACCCTGAAAAGGTTAGTTGATCTAAAAAATATTATGAAAAATTGAAATGCTTTAATATTATAATTAGATTTATAAAAAAATTTAATTTAAAACCCCTTTAAGTATGCCGCAAAATTTTGACCACTTACACTTAACTACTATTGAGG
>JBJTTC010000178.1:0-6001 GCA_046079965.1 Sediminibacterium sp. | reverse complement strand
TACTGATTTATCAATGAGTGAATCCCTTGTTGCCAGACTTGCTTTGGTAATGATATTGACAACCCCTCCTACTGCATCAGCACCATAGATGGCGGCTGCTGCTCCTTTGATGATTTCAATCCTCGCAATTTCTTCAGGATGTAATGGAATATAGGTGCTGAAATGCCCGGTAAGCGGGTCATTGAGGCGAATGCCATCTATCACCACCAAGACCTGCTGGAATGTTCCTCCACGGATGAGTAAATCAGATTGAGAACCTGCAGGCCCCCTTTGCTGTACTTCAATTCCGGGTGCGTAACGAAGCCATTCATCGATGCTGTTAACCGGCAGTTTATTGAGGTCTGCACTGTTCAGGGTAATGATGTTTTTGCCGGTAGTAATGTTTTTTTGTGGCAGATAACTGGCACTTACAATTACTGAATCCAGCTCAATACTTTGCGCCGCTGCGATTACGGGTATATAGATTAATGAGAAAAAAAACAACCTAAACATGTCGCGAAACTAAAGCATGTTCATCGTATAATGAAAATTCCTATTTAATAAGTAAAAGAAAGCAATGAAAGGAAGGCATTTTGAGAATAAGTAGGCCATAATGATGGTATTAGGGAATGAATCTACCTGATAGCTTGAAAAAACATTTATTTCAATTGGCTTAACTTTGTCTTGATTTTCAACAAACTGAACCAAATCAATGATCAACGGGAAGAAAGTTATAGTTGTGATGCCTGCATACAATGCAGAGAAAACTTTAGAGCAAACTTTTCGAGAAATACCTTCAGAGATTGTTGATGAAATCATTTTAGTGAACGATGCCAGCAAAGACAATACTGTTCTGGAAGCAGAAAGACTGGGTATCAGGCACATCATCACCCATCCAAAGAACAGGGGTTATGGAGGCAATCAGAAGTCCTGTTACAACAAAGCACTTGAATTGGGGGCAGACATTGTGGTCATGTTGCATCCAGATTACCAATATACGCCCAAATTGATCTTGGCCATGAGTAGCATCATTGCCAATGGCTTGTATCCGGTTGTTTTCGGCTCTCGTATTTTGGGTAAGGGGGCTTTGCGCGGCGGCATGCCTTTGTACAAATACATTGCCAACAGGACCCTCACATTTTTCCAAAATTTACTGATGAATCAGAAATTAAGTGAATACCACACTGGTTATCGGGCATTCAGCAGAGAAGTGTTGGAAAAGGTAAATTATGAATTGAACAACGATGATTTCATTTTTGACAATGAAATGATTGCTCAAATATTTGATGCGGGCTTCGAAATTGGTGAAGTAACCTGTCCCACTAAATATTTTGATGAGGCATCCAGCATCAATTTAAGCAGGAGTATTAAGTACGGACTTGGTGTATTGAGTGTATCTGTCGGCTATTTCATGAAAAGAATGGGTTGGATCAATCCGGTTATCTACCGACACAAGCACTAATTACTTACTTGCATTACAGCTTCTCTCCGGTAAAATACAAAACCATTTTTCATTCCTAGTAATTGAAAACCAGGAATTGTATCATACGCTGGCTTGTCCATGATCTTCACAGAAAAATAGACCGTCTTATTGATGGAACCACGAATCAACCAATTTTTATAATTGATTTCTTTTTCGGCCGTACTCAAAGTATCTGGCTGTGCTGATCCGTTGTTTCGAACTGCTTCCAGCAATTGTCGTTGTGAATTATCCGGAGGCTTTACTCTGCCATAAAAGTAGGGGGCATAACTTTTGTAACCCAGTGTTTCCTGGTAGCAGTTTTCATTTTGATGGGATGAAAAAAAGTCAATATTGGCTCGCTGACTAATGGCCTCGACGGAAGGAAAAATAAATACGACTAAAAAAAGAGTGGCGAATGAAACCGCAATAAATAAAATTGGAATGGTGCGTTTGATAGAAGCATTCCACAAGAAGTAAATAGTAGCAATAAAGACGAGTGATCCGGCGAAAGCCTGCCAGGAATGCCAACTAACTGCTGCTTCCAGATTCCCTCTTGCGAAAGGATCTTCTACCCTGTCCTTCCATTGATTGACCTGCTGCATGATAAATGGAATGGCAGCCAGTAGGAGACCCATGAAAATTCCGATGATTCCAGTCAGTACTTTCATCCAACCGGGGATTTTGACCGGTCCTTCCCTAAGTAACTGATCAATATACCTAGCTGCAATAAAAGTAAGGGGTAACCAGCACAAAGATGAGTAATGAATAATTTTTGTGGTAACGAGAGAAAAAACGATCAGCGTTACCCAGAAGAGTGTATTCATCCATTGATGGAAGCGATGAAGTGCATCGTTGTCGGTTTTCAGTGTGATTCCCTTGATAAAAAATACAGAGGCCGGAAAACATCCTAACAACAAAACCCACCAGTGATAAAAAAATGGCTCACCATGATCAGCATCAGAAGTGCTGAAAAGTGCCACCTGACGCTCTATGAATTCAATCATAAATTGTGGTCCGTGTTGTACCAAGTCAACCCCGAACCAGGCAAAACAGGTTATAAAACAAGTGAGGGCAATAATGAAAAAAGAAATTGGTTGAATCATTGGCTTTCCTTTATTGACCAGAACCATTACTACATAACTCATCATGCACAACAACAAGGCAACAGGTCCCTTGGTAAGTATAGCAAGGCCAAGGAGTAGTCCGGTCAGCCCTGCTAATTTTTTACTATGCTCCGGCTGAATGGTGAGCAAAAAAAAGTGATAAATAGCCCCAAAGATGAATAAGTTGAACCAGGGATCGATGATACCCGATCGGGGGTATAGGAAAGTAAAAAAGGTACCCATATAAACCCATACCCAGGTTCTTGCCAAGTCTATGTTTCCCCACCGCTTTCCGATGCGAAAAATACTTACCACTGTAATGATGCCGGCGATAGCATTCGGGAATCTTGCTGCAAACTCATTGATGCCGAAACAATGCATACTGATTGCCTGCAACCAGAAAAACAGAGGTGGTTTTTCTGTAAACCGCACGTAATTCATTTGCACTGAAAAATAATCTCCGGTTAGTATCATTTCCCGGGTATTCTCAGCGAAATTGATTTCATCCCAATCAAAAAGATGTACCTGACCTAAAAAAGGAATCCATGCAATGGCTGCGATGAATACAATGGTCCATTCGTTTTTGAAAAATATTTTCAGATTCATGGCGATGGTCCAGTGACTTCGGTTGGTTTAATTTTTCTTTTTCCTGTAAATTGTTTTCCCCTCTTTGATGGTTTCCAAAACCTCAATGTTTTTAATGGCGTATTCATTCTCCGTGAGGGGATTTTTACTCAGGATTACCAAATCAGCTAACTTTCCTGGCTCCAAACTTCCCTTGATGTTTTCTTCATGGTATTGGTATGCGGCATTGGATGTAATGGCACGAAGTGCGTCATATGCTGATACCCTTTCCTCTTTTCCCAAAAGAAAACCTGATCGGGTGATTCGATTGACCGCAGTCCATAAAAGAAACATCTGATCCGCAGGAGTTACATTACAATCGGTATGATTGGTGGCTTTAATTCCCATTTTCAAAGCTGAGCGCAACGGACTCAGGAAGAAAGCTCGTTGTTTTCCCAAATTTTGAAAATGAACATCTCCCCAATAGTAGGTATGATTCGTGAAAAAGCTGGGCAACAACCCATATTTCAAATAGGTTGAAAGCTGGTCGGGACGCATGATCTGTGAGTGGATGATCACCGTTCTTCTATCGGAAGTGCTATCATTTAGCGAACTATCTGCGTATTGATGCCCTTTGATCATCATATCAATGGCAGAGTCTCCGTTACAATGAGAGTACAATTGAACTTTATTAGAGTAGCAAAGCAACACCAACTCATTTACCTGGTCTTGGGTAAGATTCGGGAATCCCCTGCAATCTTTCTCACAGCCGGGTACCGGGGTAAGATAGGGCTGTGTTAAAAAAGCAGTTTTTCCCTGTGGAGAACCATCAATCGCCATTTTCAGTCCTGCATATTTTACATGATTGCGATAATTACCAAATGTAATTTTTCCGGTTCCAACCACCTCTTTGGCAAGGGTAAATGATGGCAATACGGTGAGGTCTATGAAGAAGGTTTTATTTTTTATTGCTTTCTCCAATAAGGACAGCTTTTCTCCGGGCAATAAATGTTCTGCTGCCGTAGTGATGCCGAATGCGGCATAATATTCCTGTGCCCTGTAGAGTTTGTTCAATTCAAACTCTTCCGTTCCTTCCTGATAGAGAAAAGGAGAAAATGCATACATCGCCATTTCCTGCACGAGACCCTCGGGTTTTTTTGACCGCTTGATTCGAAGAGTAGTTCCTCCTTCCGGATCTGGGGTTTTCTCATTGATTGCCGCAAGCTCAAATGCTTTTGAATTCGCAACCAACATGTGACCTGAGGTATGAAGCAGCAGGACTGGGTTATTGGGAAAAGCAGAGTCAAGATCTGCTGCCTGGGGGTGTCTTTTTTCTTCCAGCAAATCCTGATCATAACCATTTCCAATTAACCAGGAGCTATCTGAAAGTTCATGCTTCTTTTTTAGATCCTGCAATGCAGTCAGTATATCTGCTATGCGATTCACTTTCCCGATGGGTGGGGGATTCAGATCTGCCTGATAGAGGGCATCTGCATATTTCATGAGGTGGCTATGGGCATCAATGAAGCCTGGCAGTAAGGCTCTGCCTTTCAGATCAATCATTTTGGGATTTCCACCTGCCTTAGCAATAGCAGAATCTTTCAATCCTACAAAAATGATTTTATTGTCCTTTATAACAATTGCCTCGGCATAAACTGGCTTGGGCCCACTCATGGTTATGATGCTTCCATTGTAATAGATACTGGAGGTATAGGGCATGTAATGCTGAAAGGATGGAAAATCGGGTAGCAGGGCGAAAACGATGAAGAAAAATATAAGGAACAGTATCTGTCGCATGGAGCTGGGAATTAGGGGGGGGGCGATTTATTTCTTCTGTAAAGGTCGCTTTTTTATCATTCCCCCACGTGCATCCTTTATGATATGCATCACTACAAATGCATGGGGGTCAATTTTTTCAATTTCAGTATTGATTTTATTCAATTCCAATCGCGTGATGACCGTGTACAAAATCTCCAGTTCCTTCTTGCGTTCTCCGCGTTTTCCATACCCTCCCTTTCCATTGTATATGGTAACACCGCGACCCAATTCATGAATGATCATTTGCCGGATGTCTTCATGGTGAGAGGATATGATGGTCACGCCCATGTACTCTTCTATCCCCTCAACGATAAAATCCAGCGTACGGGAAACTGCCAGATAAGTAATCATAGAATAGAGTGCAATCTCAAGACTTAACAAATACGCGGCAGTAGAAAAGATAATTATATTAATTGACATTACGATATCTCCAATGGTAGTTCCTAATTTACGACTCAGATAAATGGCCAATACTTCAGTACCATCAATCACTGCCCCGCCTCGAACGCTCAATCCGATGCCTGCTCCCAGGAAAAAACCTCCGAACACAGCTACCAGCAATTTATCATTGGTTACAATGGGAAAATCAAATAAATAAAGTACCATCGCCAATGAAGCAATGGCCAAACTTGTTTTTATGGCAAACAGCTTTCCAAGCTGGTTATATCCCATAATGATAAAAGGAAGATTCACGACCATAATGATCAGTGAAAGCGACCATCCGGAAATACCGTTAATCAACAAAGAAACACCTGTGGCACCACCATCTATGAAATGATTTTTCAGCAAAAAGCCTTCCAGGCCAAAAGCAGCAGAAAAGACACCTAGCAGAATTATTACAGCATCCCGAATATTTTTTCTCAAATCAATCTTCCACCTTCTGTATTTCTGCGCGTTTTCATATCTTGTTGACACGGCGGTTGGTTTTATTTGGTTAAAAGCAACTTCAAAATTCCGTCAATGAATAAAAAAGTCGTGTAATTTGTTCGATTGCATTTTGCGACCTGTATAGTTCATTGGAAACTCATTTTAACTCTATTTATTTTCAGTTGACATACAAAATTTTGCTAACTCC
>JBJTTC010000177.1:0-3281 GCA_046079965.1 Sediminibacterium sp. | reverse complement strand
ATAGGTAGGAGTATGACTATCTGCCCCCATGAAAATCTCGCCTGGCTTTACCCTGTGGTGATCCACCATCACCTGATGACATATCCCACTTCCAATATCATAGAAATGGCAACCTGTTTCTTGCGCAAAATTTCTCATCATGCGGTGAAGATTGGCTATCCGCTCATTGGGAGCAGGTGCTGCATGATCAATGATCAGGTGAAACCGGTCGGGATTGACCAATCGTTCTCCGCCCATTTCTCGAAAGGCTTGAATTGCCAATGGCGCAGTAGTATCGGTTGCCATGGCACCATCGACAGGAACAACACACAATTCACCGGCATACAACACCTGACCCGAGTGTTGTGATAATATTTTTTCGGCAATTGTTTGAGGACGCATATTTATCAATTCAGTCGAAAATTTTTCTGTTGCAATATTGAGTACATCAATCCGGGAAATGGCATACCCAACCATTGCTGCATCTCAATACTGATGCCTGCAATCTGCTGAATATCTATTCCAGTTTTGTACCCCATTTGGTGCAGCATATGAACCGTATCCTCTGTGGCAATATTACCGGTAGCGCCCTGAATAAAGGGACATCCGCCCAATCCCCCAAAAGCAGTATCAAATTGTTGGATACCTACTTCAAGTGCTGCCACTACATTCGCATAACCTTTGTTTTCCGTATTGTGCAAATGAAGAGTGATAGGTACATCGCCGCAAATCTCCTTAAGGCGGGGAAGCATTCTCTTCATCTGAACCGGATTGCCCGTACCAGTTGAGTCAGCAAAAGCCATCTCCTGTACACCACAGTCCAGGTGGTGTTTGGTCATATCATAAATTAAATCTTCCGCAATTGCTCCTTCATAGCGACAGCCAAAAACACATTGTAATCCTCCTCTTACCACCAATTGATGTTGTCTGGCGAGTGTTGTCATTTCCCTGAATTCTTTTTGGGCATCCTTCAAAGACTTATTGGCATTTTTTTGGCTATGAGTATCACTAGCTGAAATAGATGCTGCCACATATCGAATTCCGGCACTTACTGCCCGCTCAACCCCTTTGTTGTTCAGTACCAGTGCACTGAATTCGACACCTGTTTCCGGGGAAAGTGCCGCACACAGCTCTTCAGCATCTGCCATAGCCGGCACCCATTTTGGGTGAACAAAACTCGTTACCTGTATCCTGCGCATACCGGCATCTACCAACCTTCGAATGAAATCCAGCTTCATTTCCAGTGGCAAAACACGAGGTAAATTCTGGAGCCCATCCCTCAGTCCTTGCTCTTCAATTATGATTGAATCGGAATTCATATATTTAGTTAATGAAGTTAACTATTTTTAAGCAACCTGCCGCTTATTTTAAGCCTTTTTATTATTCGGCTACCCTACTGTTTTTTCTACTATTCTGTGAGATGCTTTCGGCACAAAATCTGGCTTCACAACGAGATCTTACTGAACCAGAAAGCAGAACTGCAGACGCACTATGTGGTCCTGTGGAAATAGTTACCATTTGCACCAATCAACCCGATAGCCTTTCACGTTTTTTTGAACGAGGCTGGGGATTAAGGAAATCCGGACCATTTTCGCTGAGTTACCGGGAAAAAAAGAAGTTAGCAAAACACTGGTTATTACCGGCCAACACAAATTTTCAATTAATGTATTTCGATAGACCGGCGGCAGCAGGAACAATGCTTCTAAGGATTATAATTTTGGAGCAGAATTCACCTTTAACAAGAAGCGATTATGGCCCCGCTGAAAACGGACCATTTACCATTGGATTTCCCAATGCCAGACAGGAGGAAGTTCACGATAAAATGCTGTCATTGGGATACACCACCCTGGCACCCATGCAGGCAGCCCTTCTCAGCAAGCCCGATGGTTCCAAATACAAATACCTGGAAACAATCTATAAGGGGCCGGAGTGGATGCATGCAGTTGGAATTGAAAGAGGAAACGGAATGCCTCAATTGAGCAACATTGATTCTCTCACCGGAATGGGTGGTCCGGGCTACAGTGCCATGAATGTAACGGGCATGAGTGATACCATGATTGCTTTTTTGACCAATATTCTGGGCTATGAATTACGAAGAGACCAGGTATGGACAACGGGGAATGGATCTGCGTTGGGACTTCCTGCCGGTATCCCTTTTCGCTTTGTCATTGCCTATGCAAAAGGAGCTACCAGTGGTCATCTCCTACTCATGGATTTTAAAAAAAATCAACCCATTCCTTCCTCCCACCTACCCCATCTTCCCAATCGCGGCATTGGCATGTATAGCGTGGCAACAGATCATTTGGAAGAAGTTCTAACCCGTACCATACAAGCTGGTATCCGGGTTATTTCACCACCACAATTGTGTCGGGAACCACTGAAGGGGTCATATAAAAGTATGCTGCTACTCGCTCCCAACCAGGTATACTTTGAGGTAATAGAAAGGAAAAAATAACAGCCGGAGAAATCATTGCTCTCGTCTAATCAGTATATTTATAGGCATATCTCCTCTATACATATGATTCCTTTTTCTATTCAGCAACACTTGCAGGAAGAAATAACTCTTTCATCTGAACAGATTCAATTCTACCAGACTAATCGCTTCATCAAGATTAAGGAAGTACTGAACCAGGCCACCCTCGATTTTTTTAACCAGGTAATATCAAATCGCCTGGAAAAGTTCCGTGAAGAAAAAGTCGACCCCCTGGAAAAACGCGATACGTATGGTAAGGCATTTCTGCAAGTCATGAATCTTTGGCGGGAAGATGAACAAATCGCTGCGCTTATTTTTAGCCGACGATTAGCTTCTCTTGCAGCACAACTAATGGGTACTAAAGGCGTGCGACTTTACCATGATCAGGCCTTGTTCAAAGAACCGGGTGGAGGTTTTACTCCCTGGCATGCCGACCAGTTTTACTGGCCGCTCAGCAGTGATAAAACCATCACTGCCTGGATACCCTTACAAGCGGTTCCAAAAGAAATGGGACCACTTGAATTCTCTGCAGGTAGTCATCGCATTGTGGAAGGAAGAGAATTAGGTATATCAGATGAAAGTGAGCAAAAAATAGCAGAAAAACTCCGGGTAACTGATTGTCCACATGTATCAGAACCATTTGATTTAGGGGAAATAAGTTTTCACTCCGGATGGGTGTTCCATCGCGCTGGACCCAACAAAACCAATCAAATGAGAAAGGTGATGACCATTATTTATATGGATAGTGAAATGAAACTAAAGGCACCTTCCAACAGCAACCAGCAGGCAGATTGGGATACCTGGTGCCCCGGAGCAAAAATTGATGAAG
>JBJTTC010000176.1:0-18829 GCA_046079965.1 Sediminibacterium sp. | reverse complement strand
CCTCCACCCGGGGTGGGAACCTCAACCGGTGGGATTATCTCTATGGCTCTCCCTTTCGCATGCCAAATGATTATTTTTTGTGGAATAGTCCCATGGGATTCTTTCCCTGGGGATTCAATGGTATGAATAGTATGAATAATTTTACCAGGTTCTACGCTGAAAATATATTGGTCATTTCTTTTGATCCATCAGGTAAAATGGAATGGAGCAACGTAGTTCGAAAATCTCAATTTGATGATAATAAGGATGACATGATAGGATTCGGACTGGTAAATACCGGAGATCAATTGCACTTTCTTTTCAATGCCTATGAAAAACGTATTCAGATTTTGTCTGATCAAAGCATTACTTCAGAAGGACAACTGATTCGCAACCCTACTTTCAAAAATTTAGACAGAGGTTTTGAATTCATGCCCCGTTATGCCAAACAAGTGGGCTTGCGACAGGTCTTGATACCCTGTCAGTACAGAGGTTTTATCTGCTTCGCCAAAATAGAATTTTAATTTATACCGGTGGTTTTTTTATTCAGGGACAAGTCACTCATTAATGTTATTTTACTCATATTACTGAGTATAGGAGTCCACATTCATCAATTGTGGTCTCCTGTTACTATTGGATTGAACCCTTCATCCGGTTGGCTGGAAGACTGGATAGAAAGATTTTTCACCCATCTTAATCCTGTCTTATTATTTATTATTTTTCAATTCTTGTTGATCTCTATGGCATTGCGGCTGAATTTCTTATTGGATCGACTTCGTCTTTTTCCTTCCTCCACTTATCTTCCTGCACTTACTTTGGTTTTATTGTCTAGTCTTTTTCCATCCTGGTGCTTCCTTTCGCCGGCTTTGTTCTCCGGTCATCTGTTGCTTTGGATTTTTTCCCGCATCTGCGATCTGCCTCAAATTACCCCTACCGGTTCGGCCTTGTTGAACAATGGGTTGTTGACGGGTATTGCCGTGATATGCTACCACCCCCTATTTATGTTGGCGCTGGCTTCCCTGCCGGCGATGGGTATGGTGAAAAGATTTCGCATCAATGAATACCTGATTTTTTTATTGGGTTTTTTTCTACCTTATTATTTTTTACTCGCACTCACTTTTCTGACAGATAACCTGCAGGCTTTTTTTAATCAGCTACCGGATTTTACTCCCGGTTGGCCGATGGGAGTACCTGATGAATCGGGTATCGCCTCTCTTATACTCCTATTTATTGGGCTTTTTCTGGGTTTGGTGTATTGGCAGCGGTTCAATGGAAGATTGCTGATGCAAATCCGTAATTTTTGGAGCATTTTACTAATTTTTATTATTTTTTTGATTCCTGCCCCCTTTCTGATGAGCCGAAACGGACTATCTATCCTTTGGTTATTGACTATTCCCTTGAGTGCATTTTTTTCTACGGCATTCTCAGTACCCCGCAGATTGCTGCTTCCTAATTTATTGTTTTGGCTCTTGATAGCCCAGTCTGTCGTTCACAATTGGATCAATATGAAAAAATAGAGCGCGAAGCGCCTTGTGTTTGTTAACTTTGGCGGGAATTAATTGATCATAAAATTCTCAATGATATGAAATTCGGAGTAGTGGTGTTCCCCGGCTCTAATTGTGACAGAGACATGTTGGATGCCATACAGCATGACCTGAAGGCACCTGTTTCATTTCTTTGGCACAAAGACAGTGACCTGAGTAATTTTACCAGTGAAGATTGCATCATATTGCCAGGTGGATTTTCTTATGGGGACTATCTGCGCTGTGGTGCCATCGCCCGGTTTAGTCCGATGATGCAATCAGTGATTCGATTTGCCAATGAAGGAGGAAAGGTATTTGGTGTATGCAATGGGTTCCAAATATTATGTGAAAGCGGACTGCTGCCCGGGGTTTTACTACAAAATATCAACCGTCAGTTCATTTGTAAAAATGTTCATATCCGTTCTTCTGATGGTCGGGTATTTACTATTCCTATCGCACATGGTGAAGGCAGATACCATGGGAATGAAAATTTATTGGATGAATTGGAAGCAAATCAACAGGTTATTTTTCGCTACTGCGACGCCAATGGTAATCTTACCAATTCAGCCAACCCCAATGGATCGGCCCGACACATCGCAGGTATTTGTAACAAGGAGAGGAATGTTTTTGGTATGATGCCCCATCCTGAAAGAGCTACCTCTTCTTCCTTGGGGAATATGGATGGGCTTGAAGTTTTTCGGTTGCTTGGACTATTACCTGAATTGATTTCATAGTTTAAATCTGTTTATGAAAAAACTCATCATCGCAACACTAGTTTTACTCTCTCTGAATTCCGTTTCAGCGCAAATTGAAAATCCTGTTCAATGGAATTTTTCTGCTAAAAAAGTTGCTCCGGGTATTTATGATATAGTGTTGATGGCAGTGATAGAGAAGCCCTGGCACCTCTACTCTCAATTCACGGGTAAGGGTGGTCCTATTCCTACCAATATTAGCATTCGTCCCAATCCTTTGTTGCAATCTGCTTCGGGAAAATTCAAGGAAATAGGCAAGCCGGAAAAAACACTAGACCCTAACTTTGGTCAACCACCTGTTCCAGTTGTTTATTTTAGCAATGAGGTTACATTCATTAAAAGAGTAACGGTAAGAGGCAAGGTATCGACCAATGTTTCAGGAACTGTAGAATACATGGTGTGCAATGACAACAAGTGCCTTCCACCTACCAAAAAAACTTTTGATATCAAGCTGCCCTGATCATGCGTAAACTTGCTGCTATCTTCTTGTTGGGTTCTATCGCCTTTTCTTGCAGGCTCCTTGCACAAGACACTGCAGATAGTTTGGTGAGCTGGACTGTTACTGCTCAAAGAACCTCTGATTCAACTATTCAATTAAAGATAAAGGCCTTGACGAGTAAGGGTCTTGCTCTCTTCGGTTTTTCTACAGGCTCCTCTCTCACAGGAAGTATTCAAGTAGATAGTTCATCCCGCCCCATTTTAACGGGAGATATTCAACTCACCAAAGGGAAGCAATCTGAGGTGCAAATTCCCGATGACACCACCCTCTATCAGGTTTATACTGATTCAGTAGAATGGTTGATTGCTGTTCATCTCCCCAATACACAAAAAGGTTGGATTACAGGAACCATCAATTGGTTGGGAAAAATCGGTGATACATATCCCAGCAATTCCTATGCCTTCCGGGTGGCTATTCTTGAACCGGCAACCAATACTGACACATCCGGCAGCTGGTGGCAAATATTTTTGATCTGTTTTTTCACCGGGTTGGTGGCAGTAATTACACCCTGCGTTTTTCCGTTGATTCCGGTAACGGTTAGTTACTTCCTGAAAAAAAGCGAGACAAAGCAGGCCGGTTGGAGAAATGCTCTTTGGTATTCAATTTCGATCGTACTTATTTATACAATCCCTACTTTGTTGCTTACCTTGGTATTCGGTGATGCTATTCTCTACCGCATCTCAGTAAGTCCTTTTTCCAACATCTTATTTTTTCTCATCTTCCTGCTCTTCGCCATATCCTTTTTTGGTGCTTTTGAAATCAATCTTCCCAATAGTTGGGCGAACAAAGCCGATAAAAAAGCAGGCAAGGGTGGATTGGGTGGCATTTTTTTCATGGCGCTTACGCTGGTAATTGTATCTTTTTCCTGCACCGGTCCGCTGGTTGGTACATTATTGGGTCAAACCAGTTCCAATGGGGTGGGAATAGCACCCGTTATAGGGATGTTTGGTTTTGGTCTCGGACTTGCCCTGCCATTTTCGCTGCTTGCCTTCTTTCCCGCACTTTTGCCGGCTCTCCCTAAAAGTGGTGGTTGGCTAAATTCAGTCAAGGTTTGCTTTGGATTCATTGAACTGGCACTGGCACTCAAGTTCCTTTCCAACGTTGACCTCTCCTATCACTTGGGTATTCTCGACAGGGATGTTTTCCTGGTGCTTTGGATTGTTATCTTTGGTCTGATGAGCCTGTATCTGTTGGGTAAAATCAGGTTCTCTCACGATGGTGAATTGAAATATTTATCAGTCCCCCGGTTCTTTCTGGCACTTATTTCCCTTTCATTCACCATCTATATGGTACCCGGCTTGTGGGGGGCACCACTCAACGCCCTGAGTGGCTTCATTCCTCCCGCTGTAACGCAAGACTTTAATCTAAATAACCTTCAATACCAATCAACACCGGTCTTTGCTTCTCCATCCGCAGCTGCGCCCCCGGTTAAGTACACCGATAAATTAAAGGTTCCCTTTGGACTAACAGCTTATTTTGATTTGGAAGAAGGATTGGCTACAGCAAGGAAATTGAGGAAACCTGTAATGCTTGATTTTACAGGACACACCTGTGCTAACTGCCGAAAGATGGAGGAGCAGGTATGGAAACAACCCGAAGTTCTGTCGCGATTGAAACAAGATTTCGTACTCATTAGTCTTTATGTGGATGAAACTACACCACTTTCCCCTGAGGAACAATTTACCGATTCGGAAGGGACGCTGATATCAACGGTAGGAGAAAAAAATTTGGCCTACGAAAAATCGAAATTTGGTATCAATGCACAACCCCTATACATGTTCCTGGATACAAAGGGAGAGCCACTCAGCGATATAAGATATGGGTATGATCCCGATGTCAATCGTTTTTTGGCACACCTGGAAAATGTAAAAAAGGAATTTACCCGGAGAGGGCAGTAGAATGGGTTAGAGTGATATCTGTTTCTCAGCCATCAGCTTTCTTAGATTAATGAGACCATAACGCATCCGACCCAGGGCAGTGTTGATGCTGCAATTGGTTATTTGCGCTATCTCCTTAAAACTCAGGTTGGCATAATGTCTCAAAACAATGATTTCTCTTTGTTCTTCAGGAAGCATATCGAGCATCAGGCGAACCCGATCATGAGATTGTCCCTGCATCATCACTGCATCGGGGGCATCTTCCGACAACTGAAGGACATCAAATATATCTGAATGGTCACTGCTCTTTACAGATGGGTGGCGCTTCACTTTTCTGAAATGATCGAGACACAGGTTGCGGGCTATCCGAAGTGCCCAGGGTAAAAACTTACCTTCCTCTGTATATCTTTTATTTTGAAGGGTGTCAATGATTTTGATGAATACATCCTGAAAAAGATCTTCCGCCAGATAATTGTCCTTTACATAAAAAAGAAGCGATGAGTAAACTTTGTCTTTGTATCGGTTGATCAGAACTTCTACTGCATAGCCATCCCCTTCCTGGAAGGCTTTGATCAGCTCTGTATCCGAAACCAGACTCATTTCTTTCTTCATTGCTCTGCGGTTCTAATTGATAAAAAAGAGAAATTAATAGAAGGTAAACTCACTTAATTGTTTCTTTTTCAAGTACAAATTATACATCTTTTGATGTGTTCAATGGGTTGTGGAAAGAAGTTAAATCAGGTAGAAGGTTATTCACATGCCATGGGATCCGGGAAATATACATTCAGGATGGGGAAGGGGTCAAAAGTCAACAATGGCAGGATTTATATGTTTAAATTGCACCCTTATGGCCAGGCAAATTTCAAGTTCCCACCCCATTCAGCGCAAAGCGGCTCCTGATGATATTGAAATCAAAGGTGCAAGGGTCCATAATTTACAAAATATTTCGGTACGTATTCCCCGTGGTAAACTGGTAGTGGTAACCGGTGTATCGGGAAGTGGAAAATCTTCTTTGACCATTGATACCCTCTTTGCCGAAGGTCAGCGCCGCTACGCAGAGAGCTTGAGTGCCTATGCCCGCCAATTCATGGCGCGGATGGAGAAGCCCGATGTAGATGATATCAAAGGACTTTGTCCGGCCATTGCTATTGAACAAAAAGTAATTACCCGAACCCCTCGCAGCACCGTGGGTAGCATGACAGAAATTTATGACTATTTACGGCTTCTGTATGCAAGAGTTGGGAAAACAATTTCTCCCATCAGCGGAATGGAAGTAAAAAAAAGTGATGTTAATGATGTGATCAATGCTATTACCTCTCAACCTGTTGGAACAAAAATCTTTTTACTCTCCGTTTTTCGACAACATCCCAAACGCCTTGCAAGGGAGGAATTAAATATTCTAATGCAAAAGGGGTTTTCCCGAATGTATTGTAGAAAAAAAACCGGATATGTTTCGGTGAGAATAGAAGAATGGCTGGAGCTTACAGATAAGGAAATTGATAAAGAATTAAAATCATCCGGTGGGGAGGTTTATGTATTGGTGGATAGATTCGTCTCTAAGGAATGGATGGAAGAAGATATTCACCGGATAACAGACTCCATCTCCACTGCATTTTATGAAGGAGAGGGCAGGGTTTGGCTGGAAACAGATCGAAATAATTTTCTCTCGTTTACAAATCAACTGGAGGCCGATGGAATAAGGTTTGAGGATCCTGTGCCCAATCTTTTTTCTTTCAATAATCCCTTCGGTGCCTGTTTGCTTTGTGAAGGATTTAGTCAGGTGCTCGGAATTGATGAAGATCTGGTGATCCCCAATAAACAATTGAGCCTTTATGAAGGTGCGGTAGCCCCTTGGAAAGGAGAAAAGCTGGGGTGGTGGAAAGATCAATTCATCAAGGGAGCTTTAACCATTGGATTCCCCATTCATAAACCCCTGGCAGATTGCACCCCCCAGCAATACAAAATGTTGTGGGAAGGTGCCGGAAAAGTATATGGCATCAATGATTTTTTCAAGGAAGTAGAGCAGAATCTTTATAAGGTACAATACCGGGTTTTGTTGAGCCGTTACCGCGGCCGCACTACCTGTCCATCCTGTTCGGGATACCGCTTACGGAAAGAAGCTTTATATGTAAAAGTAAATGGACACCACATCGGAGAGCTCTGTACCTGGCAAGTGAAAGATTTGCAGCAATGGCTGCTGCAAATCAAATGGACCGAAAGTGATATGGCCATCGCTCGCCGAATTCTTCTCGAAATCGAACAGCGCTTACAAACCATGCTAGATGTGGGTTTGGGCTATCTTACCCTGAATCGTTTGGCGAATTCTTTAAGTGGGGGTGAGAGCCAACGCATACAACTGACACGTAGTTTAGGAAGTAACCTGACCGATTCATTGTACATCCTGGATGAACCTTCCATCGGATTACATGCAAGGGATACGGGTCGGCTGATTCGGGTTCTTCAATCTCTTCGTAACCTGGGAAATACTGTTGTCGTAGTCGAGCATGATGAAATGATGATGCGGGAGGCAGATCACATCATTGATATGGGGCCTCTGGCTTCTCATTTGGGAGGAAGGGTAGTAGCAGCCGGTAATTACCATGAAATCATACAGAACGAGGATAGTCTTACCGGTGCATATCTCTCAGGAACTAAAATAATACCTGCTCCCCGTTCAGTTAGAAAATGGAACAGCAGCATCTGGGTAAAGCAGGCACATCAAAATAACTTGAAAGGTATCGATGTTCAATTTCCGCTGAATATTCTTTGTGTAGTAAGTGGCGTCAGCGGTAGCGGAAAAACAACCTTGGTGAAACAAATTCTGGTGCCTGCATTGCGGAAACTAAAGGGTGAGGGAACAGAAAAGCCCGGAGCCCACAAAGAAACCTGCGGTGACATAGACCAGATCGATCATATTGAAATGATTGATCAGAACCCCATTGGTAAATCTTCACGCAGTAATCCGGTTACTTATATAAAAGCATGGGACCCAATTCGGGACTTGTATTCTAAACAACCTCTCGCAAAAACCAGGGGCTTCCTGCCCAAGCATTTCTCCTTCAATGTAGATGGGGGTCGTTGTGATACCTGCAAGGGGGAGGGGGAGCAGCTCATCGAAATGCAGTTTCTGGCTGATGTTCACCTTTTATGTGAATCCTGTCGCGGTAAACGATTCAAAGACGAAGTGTTAGACATTACCTTCCGGCAGAAAAACATTTTTGATGTGCTTGATATGAGTGTCGATGATGCCCTGCAGTTTTTTGAAGAAGAAAAAAATATTGCTACCGCCATAAAGCCCTTACAGGATGTTGGTTTGGGATACATAAAGCTCGGACAAAGCAGTGATACTTTGAGTGGTGGTGAAGCACAGCGCGTTAAACTAGCCAGCTTCCTGGGCAAGGGCAGGGGCGCTGGAAAAATTTTATTCGTATTTGATGAGCCCACCACCGGTCTTCATTTTCACGACATTCATAAACTGCTGAATTCATTTCATGCCCTTATAGAACAAGGTCATTCTGTACTTGTAATAGAACATAACCTCGACGTCATTCGCTGTTCTGACTGGGTCATTGATCTTGGTCCGGAAGCAGGCGATGGAGGTGGTGAATTAGTCTATGCAGGAATTCCTGGAGGAATTAAAAAAGTAAAAAAAAGTTTTACTGGTCAATACCTTTAAATGCATTAACCGGACTAATTATCTTATCCGGTTCACGCTTTTAACCAGGTATTCGTCTTTGTAGATACCGCGGATGGCCAGGAAAAAAAGAAAAGGTATCACCATTACGACCAAAGCAGTCAGGTCTAGTGTTCCCTTCCCCGGAAGGAACTGAAGACTTTCTCTATAATACAAAAAGATTAAGCCCACAGACAAAAGCAGTCCGGCCAACGCTACCCGCATTTGAATACGGCGGTTATTGTACAGAAAGATAGATATCAGCCCAAGGAGTGCCATGAGAACGGTTGCTACCAACAATATCCAATTACTCATACCCGTAAGCCGGGCATAGGATGCTTCGGGTTGAACTGCAGCATCAACGGTCAGCTGCTTTAAACCACTGAAAAAACTTGTTTGCAAGCTTACGAATGAGAGAATAGAAGCCAGCAGCAACCAAATTGTTTGTATGCGTTGTATCATAAGTCAGGGGGTGTACATGATTTATTCTACTTCCTTGAAATGATTTCAGCCCAATTCTGGATATAGGGGGAATTGTGACATGAATTCGTTTACTTCCTTTTTAATACCCGGTATGGCGTTCTTGTCATCAGCATTCATTAGTACCCTGTCAATGCTGTTTACCACCCATTCCATGTGTTCTTCCTTCATACCACGGGTTGTAATGGCCGGGACACCTAATCTGATACCAGAAGTAACAAATGCACTTTTGTCATCATAGGGCACCATGTTTTTATTCGCTGTGATGTCTGCTTGAACAAGGGCTTGTTCTGCTTTTTTGCCGCTGATGTCTTTGTTACGCAGATCAATTAAAACCAGGTGGTTGTCGGTTCCGCCACTGATGATCTGGTATTCGCGGCGATTGAGGGCTGCTGCCATTGCTTGAGCATTGTTTACCATCTGTTGGGCATAATTTCCAAATTCTTCTGTAAGTATTTCCCCGAATGCC
This sequence comes from Sediminibacterium sp., assembly GCA_046079965.1. Lineage (GTDB taxonomy): Bacteria > Bacteroidota > Bacteroidia > Chitinophagales > Chitinophagaceae > Sediminibacterium. Next base: position 9,577 of record JBJTTC010000176.1, on the reverse strand, counting down.
ACCGCTTTAGCCGCAATAACATGCTCCAGTGGACCACCCTGGATGCCGGGAAAAACTGCCAGGTCCAACAAGTTACTCATGAGGCGCAGATTTCCTTTTACATCTGTAAGACCAAATGGATTTTCAAAATCTTTTCTCATCATGATGATTCCACCCCTGGGTCCACGAAGTGTTTTATGTGTTGTAGAAGTAACGATGTGACAATGATCGAAAGGATCATTCAGTAATTTCTTTGCAATAAGTCCGGCAGGATGCGCAATATCAGCCTGAACAAAAGCACCTATTTCATCTGCAATTGCCCGAATGCGGGCGTAGTCCCAATCACGGCTATAAGCGCTTGCCCCACAAATGATAAGACGGGGTCTGTGCTCTCTGGCCTGTGAGGCAAGTTGTTCGTAATCGACCAGTCCTTCTTCCCTAGTTACGCTATAAAAATGAGGTTGATAAAGTTTGCCACTGTAGTTCACTGCGGAACCATGTGTCAGGTGACCACCCATACTTAAATCAAGTCCGAGAATGGCATCCCCCGGTTTCAACAATGCCAATGCCACTGCTGCATTCGCCTGAGCACCACTGTGGGGCTGCACATTGGCATATTCCAGGTCAAAGATGGCTTTCAATCTGTCGATGGCCAGTTGTTCGGTTTGGTCAACGATTTCACAACCGGCATAATATCTTTTACCGGGATAACCCTCAGCATATTTATTGGTCATCACACCACCCATGGCCTGCATTACTTGTAAGCTGGTAAAATTTTCCGATGCAATTAGTTCAATGCCGTGCCTTTGTCTTTCCAATTCTTTTCTTATCAGGTCAAAAACCACCGTGTCTCGCTGCATGTTTTCTTTTTTTGCAAAGATAGGCAGTGTTCATCCTTTCGGGTATTGTAATTGCATTTAGCAGGGATGCGTGGAAAAGATGTACCTAATTCGTGGGAAAACCTACCACAAAGACATGAAAAATCATAGAGGTTAAGGGATTTCCCTATATTCGTAACCTTATTTTCGATTTGCCAGGACAGGAGAGTTGTATCGACTTCTCTTTCAACTGAAAGTTGTTTTATGAAAGCTATTATTCCGGTAGCAGGTGCAGGAACTAAATTACGCCCCCATACCTATACACAACCCAAAGCACTGATTCCGATTGCAGGAAAAACCATCCTCAGTTTTATTGTCGATCAGCTTCGTGATGCGGGTATCCATGAATTCATTTTTATTGTGGGACACATGGGAGAGAAGATTCGCGACTATGTGCAACAGACTTATCCGGATACCACTTCTCATTTCGTTTTTCAAAATGAGCGACAGGGTACCGGACATGCCATTGAATTGACAGGCAACATCGTGGGTGGGGATGAAGTCTTTGTCGTGTTGGGAGATACCATTTGCGATTACGATGTTCGTGAAGTATTGGATAGTCCTTTCAACATGCTCGGAATAAAAAAAGTTGATGATCCCCGCGGATTCGGAGTGGCATTGGTTGGCGAGGATGAATTCATTGAGCAGTTGGTAGAAAAGCCATCCATACCTAAAAGCAATTTGGCATTGGTAGGACTCTATAAAATCAAGGAAACCGCTATTTTATTCGAATGTCTTCGGCAATTGTTCAGCGGCACTCCCGGAACGGATGGTGTATATCATCTTACAGATGCCCTGGATTGTATGATTCAACGTGGTGTCCGCTTCAAATCTTTTAAAGTAAAAAACTGGTTTGATTGCGGTAAAAAAGAAACACTGCTTGAGAGCAATGCGATATTACTTAAAAATTCCGGAGGCAATACAGGAACTGATCACAGCTATCCCAATACCATCATCATACCTCCGGTAAGCATAGCTTCCGGTTGTGATATTTCCAACTCCATCATCGGGCCGCATGTTGCCATTGGTGCCAATGCCCGTGTGCATCATTCCATCGTTCGCGATAGCATCATAGGTTCCTTTACACATTTGCACGAAGTGGTTCTTGATCATTCTTTGATTGGAAGCGATGCCTCAGTTAAAGGATTAAGCCGGACGCTGAACATTGGTGATAATACCGACATTGATTTTGGGTAATCAAAAATCAGGCAGGCATGGAATTATTCAACAACAATCCTGTTACTCGGCTTTTTGGTATTCAATTTCCCATCGTTCAGGGGGGTATGGTATGGGCCAGTGGATGGAGGTTAGCAAGTGCGGTGAGCAATGCCGGCGGACTAGGACTTATTGGAGCAGGGAGCATGTATCCGGAAGTTCTGCAACATCACATTCGTCAGTGTAAACAAGCCACGCAGCACCCTTTTGGTGTCAATATTCCTTTGATGTATCCGGATGTGCCGGCACTGATTCAAATTATTTTAGAGGAAAAAGTACCCATTGTATTTACAAGTGCCGGAAATCCGGCATTGTACACACAACAGCTGAAGGATAAAGGAATCATTGTGGTGCATGTGGTGAGTAGCAGTCAATTTGCAAAAAAAGCTGCTGCAGCAGGATGTGATGCGGTTGTAGCAGAGGGATTTGAGGCAGGTGGTCACAATGGCAGAGAGGAGACTACTACCATGGTCCTGGTTCCATTGGTTCGGGCTGCTGTTGAAATCCCCGTGATTGCTGCCGGCGGTATTGCTACCGGCAGACAAATGCTCGCATCTTTCGCATTGGGAGCAGATGGAGTTCAGGTTGGTTCCCGATTTGTTTGCACACCGGAAGCCTCCTCTCATCAGGCATTCAAAGATGCGATTCTTGCTGCACCGGAGGGCGCAACCTTGCTGTCACTTAAAAAATTAGCACCGGTAAGACTGATGAAAAATGATTTTTTTCTGCAGGTGCAGGAAGCTGAAGGCAGAGGGGCATCTAAAGAGGAACTACAAGAACTACTTGGAAGAGGTAGGGCAAAAAAAGGAATGTTTGAAGGCAATCTGCAGGAAGGCGAACTGGAAATAGGACAAGTCAGCTCGCTGATTCAAGACATTCGTCCGGCGGGAGAAGTTGTTCAGGAATTAGTAAAAGAATACCAGGTAGCTAAGGAAGAACTTCTTTCTTTCGGTAAATAATACCATCAACTATTTGTGCAAATAGAATGAATTGGCTTGTGCCTTACAAGTAACCACCAGTTCATTGATGCATACATGTTCCGGGAGATTGACTGCGTAATAGATGATATCAGCTACGTCTTCTGCCTTCAAAGGTTGGTAGCCCTCATATACAGCAGCTGCTTTTTGTTCATTTCCTTTGAAGCGGACTACTGAAAATTGGGTCTCTGCTGCACCGGGATGAACAACTGTTACTTTGATACCAAATGAAAGCAAATCTATGCGCATGGATTTGCTGATGGCATCAACGGCATGCTTGGTTGCACAATACACGTTTCCATCTTTGTACACTTCCACTCCTGCTGTTGAACCTATGTTGATGATGTGTCCTTTTTTGTTTTGCTTCATTAGGGGAAGTACTGCACGAGTTACATACAACAACCCCTTCAGATTGGTGTCTATCATAGTTTCCCAGTCATTCATGTCTGCCTGATCGAATGAATCTCTTCCCAATGCCAATCCGGCATTGTTGACCAATACATCCATGTTCTTCCATTGTTCCGGCAGTGAAGATAATTGCTCGTCCACCGCTTTTTTATCCTGCACATCGAATACCAATGGAAGTACCTGTATGTTGTATTGGCTGGTTAATTCCTTCGCAAGCAGCTCCAATTTTTCCTTGCTACGGGCTGTAATGATACAGTTCCAGCCTTGCGAAGCAAATTGTTGTGCAGTGGCTTTTCCGAATCCGGAACTGGCACCGGTGATGAGAATGATTTTGTTCATGAGAAAGATTGAATGCTGCAAAACTAATTCATCCTCACCGGTAATTGGTTGGATCAGAGTAATTATCTGATCAAGACGATGGTACCCTTTCTAAAGATTTTATTACCCCTGAAATCAATCCCCTCAGCCTGAAAAACATAAGTACCGGGAGCCTGGTCAACACCTTTGTATTTTCCATCCCAACCCTCTCCGATGGCAGAGGTTGTGTAAACAACCTCTCCTTGTCTGTTGAAAATTGTAAAGTGTTTGAGTTGTGTAATTCCGGGGGTGATGGGACGAGCAAGTTCGTTTTTGCCATCTCTGTTGGGTGAAAATCCTGAAGGAACAATGATATCTGGTCCTAGTTTGGATATTCGGATGGTGACCAAATCGTTTCTCACGCAGGGGCCTTCCGCTACATAGACCCGATAAACCACCGAATCAATACCATTGTCTAGTATTACAACCGGATTGGGAATGTTGACATTCGATAGACCGGTGGAAGGCGTCCAGAAATACTGCGAGCCGCCGGATGCCTGTAATTGATAGGGTTGTCCGGGTGCAAGTGTAGTGTCTCTTCCGGCATTGGCAATAACCGGTTTGAGAACATTGATCTGCAGGGTATCCATAACAGGTTTTGGACAGCCGGCAGTATCAGATACCATCAAAATATATCGGGTGGTATCAGAAGGACCTGCCAATGGGGTTAGGGTTTTTTCATTGATCAGACTGCTGGTAGGTGTCCAAATAAAAATGGAACCGACCACATTGGCGCTGATGGTTACCCTGCTGCCAAAACATATGGTAGTATCCTGACCGACATTGACCTGAGGATAAGGAACAATTTTAACTCGAATGCTATCAACTGCCTGACACTTGCCTAAATTTGCAATGACCCTGTAGCGGGTATCGGACAAAGGTTGAACGGATGGATTTTTAATTGAATCTACTTGCACACCCGTGGAGGCAGTCCATACATAATTAAGGGCATAACTAATGGGTGACAACCTGATACGATCTGTTTGGCAAATGGCGGTATCGTTGCCCGCATCTACTTCAATGTATTGTAAAACGTTGACAGTTACGGTATCCTGGCTTACACAGCCGTTGTCAGCTAATGTGATAACATAACGTGTCGTATCTCTTGGGTAAACAAGGGGTTGTGCTGTATTTCGGAAAAGAATTCTATTCTGGTTGGGCCCGGCTGTGGGTGTCCAGCTAATTATTCCTGTACCGATATTGGCTGATAGACGGAGGGTGTCTATGCTACAGATCAGGGTGTCTTTGAATGCAAGAGATAAGTTGGGTTTATCTAAAATATTCAATGTTTTGGTTACTGAATCGGCACAACCATACGAATTCTTTACATATAGTTTGACCTGAACAGTACCTGAATTGGCGTATTGCCAGACAGTATCCCTGGCCGAAGTAGTATCATTTGTTACTGAGTTATCTCCAAAGTTCCATTGTCTTTGAACGATACTTCCATATTTGTTGGTGGTTGCATCTTTAAAAGTATAAGGGTTTAAGTAACAGCTTCCGGTGACGTTAAAGTTCACTTTCAGATCCGGATATACTTTCACGATGGTGGTAGCAGAGTCTTTGCATCCACCGGAAGTGGCAACGACCAGTCTCACAGTATAGGTACCGCTGTCTTTCCCACTTTTTAAAAAATCGAAGGTGGGTGTTGGTAAAGTTGAAGTGTCTGTTGTTAATCCTGTAACGCCAAAATCCCAGAAATAAGAGGTGATAGAACTATTGCTGGATTCATTCTGGAAGCTTAGGGTTGTTCCGTTACAAGTAATATAACTTGGTTTTAGTTCTGCAGCTGAAATCGAACAACCGGCTACAGTGATGTGTATTTCTTTTTTGGTACTCCCAATTAACACGCCTCCCCTATATTCGTTGGCACATACCGCTAAAACAAATTGACCAGTCAGCCCCGGGGCTATACCACTTATGATTCCTGTATTGGCATCAATCTTAACATTTAATCCCAAAGGGCTATTACCTGGGAATGATGGGTTATAGGGAACTGAAAGATAAGGTGGGCTCGAAGGGGGGTTCGGATTATTACCAGTGGCACCGGTATTACCTCCAATCAATCCATTACAAAAACTATAGATGATTTGATCACCATCTGCATCTGTGGCACTAAAATCAAATGTAAAAGGGGAATTGAAGCAGACAATAGCAGTATCTCTCTGGGCAAAGACCGGACTACTGTTTTTTGAATAATCTGTACCATTGATTACACCCGGAATGGTGTTGGTATAACTTATTCCAATCTGTCCTGAGTTACCTGATAGATTTATGATACCAGAAATTCGGCAGCATCTTTGCGCTGTAAGGGTATATCCATCCGGGTTATCAGGAAGGTCGATGGTTAATTCATACCTGTCAATCAAGTAACAAACGGGGGGAGGAGAACTAATACAGGGATTGAATGTTGTCTTATCAATTTTTTCATCTAAACTTTTTGGAACATCTTCTGATCTTACTAAGGCGCCGGTTCGGGTATTGAAAATTCCTAAAAAAATATTATTTCTTGGTTGTGATAGGGTTGAAACACAATCCAAATATTGGCGAACAGTAATTTGGTAACGTGAGGTTCCGGGGCTTGTTCCTGGTCCAAGATAACTATACTGAATCCAGCCTCCTTTGAGGTGGGCTGCCTGGGACGCAAAACCACTCATTAAAAAAATAACTGCAGAGAGCCAATATTTCATGAAATGGATAATTAATGATCCTTACCGGGGAATTCCACCATTGAAGATAAAAACTATCTGCCATTCGTTGCCCGAAAGCGTTGATTTAAAGAAGATTTTAACGGAAAAGCGCAGGTATCGAAGATGAATTATACTATACTGTAGTGGCTGAAACACTCAATATATAGTCTCTAATGATTGCCAGTAATTCATCAGGCGTTTCAAGCATGCTCATGTGACCGGCTTTCGCTATCCGACGAAGAACGGGTTGCTGCAGAAGGCTGGATTGCAATAGTACATCTTGCGCCGGTATCAATTCATCCTGATCACCTATTACCAACAAAGCCGGAAAACTGAGATTTTTCAAAATATGCGTTCTGTCGGGTCGAAGTATCATAGCACGATAATAGCCGATTAATGCCTCTGCCGAAAAAGATTGACTGGATCCAATCAAGTTCTTAATTATTTCAGGATGATTTTCTCTGAATTTAAGTGCAAACAAACCGGGTAACGACAGCCGCAGAAAAGCAATTGCTCCATTGGTTTTAATCAAAGCCATGGCTTGTTCTCTCTTCTTAATTCGCTCAGCTGAATCAGCATATGCAGTGGAATGAATAAGCCCCATCCCCCTCAGTAGCTGGGGATAGAATTCTGCCATGGCCAATGCAATGTAACCACCCATGCTATGCCCTAATATGATACAGGAAGATACCTGCTCCTGATCTAACATTGCTTTCATTGCATGAGCAAGTGAATCAATTGTGAAGGAGGAAGCTTTGGGCAGATCAGATTTTCCTGAACCCGGAATGTCGGGTATCAGTATGGAAGCATGCTGCTCTAATTGATCGATGATTGAATTAAACACAGTGCCGTCTTCACCAAAACCATGTAGCAACAGAACACAGGGTCCCTGGCCAGTTTTCCGATAAGCCAACGTACTTCCCTCGTAAATGAATTCCTTGTTTATCACCTTCTCGACCAGCGTTTTTTCAGCCATTGCCATGAATGCCAGCTCAATGCAATCACCGCCATGAATGACATGAGATAATAGATCCAGTCACCCGCCCTGGCATAAATGCTGATATGGTCATTGACGGGCACCGCATATTTAAGGGTTCCGGCTTTTGCCCAAGGCAATGAAGTGATGATGTTTCCCTGTGGGTCAATGATAGCAGAAATTCCTGTGTTGGCAGAACGTACCACCCACTTGCCTGTTTCAATAGCGCGTAATCTTGCCAGATGCAGGTGCTGTCTATGTCCCGGCGTATTTCCCCACCATCCATCATTGGTAATTACAGTAAGTAAATTGGCACTTTGTTTCACGTAACCACCAGTGTACTCGCCATAGATGCTTTCATAACAAATAATCGGGGCAGACCGGTAAGGACAGTTATTATTTTGTAATACCACCGGATTTAATGACCGACCATATCCGCCGGTTGTTCCACCAAATTGTTCAAAAATCGGTGATAGAAAACTTAAAAAAGTTGGCATGGTTTCTACACCCGGAACCAATTTGCTTTTGTAATAATATTGAAGAGGTTGATTGGATTGTGCCAGCACAGCTGCGTTCATCACATCATAATAATTACCATTGGTATCCATCCGGGCAGTGGGCGAAGTTTTTTCATTGCCATACGAAACAAACAACTCAATACCACTCAGCAAAGCAAGATTTGGATTGCGTTTCAATGGGTCAAAGACAGGAAGATAAAAACTGTTTATAGCAGTATTGTCTTGCCAGTCAATGGCACTCATGGCTGTTTCAGGCCAAACGACCAGACGGGTATTGCTATCAATTTGTTGTTCTGTTAATGCTATCAGTTGTTTGATTTGATCTTGGATAGAATTCCCGGAAAACTTTTGATAGGGATCAATGTTGGGTTGCACCACTACAATATTTCCGGGAATAGTAGAGGGAGGTCTTGTAGATAAGGTACTGTACCTGTTATAAGATAATAGGAAGCAAATCAATACAATGAGGGTATAGATAGCAGGACGTCTTGATAGGATGGGTTGTTTTTGCTGCCAAGCACGAAAAATATCGAAGAGACAAATATTGATGATCAATACCAGCAGGGTACCGCCTCCAATACCGGTAATTTCATACCACCGAACCCAGGAGGGATGCATACAAAATACATTCCCCAGGTGCAACCAGGGCCAGCTGATTTGCCAGTTCAGGTGAATCAGTTCGAAAGTCATCCAGAAAAAAACCAATGCACTATAACCGGCTCTTGTTCCATACTGGTGCAGGAAATTCCTGTACCCCAGCCAGGGCACACACATCAACAAACTATTGGCAATGATGGCGGCAATGGTACCCACATCTGTTGAATTCCATATCCACCAGGTAGTACCTGTATTCCAGATCAGCATCGTTAAAAACACCTGAGCAAACCAGGTGATATTACGGGTTGGTTCACCCGCTAAAAAAAGCAGCGGAATCCAGGCGACAAGTATGAGCCAGGTAAATGGATTATCAGGCCACGCTGCTATCAGCAGGAAACCCGAAAGACAACTCAACAATAAACGCAAATAATTTTTCAATATATGATTATTGTTCGTTGAAAAGAATAAACCGCTTGGACGTACAAAACTCCTACACCCTTACTTTTTACTGTAATTTGGTGCTTCCTTCGTGATGTCAACATCGTGGGCATGGCTTTCTTTCATTCCTGCTGCCGTGATTTGAATGAAGGATGCTTTTTGCAGTGCTTCCACATTTTTTGCTCCACAATATCCCATACCTGCTCTGAGTCCACCTACGTATTGATAAACAATTTCCGATAAGGCACCTTTATAGGGAACTCTTCCCTCAATACCTTCCGGAACAAATTTTTTGATGTCATCTTCCACATCCTGGAAATAGCGGTTGCTACTACCCTGGCTCATGGCGCCCATGCTTCCCATACCGCGGTACTGCTTGAATTTTCTTCCATCATAAATGATGGTTTCACCCGGACTTTCTTCTACACCTGCAAATACACTTCCCATCATAACGGCACTTGCACCTGCTGCCAGGGCTTTCACCAGATCGCCGGTGTAGCGGATTCCTCCGTCAGCAATCACTGAAATGTTCTTTCCTTTCAAT
>JBJTTC010000175.1:0-10177 GCA_046079965.1 Sediminibacterium sp. | reverse complement strand
ATTTATTCATTTTTTAACCAAATTACAGGTAGTAATTGTGTCTTCACTCATTTAAAATTTATTACATATATTTATTTTTTTTATGCAAAAAGTTGAACACATAGGAATAGCAGTGAGTAAATTATCGGAGGCTCTCCCCTTGTATGAAAAATTATTAGCAACCAGTTGCTATAAAAAAGAGCTGGTAGCGTCGGAGGGGGTTGAGACTGCCTTTTTTAGGGTGGGGGAAACAAAAATTGAGTTGCTGGAAAGTTCAGACCCAAATGGGGTGATAGCCCGATACATCAGCCAACGTGGGGAAGGGCTTCATCACATTGCTTTTGAGGTGGCGGATATTCGGGCTGAAATGGCGAGATTGAAGGAGGCCGGCTTTCGTTTGCTAAAGGATGAGCCCAGCTTGGGTGCCGACAATAAATGGGTGTGTTTCATTCACCCGAAATCGGCAGGAGGGGTCTTGGTGGAACTTTGTCAGGAAAGGGAACCGCAGCCATAAAATCAATTTCGTTAAATACCCATTCGGAGCAGCGCGGCCTGAGCAGCTTGTTGACTGGCTTCTTTTTTATTGTATCCCTTACCGGAAGCGATGATCTCCCCTTCCAGGTGCACATCTATCAGGAAAAGGCGGCGATTGCCTTCTCTTTTTTCTGCTGCAAGTTCAAATCTCAATGATTTTCCGTTTTTATTCGCCCAGCCGATGAGTTTATTTTTTAAGTTGATGTCAATTCCTTCCAGATCTTCTATGAACATATGAGGAAGAACGACTTGTTGCATAACCCATTGTTGCGTTTTGAGGTACCCTTTATCAAGATAAAGTGCTCCGACAAGAGCTTCCAGGGTATTACCAAAAATCTGGCTTGCTTTTAGGGCATTATCAAATTTGTTGTAAAAAGTTAGTTTGCGAAGTCCCATCCTCAAAGCAATATCATTCAGTTGCTGTCGGTTGACCATTTTACTTCTCATCTCTGTGAGGTAACCTTCTTCCTTGTACGGATACCTTTTGAAAAGGTAATCTGCTACGATGGCGCTGAGGATGGCATCACCCAGGTACTCCAGCCGTTCATTGTTTTCATCTGCAGTTTCTTTAATGGAGCGGTGACTGAGGGCTGTGCGGTAGAGCTGAATGTTATTGGTTTGGATGGCCAATACTTCGCGTAACTGACGTGCAAACCGTACCTCCGGGTCTTGTTTCTTGTTGAAGAAAGAAAAGATCGCTAACACAAGGTCAAGCTACAAATTTTTTTACGATAATACAGGCGTTGTGCCCGCCGAAACCAAAAGTATTGCTAAGGGCGGCCCTTACCAACCGTTGTTGGGGTTGGTGAAAGGTATAGTTCAATCGGGGATCCAATTCGGGATCGTCGGTAAAGTGATTGATGGTGGGGGGTACGATATCATGTACCACACTTTTGATGGAAGCGATTGCTTCGATTACCCCGGCCGCACCCAAACAATGTCCGGTCATTGACTTAGTGGAAGAAATATTAAGCTGGTATGAATGTTCCCCAAAAACTTCGAGGATGGCTTTTAATTCAGCTCCGTCTCCCAAAGGGGTTGAAGTTCCATGGGTATTGATGTAATCGATGTCTTCCGGGCGCATTCCTGCATCTTGCAGTGCAGCATGCATAACATTGCGTGCTCCTAACCCTTCCGGGTGGGGGGCAGTCAGGTGATAGGCATCAGCGGTAGCTCCACCACCGGCAATTTCACAATAGATATGGGCACCTCTTCTTTTGGCATGTTCATATTCTTCCAATACCAGTACACCGGCTGCCTCACCTATCACAAATCCATCGCGGTCTTTGTCATAAGGTCTACTAGCTGTCAGTGGATCATCGTTTCTCTCGCTCAGGGCTTTCATGGCATTGAATCCCCCTACACCGGATTCACCAATCACCGACTCTGTTCCACCACTAAGGATGATATCAGATTTACCCATTCGGATGTTGTCAGCTGCAACAATGATGGCATTGGTACTGGAAGCACAAGCACTTACAACTGCAAAATTTGGTCCCCGGAAACCATGCCGCATAGATATTTGTCCGGGAGCGATGTCCAATATCATTTTGGGAATAAAGAAGGGATTAAATCGGGGAGTACCGTCACCTCGGGCAAAATCCATCACTTCATCTTGAAAAGTAACCAGTCCGCCAATGCCACTTCCGAAGATAACGCCAACCCGATCAACATTAATTTGTTCGGGGGTAAAGCCGGCGTCTTTAACTGCCATATCACTGGCTGCCAGGGCGATTTGAGTAAACCGGTCTAATTTTCTGGCTTCCTTTTTCTCCATGTATTGGAGGGGATCGAAGCCCTTTATTTCGCAAGCAAAGCGGGTCTTAAATTTGGACGCGTCGAACAATGTAATCGGAGCACAGCCTGAAACTCCATTAATAAGTCCCTGCCAATACTCCTCCAGGTTGTTTCCAATGGGGGTTATGGCTCCAATTCCAGTAACAACAACTCGTTTCAATTGCATATTGCCAGTTTAACTGATAATCCGCCATTATGTAACAGATTGGGTCACATAATGACGGATTGTGATTATTCCTGTGTAAGGACTGGTCTTACTTAGCGTGCTCTTCCAGATAAGCGACAGCCTGACCAACAGTAGTGATGGTTTCAGCCTGCTCATCGGGTATGGAGATATTGAATTCTTTTTCAAACTCCATAATCAGCTCAACCGTATCGAGCGAATCAGCACCCAAATCATTCGTAAAAGAGGCTTCATTGGTAACTTCACCCTCGTCAACACCGAGTTTGTCAACAATGATTTTCTTTACTCTAGTAGCGATGTCAGACATTGTAAAATGTTTTGTTACAGGCGCAAAAATATACTTTTTGTTAAATAACCCATCTTTTCTGTGAATATTTGTTTGCCTGCCTTTGGCGGGTGTTTTTGAGTTATTTTCTTGCTTTTTTTGCCAAATACAACGTAAATTGTAGGAATTCATTCTTTGTATGGCCCTAAAAATCATTGATCATGGTTCTGCCGAATACGGACAAATGGTTGACCTGAGATTACAACTGCTCAGGAAACCCCTGGGGCTTTCTTTTACCCGGGATGAATTAGAGAGGGAAAAGTCTGATATATTACTCGGTTGTTTTGAGGATGATAAGCTGGAAGCGTGCTGTGTTCTTACCGAAGTTAACCCATCTACCGTTCGCCTCCGGCAGATGGCGGTCGGTTCAGCTCTTCAGGGAAAAGGTATCGGTCGGGTACTCATGAATTTCGCCGAAAACATTGCCCGCGATAGAAAATATACCCGCCTGACCATGCATGCCAGGAAATCGGCAGTGGGGTTTTATGAAAAAAGCGGCTATCGCATATGCAGTGACGAATTCACTGAGGTGACCATTCCCCATTTCATTATGGAAAAAGTACTTTGAGTTCGCTTAGTTTCCTATTTTTTTTCTGAAAATGGCCCTGAGTTCATGTAAATCCGGTTCACTTATTTCTTCTTTTGGAATCAAGAAAAAAGAGCGGGCATCAAAATACAGATGAAAAAAATGTGGGCTCTCAAAAAAACGGTGAAATCGGTTCCATCCCCAATGAGCTTCTCCCCGTTCATTGTCCAGTTGTATTTCTTCCTCAGTGAAACGAACCATGAATTGGTCACGAAAAGTGGCCGAACGGGCATAAATTGACCGGGGCAGAATGTACCAGAAAGCTGCCATTAGGCAAAGCCAAATGAAAGAGCCAAGCAGGAAAGGTTCGGGTCTAATATACTTGCAATAAAAAAGAACTGCTGAAACAATGGCAAAAACATTTACCAGGATCATTAATAGCCTGATTTCTATGCGTTGAACAAAATGATACCGCAAAGCTTGCAGCACTTTTTGTTTTTGATAAATGACTTTCAACTGCATAAAAATCTATGTGAGCGAAAGTACGATTATCTGCTCTAGTTGTACGACCCGGCTATTCATCGCATATCCTCAAAAGACCTGACCCATTTTTCTATTCCTGCAGTATAGGGAATAGGAAGTCCGGCAGTGATTACAGTCCGGTACATAAAACGAATCGACTTTCCCCTGATCATTTTAAAATTCAGGTTGGTGTTGCCATTGGAAAAAAATTTCTGTCCAAAAGGATTGGCAGCAATAAGCCCATAGTTTCTTGTATGCCAGTAAGTAGGATAACCGAGGTTAGAGGAATGATCGATGAGGGTTATGCTGATAGGGATACCCGCCCTTCTTCCATACAACATACACCAATTGCCCCTGGTACCCCAGGCCGCCTCACCTTTCTTGCCTGCAGAAGTCAGATAGTCACCCGTAACAGTTACATCGCGGGTTCTGGCAACTTTTGTCAAATTGCCATTGGTGTCTTTGTATTCCGTTGTTTCACTGACCGGCAATTCCAATTCATGCGCCACCCGTAAACCCAACAATCCATCCTTGGCATCCGGCATGCTGATTTGTGTTGCTGCAATCAGTTCGGTCGTTCGGTCGATTACCCGAATTTTGCCTTGCTTAAAAAACTCTAGCCGGGTCTTCTCCAGAAGCAACACTTGTCCGGCCGCGCTGGTCCACTCTGCCTCGTACTCGACCCTACCTTTCTCCCCACTAGCAGTGGCTATAATTTTTCGGGTAACGATTCTTCCATACAAATGTTTTTTTTCCGCGGGAATAAAAGAAGAGTTGTTCCAAAAATCAATCCCATTTACTTTTTCATAATTCAACCACATACCTACCTGATGGGGATTATCTGTTGGATCGTCTTTCCTTGGTTCGATTGGAAATCCCCGGGTGATAGGAAGACCGTCTGCTGCCAGAATGGGAAACAAAATGGGTTTGGCGAGGGTATCAGCATACATCAACTGGGTAAAGATTTGGTCATTTACTTTTATGACTACTTTTTTTTCTGCAGGCAAATCAATAACTGTAATAACTTCTTGCTGCCGGGCAGCAGCCAAAGAGAAACTTCCAATCCAATAAAAAAATATACAGGCAATTACTCGCATAAACATATTGAGTTATTCCATATGAATGAGAGACCCCCGTTTCCGGGGTTTGAAATCATCCTGATTCAATAACACCGCTTTGGGTGTAAAGTTGCCGGTAGCAACCGGAATACAGAATTCCAGGTTTTCATCTCCCATCCGGGCAATTCTTATTTACCAGGTAATGATACAGCCCTTATAATTCTAATTCCATGGTGAGAATGACCGAACCGATAGAAAAATCCTTCAGAGCAACCAACATATTGTCGGATGAATGCATTGAAAGTACTTTGCTTTTTTCCTTCCTACTCACATCCACTTTACTCTAATTTTTTTCTTCGCTCATTCAGGAATTCATTTTTATGGCTTGCCTGGCAAATAGTTTCCATTTCCCGTTCTGCCGTATCCAGACATACAACACTTTTAAATCCACACTCATCCTGTTCCCCTTATCTGTAATCTCGGCTTTCATATTCAACCTTACCCATGCTTTTCTCTGCGAGATTAGAATGGCCGGATCGCCTGCTTCCATAGAGATAAAATCTGTTTCACCGGTTACCAGGTGATGAATCAATGAGTCTTTCCCTTCAATTTTTCCTCCGGAATGTCCAAACGTGAGGCCATCAAAAGTCAGTTCATCCAACACTTCGCCATTTCCAGACAACATGGCATTGTGTAATTGCTGTATGGATTCTTTCAGTGCAATCATTTTATTTGACTGTCCATAGGCGTTCAATGATAAGCATGAACAAACGAGAAGAAGGAAGATAAGATGTTTCATGTTAATTGATTTAAAAGGCAATATACGAATTTTATTTTATAAGTTTTAGGCGCCTTTAGAAACACTGGTAATTAAACCTTTCGCTGGCAGTTGGCATATTTCTATTCAAAAGATTTTTAACCACGCTATTCTTCAAAAGTAGAAGTCTTTTCCTGAAGCTAAACATTCTGAATAATTTCAAATACTAATTACTATTTTAGGGTCACCCAATCTTCAACCCATGAGTTTCAAACCCCGGCTCAGTTTCCTTCAGATCATAAATATGAATGTGGGATTTTTTGGGATCCAGTATAGTTTTGGCTTACAACAAACTGCTATCAATCCTATCTATGACTTTCTGGGGGCTCAACCGGAAGAGATTCCTTTGCTGAATCTTGCCGGTCCTGTAACGGGACTATTGATTCAGCCCATCATTGGTGCTTTGAGTGATAAAACCTGGCATCCCCGATTCGGAAGACGCAAGCCCTATTTTTTTATTGGGGCGCTCTTTTGCAGTCTTTGTCTTTTCATCTACCCATTCAGTAGTTCCTTATGGATGGCTGCAGGATTGCTCTGGGTTCTCGATGCAGCCAATAACACAGCCATGGAGCCCTACCGAGCTTTTATTGCTGATAAGCTGCCGGCCAGTCAGATGCCCACCGGATTTTTAACACAAAGCTTTTTTACAGGCTTGGGAATCACCTTGGCTAATTTGTCTTTGTACTTTTTCCAGAAAATGGATTTCCTGCAACAGTCGCATGGAAAGATCCCCTATTGGGTCTTCGCCTCCTTTTTTCTAGGATCGATTTGTTCGATCACATCTGTTGGCTGGTCCATCAGCACGACCCCGGAGATTCCCCCCACAGAAGAAGAGTTGGCAGCCTTAAAGAAAGAGAAACTCAATATCTTCACTCCCTTCATTGAGATCGTGGCCGCCATCAAACACATGCCCATGGTAATGTGGCAATTGGCACTGGTATATCTCTTTCAGTGGTATGCCCTATTCTGTTATTGGCAAAATACTTCTAAAAGCATCGCCCTCAGTGTCTGGAATGCAACGCCCGCCAGCAATCCCGCTGCCTATAAAGAGGCTGTATCCTGGGCCGGATTGGTCAGTGGCTGGTCGAATATCGTAACTTTCTTATCGGCTTTCGGATTGGTTTACCTCTCAAAAAAATATACACCGAAATATGTTCACCTGATTTGTCTGGTAATAGCGGGCATAGGGCTTCTGGCATATCCTCTAATGAATGACCCCAACTTATTGTTGTTACCCGTAACTGCTTTTGGTGTGGCGTGGGCAAGTATGATGGGTGTTCCATATCTCATGGTGGTTCATGATATTCCCAAAGAAAGGTATGGTGTTTATATGGGAATCATCAATATGATGATTGTGGTTCCCATGATTATCCAAACCACCACCTTCGGCTATATCCTAAAAAACTTCCTGGGCAACGACCCCCGCAATGCAATTTCCTTTGCCGGTGTCTTATTACTGATAGCTGCGGTTGCGACGATTTTCATCCAAGCGACCAATCCTACTGAGGAGGAATTAAATTCAGTTGCCGGAGCGGGAGGGCATTGATAACTTTGAGCTTTCTTCTTAATCAACAGCCATGAGTATAATCTGTATTGGTGAAGCCCTGATTGACATGATTTGCACTGATAAAGGAACAGCTTTATCGGAGGGCAATCACTTTTTGAAAAAAGCCGGCGGCGCTCCGACCAATGTGGCAGCTGCCATCGCTGCTTTGGGGGGGGAAGTTTGCATCGCAGCCAAAGTAGGCAATGACCCTTTTGGTAAACATCTCAGAAATGTATTAGATGAGTTTGGCGTAAATACCCGTTGGCTGCTGACAGACCCCACCTATTTTACAACCCTGGCCTTCGTATCGCTGATGGAAAACGGGGAACGTGACTTCGTTTTCAACAGAGGATCTGATGGCCGTTTGAGTCGGGAAGACTTACAGGACCTGACTATATCACAGGATTCTATCATTCACTTTGGCTCGGCTACCGCTTTCCTTCCCGGACCGCTGCAATTGTCTTATATAGATTTATTGGAAAAGGCACGTGAACAAAATGTATTTACAAGTTTTGACCCCAATTACAGACACCTGCTTTTCCCTGAGGGTACCACCTCCTTCATCGAACAAAGCCGTTATTTTCTCCAACACTGTGATTTTTTCAAAGTAAGTGACGAGGAAGCCATGCTGATCACAGGTACCCATGATTTGATCATGGCAGCACAACAACTGTCTGCTATATCAAATGCAGTTTTTGCTATCACATTGGGGAAGGAAGGAACATTGGTAAGTAAGCAGGGAGAAACTGCCATTGTACCCAGTATTTCAGTACAGCCGGTTGACACTACAGGCGCGGGAGATGCATTTGTCGGAGCAGTACTCTTTCAATTGAGCCAATATCCTGCAGAGGCCCGCAGACAATTAAGTTTCCTCGAATGGAAATCAATTGTTGCAAAAGCCAACAAAGCAGGGGCCAGAACCTGTGAGTTCCTGGGTGCTATGGAAGCATTCCGACATTTAAATCAACAGATACTTCAATAGAACCAATTACTGTGTACCAACATTCTATACACGCACGCATTGCAGAAATTGCGAATCAACTGGTTGTCAAAAAAGATGCCGACTATCAGGCCTTTTTTACCCGGCTGATTGCCAATGCGGCGGCCATTGATTCTTTATTTCTATCCATTTATGGGAACCATCCTCAAGCAGAGGAGCAATTCAAAAAGCTCATCAGTACCATTGTTCAAGCCCATCAGGCAAGAAGAGGGGCGTTGAAGAAAAGTGATGAGAAAAAACTGAACAAAGGAAACTGGCACCTCAGCCAGGAAATAGTTGGCATGAGTTTGTATGTGGATCGCTTTGCGGGTAATATTGAAGGCGTGGGTGAACGACTCGATTACCTCAACGACCTGGGAGTTAATTTTCTTCACCTGATGCCCATATTTGAAAGTCCTTTAGGAGAAAGCGATGGCGGTTATGCCGTATCGGACTTTAGAAAAATAGATTCGCGTTTTGGCACACTGGAAGATCTGCATTCCTTAAAACTGGAAATGGAAGAAAAGGGAATGTATTTGATGCTGGACTTTGTTTTGAATCATACTTCCCATCACCATGAATGGGCATTGAAGGCAAAAGCCGGCGATCCTGTATATCGTGATTTTTATTACATGTATGATGACAGGCAAGTACCGAACCAATTGGATGCAACCATGCCTGAAATTTTTCCCGAAAGTTCTCCGGGAAATTTTACCTACATCAAAGAATGCAGGCAATGGGTGATGACTGTCTTCCATCATTATCAGTGGGATCTGAACTATACCAATCCGGCAGTTTTCAACGCCATGCTGGACAATCTTTTCTTTTATGCCAACCTGGGTGTGGACATAGTTAGAATTGATGCGCCTGCCTTCATTTGGAAAAAAATCGGTACTACCTGTCAGAATTTGCCGGAAGCACATACACTACTCTGCTTGCTGAAACAATGTTTACAGGTTGCTGCACCGGGTGTGGCTCTGCTGGGAGAAGCCATTGTTGCCCCGGCAGAAATCATGAAATACTTTGGTCAGGGACTCTACACAGGACGAGAATGTGATTTTGCCTATAATGCCACACAAATGGCATTGCAATGGGATGCGCTTGCTACCGGTGACACACGAATAATGCTGGCTGCACAACCCCTACTGGCACAAAAACCAATAGGCAGTTCCTGGATTACCTATACCCGATGTCATGATGATATAGGACTGGGATATGACGATAGTATGATTGCATCTGCCGGCTTCCAACCTTATGCCCATAGAAAATTTTTAAAAGAATATTATTCCGGAGCACATCCGGATTCCCCCGCCACCGGAGCTCTCTTCTCGGTGAACCCGAAAACACAGGATGCCCGCATCAGCGGATCGCTGGCCTCACTATGCGGACTTGAAAAAGCACAAAGAGACAATTCATCTTCCGGCCGATCCATTGCTATTCGAAAAATTATGTTGATGCAGGCCAACAGCTTCATGCTGGGTGGCATACCTATCTTATTTTACGGAGATGAACAGGGATTGGTGAATGACTATAGTTACCTGAGTGATCCCGGAAAAAGTTATGACAACAGGTGGATGCACCGCCCGCTCATCAACTGGAAAATATGGGAAAAAGAGAGCAACGCAGATGGACAGGAAATTTTCAAAGCAACTCAACAGCTGATTCGGATAAGAAAAAAATTGCCCGCACTGGCAGATCTCGGCAATATTCGCTGGCTGACTCCACATAATATTCATGTGGCGGGATTCATACGCGAAATCCCCGGACAATGCATTTACTGTTTGTTCAATTACAGTTTAACTTCTTCTTACCTTACCTGGTATGCTTTCAAGGAATCGGGCAGATCAGCCAAACAACTTTATGACCATTGGTCAGGCAGGAAAATCGAAACTGGACCTGATCATGAATAC
>JBJTTC010000174.1:0-4621 GCA_046079965.1 Sediminibacterium sp. | reverse complement strand
CAGGGAAGGGACGCAGGTAGCGCAAATGAGCATGACTCACAGCATAGCCCTCTCCCAACAGTTGCAATACTGCACTCTTGATGGCGCCATAGGTAGAGCCCCAACCAAGCACCAGTACCTTTCCTTTTTCCGGACCACATTCTAATTCCTGTGGTGGTATATAATTAGCAATCTTATCTACTTTGCTTTGGCGCACGTTCACCATGTGCTGGTGGTTTTCCGGATCATAGCTGATGTTGCCGGTTACATCTTGTTTTTCGATACCACCAATGCGGTGCTCAAGGCCGGGGGTTCCCGGAATGGCCCAGAAGCGAGCCAATTTTTCATCTCTGCGGTAGGGCTGGAATTTAGGTTCATCTTCCTCCAAACCTTTTTTGAAATTCACTTTGATTTCCGGCAAGTCGGCAGATTGCGGAAAGCGCCAGGGCTCAGCTCCATTGGCAATATATCCATCGCTGAGTAGTATAACCGGTGTCATGTGTTGCACCGATATCCGCACGGCTTCATACGCCATGCTGAAACATTCACTGGGAGTAGAACAGGCAATAACAGGCATCGGACATTCACCGTTTCTTCCATAGTATGCCTGCAGTAAATCACTTTGCTCTGTCTTCGTGGGCAAGCCCGTGGAAGGACCCCCGCGTTGAATATTCACAATCACCAAAGGTATTTCCAGCATCACTGCCAATCCCATGGCTTCCGTCTTCAGTGCCATACCCGGACCTGAAGTAGTGGTAACACCCAGGTTGCCTCCATAGCTGGCTCCAATAGCAGCAGTGATGGCAGCAATTTCATCTTCCCCCTGAAAAGTTTTGACACCGAAATTTTTATAACGGCTCATTTCATGTAAAATATCAGAAGCCGGTGTGATAGGATAGGCACCGAGAAAAATAGGCAATCCGCTTTTTTCACTGGCAGCTACCAGTCCCATCGACAGTGCCTGGTTACCCATGATGCTGCGGTAAGTACCCGGCTTCATTTTCGCCTTCTCTACCACATAGCGGGAGGCATAGGCTTCAGTTGTTTCACCATAGTGATAACCTGCCTGCAATACTTTTATATTGCTGTTCAGAATGACTTCTTTCTTGCCGAATTTTTCACGGAGGAAGCTGATGGTGCTGTCCAGGTTCCGGTTGTACATCCAATAGATAAAGCCCAGCACGAACATGTTTTTCGCGCGGTCTCTTTCTTTGTTCCCCAATTCGGTAAATTCTTTCAGTGCTTCTCTGGTTAGCTTGGTAACATCAACTTTGATTACTTCATAGCTATCGAGACTTCCATCTTCCAGTGGGTTGACACCATCCGGATAATTGGCCAGGCGCAGGTTCTTCGCATCAAATCCATCGATGTTGACGATGATTTTTCCGCCGGGCTTGATGGCTTTCAGATTAACTTTTAGTGCAGCCGCATTCATCGCAACTAATACGTCGGCAATATCACCCGGTGTGAATACTTTATTAGACGAGAAGTGCAACTGGAAACCACTCACACCCGGTAACGTTCCGATGGGGGCTCTGATCTCTGCAGGGAAGTCCGGAAAAGTAGCCAGGTCAATTCCCATCAAAGCTGTGTTATTGGTAAACTGCTGTCCCGTCAATTGCATTCCATCTCCACTGTCTCCTGCAAACTTGATCACCACATCCTGTAAAATCGTCTCTTTCATGCTGATATGTTAAAATATATAAGTGCATAAAGATAATATTTCCTGACTTTTAGATAGCTGCTTTTTTTGTTGGTGGTCCCCAACCCTGTTGAAACCTTGGGTAGCAATCCGACACCCTGACAGCCTCTATGGAATTGGTATGTTTTTTGGATTATATGAGTAGTGAGTCAGAAGGGGAGATTCGGGGTATATTTTAACAAAACACCCCCGGGGGTTGCCTTCCGACACCACTGTAAAATCAGTATATTTGTTGACTAAAATTTAATTCATTATGGCTCTTTTTCAATCCGGCAATCCTACATTGACCGAAAAGATGTTCGACAAGGCCCTGGCGATGGATGCAGCCCGTCAGGGTGTCATGACCGTTCGTGGTACCATTATGAAGTTTGGCTTCATGCTGGCTCTGTTGATTGCGGCCGCTGCTTTTAACTGGCACCTGTTCCAGGAGGGTAAACCTGCTACCATGCAAACCCTGATGATGGTGGGTATATTTGGCGGACTGATACTGGCAATCGCCATTGTTTTCAAACCGGGATGGGCAAAATACATTGCTCCGCTTTATGCCATTCTGGAAGGCCTCTTCATCGGGGGCATTTCTGTTATCCTGAATGAAGCTTTTGCTGAAAAATATCCGGGACTGATCATGCAGGCGGTGGGACTGACATTTGGTGTCGCCATCTCTGTGTTTTTGCTGTATAATTTCCGGGTTATTCGCGCAACGCAACGATTCCGCTCAGTGATCATAGCATCTACAATGGGTATAGCACTTTTTTACCTGCTTACTATGATCCTCGGTTTCTTTGGCGTGAACGTAAGTTTCATGAGCGACAGCAGCATGCTGAGCATTGGCATCAGCTTGTTTGTGGTGGCCATTGCTGCACTGAACCTGATTCTCGATTTTGATATGATTGAGCAGGGAGCTGACCGTGGTTTGCCAGCAGATATGGAATGGTATGGTGCATTTGGTCTCATGGTAACCATTGTATGGTTGTACATGGAGATCTTGCGCTTGCTCAGTAAGCTTGCACGCAGAGATTAATCATAGTGCAATGAAATATTGGAAGCCACCCTTGCGGTGGCTTTTTTTGTGCACAACATTTACCATAGAGAGCGAAGCATCTTGTAGATTTGTACTACAATACTCAGCATGCAATTCCAGCGCAACAATTACAGCAACCAGGAACTGATTCATATTTACCGGCAGTTGTTGTTGCCGCGGATGATTGAAGAAAAGATGCTGGTATTACTGCGCCAGGGAAAAATCAGTAAGTGGTTCAGCGGCATTGGTCAGGAAGCTATTGCCGTGGGTGTGACTGCTGCCCTGAACAAGCGGGACTGGATCATGCCATTGCACCGCAACCTGGGTGTATTTACCTCGCGTGACATGCCATTACATCGGTTGTTTCAGCAATGGCAGGGACACAAAGAAGGTTACAGCAAAGGGCGGGAACGCAGCTTTCATTTCGGCAGTAGTGAGCATCGTATCTGTGGTATGATCTCACATTTGGGACCCCAGCTGGCGCTGGCGGATGGGGCAGCCCTGGCACATCAATTGAAAGAAGAACCCCTGGTAGCAGTAGCTTTCACGGGAGATGGCGGAACGAGTGAGGGAGATTTTCATGAAGCACTGAATGTAGCAGCAGTTTGGAACCTGCCTGTAATTTTTATCATTGAAAACAATGGATACGGACTCAGTACACCGGTTAGTGAACAGTACCGATGCCGCCAATTGGCGGATAAGGGAATCGGGTATGGTATGGAAACGGTAGTAATCGATGGCAACAATGTGCTGGCCGTGCACGACACCATTCGCGGAGTGCGGGAATACTGTCTGCGAGAAAAAAAGCCCTATCTCATAGAGTGTATGACTTTCCGCATGCGCGGACATGAGGAAGCAAGTGGCACCAAGTATGTTCCCAAAGAGTTGATGGAAGAATGGGGTCGCAAGGATCCCATTAAGAATTATGAGCAGTTCCTTGTTCTGGAAGGGGTGCTTACTGAGATGGAAGTTGCCGCTATCCGACACGAGCACAAGGCATACATTGACTCCGAGCTAAAATTGGCTGAGCAGGTTCAACCCATCATTCCCAATACAACGGAAGAAGCCAATGATGTCTATGCTGTTCGGCAATCAGCACCTGTGATTCTGCCGGATACGGATCCGCGAAATTCGGGGATAAAAGAAAAGCGCATGTTGGATGCCATCCGAGAAGCGTTAGAGCAGAGCATGGAAAGGGACTCAAGGTTGGTGTTGATGGGACAAGATATTGCCGAGTACGGAGGGGCATTTAAGGTAACTGAGGGCCTGATGGAACGGTTTGGAAAACACCGGGTGCGGAATACCCCTCTTTGTGAGAGTGCAATTGTGGGTGTAACCTTGGGACTTGCTCTCGAAGGAATACCAAGTGTGATGGAGATGCAATTTGCCGATTTTGTTACTGTGGGGTTCAATCAGATTGTAAATAACCTGGCCAAAATTCATTACCGCTGGGGACAATCTGCACCGGTGGTGATTCGCATGCCAACCGGTGCCGGTGTAGGTGCAGGTCCATTTCACTCGCAGAGCAATGAGGCCTGGTTCACGCATGTGCCCGGACTAAAAGTGGTCTATCCATCGGGGGCTTATGATGCCAAGGGCCTGCTAAATGCTGCTATTCAAGACCCCAATCCGGTGATGTACTTTGAGCACAAAGTACTCTACCGCAGCCAGTCCGAACCTGTACCTGATACCTATTATGAGATTGAGATTGGGAAAGCCAGAATAGTACAAGAGGGGGAAGACATTTCGGTGATCACCTATGGTGCCGGTGTGCATTGGGCGATGGACTATCAGCGAAATCATCCGGAGGGTTCTCTCCATGTTGTTGACCTGCGCAGTTTGATGCCATTGGATTATGCTGCCATTCGGTTGTCGGTAGCCAGGACAGGGAAAGTGTTGATTCTCCATGAAGACAATCT
>JBJTTC010000173.1:0-19082 GCA_046079965.1 Sediminibacterium sp. | reverse complement strand
TTCCTTTTTAGTCATTGCTGCTACACTGATGTATGGACTCAATGTAAACATGGTGGGACGTTATATGAAGAACTTTCGGGCAATTGATATTGCATCCCTTGCTTTTGTATTGTTGATTTTTCCATCCCTTGCCATTTTGCTGTACACAGGATACGGGAGTTTACCTTTACTAGAAGGCCCCTATTTGCAATCGACACTCGCTGCTGTTCTGCTTGGCACATTTGGAACAGCCATAGCCTCCATCTTATTTTATGTTTTGGTGAAGAGAGCCGGGCCGGTTTTTGCTTCGATGGTAACCTATGGCATCCCCATTGTGGCCATTGGTTGGGGGTTGCTTAGACAGGAATACATCAGGGAAAAGCAGGTATTGAGTTTGTTTGTTATTCTAGCCGGAGTTTATTTGGTGAACCGGCCGAAAAAAAAGAAACCGGAAATGTAGTTCCGGTTTTAAACTGTTATGAATACCTGGCTAAACCGCCATCATTTCTTTTTCTTTCGCAGACAAGTGTTTGTCCACCAGCAGTATGTACTTATCAGTGAGGTCCTGAATTTCTTTTTCAGCATCCTTGGCTGCATCTTCACTCAACCCTTCCTTCTGCAATTTCTTGACTTGTTCAATGGCATCTCTGCGAATATTTCGTATGGCTACTTTTGAGTGTTCCCCTTCCCCACTGGCTTTTTTGAATAACTCCTTCCTTCTTTCCTCAGTAAGTGGCGGCATAAACAACCGGATTTGATTGCCATCATTTTGAGGTGTTATACCAATGTTCGCCTGCATGATTGATTTCTCAATGGCAGAGAGCATTGATTTTTCCCAAGGTTGGATGCTGATGGTTCTCACATCGAGTACTGATATGTTGGCTACCTGGGCTATGGGGGTGGGACTTCCATAATACTCTACCAGAATACCATCCAGCATAGAGGGACTTGCTTTGCCGGCCCGTATTTTGGTTAATTCCGTTTCCAAATGGGCAATGCCTTTGCGCATGCTTTCCTCAGCCGAACCGGTGATTAAAAATAATTCTTCCGACATTTCCTTGTATTTGAGATGCCAAAAGTAAAAAAAATGTTGGTAGCAGCCGACAAACCTTCCCAATCGAACCATCAACTGAATTCTCTCACTTATATTTGCAACACAAGTTTTGAAATATGACAACACAGGAATTATCCCAAATGGCTACCCAGATTCGACGTGATATTGTCAGGATGGTGCATGCGGTTCAAAGCGGTCATCCGGGCGGTTCCCTGGGCTGTGCCGACTTTCTGACTGCACTTTACTTTCAGGCAATGAAGCGGAATCCCGGGTTTAGTATGGATGGCAATGGGGAGGATGTATTTTTTTTGTCGAATGGACATATTTCGCCTTTGATGTATGCAGTATTGGCAAGAGCAGGTTATTTTGATGTAAAAGAATTGGCGACGTTCCGGAAAATCAATTCCCGCTTGCAAGGTCACCCGACTACCCATGAACATCTTCCCGGCATTCGCATTGCCAGTGGTTCACTGGGTCAGGGCATGAGTGTAGCACTGGGTGCAGCACTAGCAAAAAAACTGAACAATGATAACCACCTGGTGTACTGTTTAACCGGTGACGGAGAATTAAATGAGGGGCAGAACTGGGAGGCCTTCATGGCCGCGGCCCACCATCGGGCAGATAACCTGATTGTTACGATTGACTGGAATGGACAACAAATTGATGGCCCAACAGATAAGGTCATGAACCTTGGTAACCTGAAAGCCAAGCTGGAGGCCTTCGGCTGGAAGGTGCTTGAGATGGATGGCAATAACATGGATGCAATTCTAACAACGCTGGATGCCGCCAAAGCAGCCGCTTTTCATCAACAACCCATTGCCATTCTGATGAAAACAGCCATGGGCAAAGGGGTTTCGTTTATGGAGGGAAGTCACGAATGGCATGGCATTGCACCGAATGATGCCCAGTTGGCAACCGCCCTTTCTGAACTTCCTGAAACCCTGGGTGATTATTGATGAATTTATTGCATTTGCTCTGCTAGAAACTCTTGAGTGAATATCCCTGTTTTCCTGCTCTTTGAGCGGGAATCCATGCAGCTGCAACGGTTATGATCATCAATGTCGTTCCTACCAATGCAAAATCTTCAAGTCGCATGGCCACCGGATAATAGTCTATGATGAAGGTACTTCCGGCAAGTTTGATCAATTTAAACTGCCATTGAATCCAGCAGATGATCGCTGCCAGCAACATACCTCCGCCCCCTCCGATAAGACCAAGTAGCAACCCCTCGAGTAGGAAGATCAAGCGGATCCGCTGTTGAGAAGATCCCATGGCCTGTAAGATGGCTATGTCTTTCTTTTTTTCAAGCACCAGCATGGTAAGTGACCCGATGATGTTAAATGCTGCAACTGCCAAAATCAAGGAAAGCACCACGAAAATGAACCACTTCTCTGTTTTCATTACACGGTATAAGCCCATGTTTTGCTGATATCTTGTCTCCACCAGGTATTCATTTCCCAACAACTGCTGAAGGGATGTCTGAACCTTAGTAGGATCACCGTTTACCTTCATTTCTACGGCAGCATATTCATCCGGCTGCAGGGAAAGCATGTACTGCATGAACGCCAGGTTGGTGAAAACATATTTATTATCAAATTCCTGTTGTACTGCAAATGTTCCCTTTGGTTTGACAGTGGACGAATGAAGTCCCTCCTCTGAAATCAGACGACTGGCCTGCTTATTGGGCAGGTAAACGACCGCAGGGTACTGATATCTTTCCACTTCCAGTCGGGCAGCATTCTCAATGCCGACTCCAACCACAATAGCAGGATCATTGGCATCCCCCAGCGAAAAATTTCCGCGAAGTAAATACTGAGGTGTATTGATATGGGTAACTGAAGTATATTGACTGTCAACCCCCTTCAAGGTAACGATTGTTTGAAATGCCCCGCTCAATACTGCATTTTCTTCCACTACCCTGCTCAATGATGCTACGCCGGGTAGTTGTTTCATTTGCTGCAATCGATTGTCTGACAGGCGCATGATTTTACCTCGAGAGGGAACTACCCGTATGTCTGCATAGAAATCGTTGTACATTCCTTTGACAAGGTCTTCAAAACCATTGAAAACACTTAGGACAATAACCAGTGAGGTAGCACCTACACCAATCGCAAGGAGACTGATTCTCGACATCCAGTTGATTACACTGGCTTTTTGACCGGTACTAAAATATCGCCAGGCAAATAAAAGATTCACTTAAGAAGTATTATGTAATCAATGGGATGACTGGTAGGAAATCAGGCAGAAGCGTTGTCTTCTTTTTCTTTTTCCTGTGCTACGATGTTTTTAAATATTTCTTCCATTTTAAAAACATAATCGAGGGTATCATCTCTGTAAAAATGAAGTACAGGTATGCGTCTTAATTGGTGCTTTACCCGTTGGGACAATTCCTTTTTTATTTCCCATGCCCTTGATTCTATCAATTTCATGGCAGCTGCCGGATCAGTAACCTGGAAAAGACTAATATAAATTCTGGCTTCCAGTAAATCGGGCGTAACCTTTACTGAAGCAATGGATACCATCCCTCCCTGCATCATATGAAGTGACAAATGCCTGAAAACATCATTCAGCGCCTCCTGCAAAACTCCGGCCACCTGTCGCTGCCTTTTACCTTCTGTCATATCGATCCGGTTGATTCTATGCAAAAGTACTTACTTTCGGGGGTAAAAGCAGCTAATTTGCGCGCATGAAACGCTTTTCACGTATTCTTTACTATTTAAGATCCCAACGCCAAAACATTGTTTTGTATGTTTTGTGCAACCTGCTTTCGGTACTTTTTTCCTTGGTTTCACTAGCCATGCTGGCTCCCTTTTTACAAATGCTTTTCGATCCGCAATTGCCCCAACCGGTGAAGCCGGCCATTGACCTCTCTTTAACAGGTATCAGTGGATTGATGGATTGGCTCAAATATGCTATAGGGGTATTAATTGTCAGTAAAGGGAAAATTTATGCCTTAGGTGCCATTTGTTTGATGATAGTAACGGCTGTATTTTTCAAAAATTTGTTTACTTATCTATCTTTCAGGGTGCTTGCCCCAATGAGAAATTATGTAATGACAAAGCTCAGGGCAGATCTTTATACCAAGTTGCTTGAATTACCGATCGGATATTTTTCCGAGAAGAGAAAAGGAGACATCATCAGCAGAATGAGCAATGATGCCAATGAAATTGAATGGAGTGTGATGAGTACTTTGGAGGGTCTGATCCGAGAACCGCTAACGATTCTCATCATATTGATTGCATTGGTATATACCAGTCCGACACTTTCACTCTTCCTGTTGGTTCTGTTGCCTGTGACAGGTTTCATCATTGGTCGCATCAGTCGGTCATTAAAAAAGCAATCAACCATTTCACAGGAGACCCAGGGACGTTTGCTATCCATTCTCGATGAGACACTGGGGGGATTGCGTGTCATCAAAGCTTTTAACGCGGAGTCGATGATGCGTGAAAAATTTGTTGACACCAACAATACACTTAACCACGTGAGAAATCGAATGAATTTCAGGAAAGATCTTGCGTCTCCGCTTTCTGAATTTTTAGGTGTAGCCGTTCTCTCTTGTATTCTTTGGTTGGGTGGTCAACTGGTTTTGGGAAATCAGACAGGACTATCACCAGCCAGCTTTATTACTTACATTGTTTTTTTTACACAAATCATCAATCCCGCAAAAGCATTATCTACTGCCTTTTATAATGCACAGAGAGGCAGTGCTGCTATTCAGCGGATAGAAGAAGTGCTGCAGACAAAGGTAGCAGTGGTTGATGTGCCGGATGCGATTGAAATAACGAGCTTTCAGCAAGGAATCGAATTTAAAAATGTGAGCTTCGCTTATGATGAACAGCCTGTTCTAAAAAATATCAACTTACACATTGAAAAAGGTAAAACCATTGCCCTGGTTGGTTCTTCAGGTTCCGGGAAGAGTTCCTTGGCAGATTTGGTTTGTCGATTCCATGATGTTAGTTCAGGTGAAATTCTGCTAGATGGTATTAATGTTAAAAGTTACTCCCAGGAATCTCTGCGTAGAATGATGGGCATCGTAACCCAGGAACCAATTCTATTCAATGACACCATTGGTGCCAACATCACCTTGGGTACAGGGATTACTGATGAAAAAGAAATTGTGAAAGCAGCCCGTATAGCCAACGCTTGGTCTTTCATAGAACAAAAAGACCTGGGTTTATTGGAAAACATCGGCGACAGAGGTAATAAGTTGAGTGGGGGTGAAAAACAACGGTTGACGATCGCCAGAGCAGTTCTAAAGAATCCACCCATTTTAATTTTAGATGAAGCAACATCGTCACTTGACACAGAAAGTGAGCGAAGTGTTCAGGATGCAATCAATCATATGATGGTAAACAGAACTTCATTGGTGATTGCCCATCGTTTAAGTACCATTCGACATGCCGATGAAATTATTGTTCTACACCAGGGTGAAATCATAGAAAGAGGCACACACGATCAATTGATGCAGCAGCAGGGTCACTACAAAAAACTGATAGATCTGCAAACTTTTGCCTGATTTGATGTCTCTGAGCGAAAAGAACATTATTATTCAGACGCCGGCTTCACCAAACCTAATTTGGCTTCAAGTGAAAGAGTAGCATGGGGGACGGCGCGTAAGCGAGCTTTGTCAATCAACTTACCTGTTACGCGGCAAATGCCATACGTTTTATTCTCAATTCGCATGGCGGCTTTTTCAAGGTGGTCGATGTATGTTATCTGGCGACTAGCCATTTGTCCGAGTTGTTCTCTCTCCATGCTTACGCTACCATCTTCCATAGTCATATAGCGGGCATCATCATTGTCACCCCCCATTTCATCTTTGCGAGTAATTAATCCTTGCAAATAGGTAAGTTCCTTACGAGCTGCTTCCAACTTGCGGGCAATCAGTTCTCTGAATTCATTGAGATCAGCGTCGCTGTAGCGAACCAGGGGCTCTGCTCCCGTATAAGTAATCTCAGCTCGCTTTTCCAACTGGGTATAGCCGGGCTTGTAAGGAATGCTGGATTTGGTCGTCAACTTGGGCACCTTCACTTCTTTAATTGGCTCAGGTTGTTTTTTTATAGGCTTTACCGGAGGGGCTGGTGGCAACTTTACTTCAACCTTGCGGATAGGCGCTGGGGTTGGCTTGGCAGGAGCAGGAGCGGGTTTAGTTGCCACTGCAGGTTTTGCAGTTGAAGTATTAACCGGTTTTTTAGAGGGAGATACAACCACCGGTTTTTTAGCAGGTGTTGCATTTTTAACAGGAGGCGCCGCCTTTTTCACGGGTACCGGAGTAGGTTTTTTTACGGGTGCCGGAGTAGGTTTTTTCACGGGTACCGGCTTTTTCGCCGGGACAGCTTTCTTCGTAGGGGCAGCTTTTTTAACCGGAGCTGCTTTTTTTACAGGAGCAGCCTTCTTTACAGGAGCAGCCTTCTTTACGGGAGCGGCTTTCTTTGCCGGAGCTGCTTTTTTGGCCGGAATTACTTTTTTTGCAGGAATTACTTTTTTTGCAGGAGCCGCCTTTTTCGCGGGGGCTGACTTTTTAGGGGCGGGTTTTTTACTTGCCATAACTACATTCCTTTTTTGGTGACTTCCACTTTTAGCAACTCCTCGTTTACGTCAATCTCTGTGCCTTCTTTTAGGGAGGGCACCAGCTCGATAGAGTCTGCCAAAATTTCGCGGCAAATATAGTTGTTAAAATGAATAATAGCAGATTCCAGGGCCGGTCGACGCTCTAGTTTCACAAAAATCCTGTCTGTCAGTGCTAATCCGAGGTCTTTTCGGATGTTTTGAACCCTGTTCACTAACTCCCGGGCATGGCCCTCCTGCTCCAATTCAGGGGAAATTTGTATGTCAAGAGCGGCAGTGATGCCATTTTTTACGGCAACTGTCCAACCGGGAATATCTTCAGCCAAGACTTCAACCTCAGATAACAAAATTGTAACTACTTCATTATCAATAGTAAAGCTGGTTTGCCCCTTCTCTTCAAAAGCAGCAATTGCCCTCGAATCCATGGAAACGATTAATTGTCCTGCAGCTTTCATTTTGGCTCCCAGTCGCGCACCCAGCAATTTGAAGTTGGGTTTAAGTTTTTTACTAATTACTCCATCCGTATCTTTTATATATTCTATTTCCTTAATGTTTACTTCGGCCTTGATCAGGTGCTCTACCATTTTCAACTGTTCTTTCATGGTCGGATTGAGCACAGGAATCATCATTTTTTGGAGGGGTTGCCGGACTTTTATGTTCGCTTTTTTCCGTAGGGAGAGACCCAGAGAGCTTACATCCTGTGCCAATTGCATGCGTTGTTCTAGCTGTTGGTCAATCAGAGCTGAGTTGGCTTCTGGATATTGGGTATGATGAACGGAAGCCACCGGATGCATTTTGCTTACCACATTGAGGCGGCGGAACAAAGCATCACTGAAAAAGGGTGAAATTGGGGCCATTAATCGGCAAATGGTATCCAGGCATTCGTAAAGTGTTTGGTAGGCAGCTATTTTATCGTATTCGTACTCTCCTTTCCAAAAACGGCGACGACAAAGTCGAACGTACCAGTTGCTCAGGTTTTCATCCAGGAAAACTTCCATGAGTCGCCCGGCAACTGTGGGCTCATAATCATCCATGGCTTTTGTAACCTGTTGACAAAGTGAATGCAAACAAGAAATGATCCAGCGGTCTATTTCAGGACGATTTTCTACAGGAATGTATTTTTCCTGAAAAGCAAACCCATCCACATTGGCATAGAGAATGAAAAATTGGTAGGTATTGTACAGGGTACCAAAAAATTTACGTTGCACTTCCTGTATGCCGGCTGCATCGAATTTCAGGTTATCCCAGGGGGAGGCGTTGGTGATGAGGTACCAGCGGGTTGCATCGGCACCATATTGGTGGATGGTCTCAAAGGGATTCACCACATTACCCAGGCGCTTGCTCATTTTATTGCCATTCTTGTCGAGCACGAGTCCATTGCTGACCACCGTTTTATAAGCAACTTTTCCAAACAACATTACTGCCAGGGCATGAAGGGTATAAAACCAGCCCCGTGTTTGGTCAACACCCTCAGCAATAAAATCTGCAGGAAACGCCTCGCCGGAATCAATGAGCGACCGATTTTCAAATGGGTAATGCCATTGAGCATATGGCATGGCACCGCTATCGAACCAAACATCGATGAGATCGGGCAGTCGATACATGGGCTTTCCTTGCGTGCTGACAAGTATAATGTCATCTACAAAAGGTTTATGTAAATCAATGACAGATGTGTCATTCAGCCATGGGTTAACTGAATCTCCTAATACATCCCGGGCTTTAGCTGCATTAGTTTTAAGTTCTTCTATAGATCCTATACATACTTCTTCAGATCCATCTTCTGTTCTCCAAATAGGCAAGGGTGTTCCCCAAAAACGACTGCGACTCAGGTTCCAATCAACCATATTTTCCAACCAATTACCAAATCTTCCTTCCCCGGTAGATGCCGGTTTCCATTGTATGGTTTTATTGAGTTGCACCATCTGTTCCTTCACAGCCGTGGTTCGAATAAACCAGGCATCCAGAGGATAATACAGAATAGGTTTATCTGTTCTCCAGCAATGCGGATAACTGTGTTCGTATTTTTCAACCCTAAACGCGCGATTCTCCTTTTTAAGTTGTACGCTGATATCGATGTTGACATCTATGTAATTGGGTTCGTCTTTGTAATTCTTTACGTATCGCCCACTGTAAATTCCTGTGCCCTCCACGAATTTTCCTTGTCGGTCAACGAGGGTCAGAATTCCTATACCATATTTCGAACCCACTTTAAAGTCATCAGCCCCAAAAGCGGGTGCAGTATGTACGATTCCGGTTCCATCTTCCGTAGTAACAAAATCTGCTACCAATACCCTGAATGGGTCGGCATTGGGTGTAATGGATTTTATTTTCTCCGGTGAATTGGCTTCAAAAGGTAATAGTTGTTCATATCGTAAACCTTCCAGTTGACTTCCTTTGAAACTGGCCCTGATTTCCCAGGGAACAACAGCCGATTTTTCATTGTAAATGGAAAAATCACCTGCTTCACCTTCAGGCTTACAATACTTGTGTAGCAGGTTCTTTGCTACTATGATGTTAACTGGTATGTGTGTGTAAGGATTGAAAGTGCGCACCAATACATATTCAATTTCCGGACCAACAGTAAGACCTAAATTGGAGGGAAGGGTCCATGGAGTTGTCGTCCAGGCCATCAAATAAATTTCCCGGGAAGAGAGATGAGAACCGCTTTCCAATGTTTCAAAAAGGAAAGCCGACTCGGATGTGTGGCTGAGTCGAAACATAGCTACCACACTCGTATCTTTTACCTGCTTATAGGTACCCGGCTGATTCAGTTCATGAGAACTCAAGCCGGTTCCTGCAGCGGGGGAATAAGGCTGGATACTCACGCTTTCATAAAGGAGGTCCTTTTGATAAAGTTGTTGCAATATCCACCAAAGTGTTTCAATGTAATTGTTTTCAAAAGTTACATAGGGATGATTCAAATCAACCCAGTACCCCATTTGCCTGGTTAGTAAGTCCCATTGGTCTTTGAATCGAAGTACTGCTTTGCGGCACTGTTGGTTGTATTCATCAATGCTAATGGATTTGCCTATATCCTCTTTGGTTATTCCCAATTCTTTTTCTACTCCCAATTCAACCGGTAATCCGTGCGTATCCCACCCACCCTTGCGCTTAACCTGAAAACCCTGCATGGTTTTGTATCTGCATACCAGGTCTTTCAATGTTCTGGAAATAACATGGTGAATTCCGGGCATGCCGTTGGCACTGGGGGGGCCTTCATAAAAAACAAAGGGCTTTTTTCCTTCGCGCAAAGAGATACTTTGTTCAAAAGTCTGTTCTTGTTCCCACAGTTTCAGGATCTCCTGTTCAATACCGGGCAATTGCAGACCTGAAAATTCTCTGTATGCAGTAGTCATTTTAAAAAGAAGTTTTGTACTTCTACGGCTGATTTATAAGGTGTGCAAAGGTACAAAAAAACGGGTAGAACTAGTATCCTTCAACCAGATAATCTCCGCACTTTCAGATATCATTGAGACAGGGAAAGTGGAAATTACAGCTTGGCTGAAAAATTTTACAAAATGAAAGAATGAATACCTTTGGGTTCTAAAAAAAAGACCATGAAAAAAGTCAAAGCCTTCGGTATTTCAGTACTGTTTTTTTCTTTCTCCATGATGGCGGCATCTGCACAAACAACCAAAGTCCCTGCCATTCGATATGAATACAAACAAATAACTGCCGTCGAGTCGGTAGTTCCCGGCGGTGTAGGTCGGTCGCGCATCCTGACCACCGACGACAATGGACAAACCCTCGAAAAAGAATTAAAGAATTTTTACAGTTTTGTAGGTATCAATTTTGGCAACATCACCAATAATGACAGGGTGATCGTGGAAAGACTAAATGAATTCAGCAATGAGGGATGGGAATTGTTTTCTGTGATCACCGGAAGCAATCAACAGTCATCAGGCGGATCTAGCGCAGGAGGAATTTTCATTACCCGCTATATTTTTCGACGCCCGAAATAATCGGAGAGATTGAAGTCCTTCTGATCTCATCATAACTTATTTGTTACTTACTTCTTAGAAAGAAGTGCATCTATTCCCATTGGAATGATGACCTCAAATAATATGCATTTAAATTATTATGCAATAATGTTTGGGTTCCTGAAAGAGATTTTCCGATTCCCTCTGAAAAGTTAAAAATTGGGGTTGAGGGTCAGTTAAACGGATTCTTAGGATGGGTGGCAGCATTTTTTATTTATTTTGTATCTTAAACATTGGTGAAAGCCTCTTGCATGAAATCATTCCCACAAAAAATACTTGGTCTGGCTGTTTTCGTCGTGCTACTGGTAGCATGTGAAAAAGAATACAGCATTGAAAGAGGTGGATTTTCCATGAATGCCCTGGGAACCCTGCTCGATTCTGCAGGATCCTGTAAACAAATCAGTGTCAGTGGAAATTATCAGGTGGATGTGAATTTGACATCTACCAATCAGATACAGGCCAATATCAATTTCATCACAACGGGTAAATACCTCATTGAATCAGATACCATCAATGGCATCTGGTTCCGCGATTCAGGCTTTGTACTGAATACAGGTGCAAAAGCCGTTAGCATCCGGGGATTTGGAAAACCCCTTCTTCCCAAAACTTCCGTCTACACGCTCAAATTCAATGGAACTTTCTGCAATTTCACTGTCACCACTTCAGGTTCGGGCGGTTCGGGAGGAGGTGGGGGTGATTATTTTCCTACGACCAAGGCTTCCAACTGGACCTACAAATATGATCCCAACATTGGCACGCTGGATACCTTCCGGGTGACTGTGGCAGAACAAAGTTTTGATATCGACAGCCTCAAGTATTACCAGTTTGCCCGTTCGCTTGGCGATACTTTCTTCTTTGCCAAAAATACCAACAATGGTAATTACTATGCATTGAGTACCCCTGAGTTTGATTATGTCTATATTTTTGATTCTATCCCGGGATTACTGATTTTGTATCCCTTCCTGAAAGAATCGGCAGCAGTAAATGAGAGTTGGGAAACGCCTGAATACGGTATCGTTAAATTAGAGGTTAGTCCGGGTGTTTACGAGTTAGGCAGTACCAAATCTAAATTTACCATCGTGTCTAAAAATACAGCTCCTTACACGGTGGGTGGAAATACCTATCAAAATGTTATTGCGGTTAAACGAGAAATCAACTTCAAGCCCACCTCAGGCTCGTACCGGGTAATTCTTTCGGGTACCTCTTATTATGCTAAGGGATTCGGATTGATTGATCAGGTATTGGGCATTACCCCAAATACCCAGTTGGTATCCATTACGAGGAAACCTACTATTTTCTGATGAAGCAATCAGAAACAAATTACATGACCTGATTTTTATCGCTCACCTCTGTACTGGTTACTATTGTATTGACAATTTTCTCCTCTTCCCTTTTCATCAGTTGATTCTGAAACAACAGAAGTACAATTACACCGGTTGAGATAGATGCATCCGCTAAATTAAAAACGGGCCGAAAAAATTCGAACTCCTGTCCGCCCCATACCGGTACCCAGGAGGGGAAATGAGCATTGGTGATAATGGGAAAATAAAGCATATCTACCACCTTCCCATGCAGTAAAGAAGCATAACCTCCAGCGGGTGGAAACAAACGAGCAATGTTTTGAGCGATGGGATTGCTCTGCTCAAAAATGATACCATAGAAAATGCTGTCAATTAAATTTCCCAATGCACCGGCATAAATAAGGGAGGCGCAAATCAAAAAACCTTTGCTGTATTTTTTCCTGATGAAGTCCTTAATGAGAAAACTGCCCCAAATTACTGCTACCAGCCGAAACAAGGTTAGGGCAATCTTTCCCCAGTCACCCCCCAATTTCCAACCCCATGCCATTCCTTCATTCTCAACAAAATGCAAACGAAACCATTGGCCAATGATGGCATGCTCCTCACCGGCATAATAATTCATCTTGATATAAAATTTGAGGGCCTGGTCGGCAACCAGAATCAACAATATCAAATAAATCAGGTTTTTTCCTTTCACTGTTTCCAATTTTGAGTTGCAAATATACTATTTGAACAGGGAGCAACATAAAATCTGTTCCCGTGTCGCTAACAATGATAACTCATTCTTCTTCGTAAATACGTTTTACCCTGGCACTTATCCCGGTCATGACATCATAGGTAATCGTTTGTGCTCTTTTGGCCATTTCTGCAACAGGTAAATGACGACCGAAGATTTCTACTTCCATACCCACCCTTACTTGCGGTACATCCGTTACATCTACCATGGTCATGTCCATACATACATGACCCAACACTTTTACCCGGTGGCCCGCAACCCACATCTCGCCTGCACCATTTCCCAACTGTCTGCTAAAGCCATCTGCATATCCGATATTCACAACCGCAACCAAAGTATCTCTTTCCAAAACCGCCGACTTTCCATAACCTACTGTTTTTCCTGCCCTCACTTTTCTTATCTGAGCAATGGTGGAGGTGAGTGTGGCAACCGGTTCAAGTTGAAGCTGATTGGATGCATCTCCCCCATACATTCCCATGCCCAGTCTCACCATATCCAGCTGTGCTTCCGGTATTCGTTGAATGGCAGAAGAGTTAGCTATGTGTCGCAAAATTTTATATCCCGCTGCTTCCTGAATGGAAGTACAACATGTCAGAAAAAGTTTCAATTGACCGCGGGTAAAGTCATCTGCACCGGGGTCCTCACTAGCAACAAAGTGACTGAAAACAGACTGTATCCGGATGGCTTCATTGTTTTGTATGGTCTGGCACAATTCTGCCAAATCATCCGGGTCATACCCCAGCCTGTTCATTCCTGTATTGATTTTAATGTGAACAGGATAGGCATTCATTCCTTCGCGCCTGAGCAATGAAATAAATCTTTCGGTCATTGCCGGACTAAATAATTCCGGCTCAAGTTGATGTTGAAGCATGGCTTCCCAGCCGTATTCCTCTGCATTCATTACCAGAATGGGCAGCCGAATGCCAGACTTTCGCAACTCTATGCCTTCATCAATATAGGCAACAGCTATATAATGTATCGGTTGATATTGCAGCATCCTGGCTATTTCCGAACTCCCACTTCCATATCCAAATGCCTTTAGCACAACCATCAGCTTTGTATCAGCATTCAATAATGACTGGTGTTTTTTAATGTTGCGGGACAAAGCACCCAGACGAATGGTCAATTGGGTTTGATGGGTAACTATGTCGAGCCAACGGGCAATTTTTTCCAGCTGAAATACACGGGCACCCTTAATTAATATAACACTGGATTGAAAATCACTCAGCATAAAATGTCGGAAGAAAGCGTCGGTATCAGGAAAGAAAATGGCTGAGGGAAGTGATTGATGAAAAATAGATGCCTGTTTTGACATTCGAGGACCAATGCCGATTAATCGGCTGATTCCCTTAGACCGCATCATATAAGCCAATCGTATGTATAATTCCTCGTCTGCCCCTTCAGCAGTCATCAAATCTGATAAAATCAAAATGGTAGGCTGCTTCCCGGCCTGTTGTTTCTGATAATCTATTGCCAATGACAAAGATGTTTCATCATTGCTGTAACTGTCGTTGATGAGTGTACATTGGTTAACAGCTTTCTTTAGCTGCATCCGCATGTCAATTGGTTCCAGCAATGACAATCGTCCGGTTGCTTCTTCGGCAGCATATCCGAGTGCTAGTAGCGTTAACCAACAGGTAAGGGCATTGTTAACAGAAGCTGTATCAGTAAATGGAACATGTATTTCAATTTCCCTGTTGCGATACATTGCCTTAATGGCTGTATGTCCGACCAACTTGGTTTCCTGTATAACACTCAACGTGGCTTTGTGGTGCCTGCTCCAAGAAAAAAATTCTGTGCCTGATTTTAGTACTTCAGGAGTATTTTCCTGCAGTATCCCGCCTGTTTCATCTGCTGCGTAAATAAGTTTTTTAACTCCATTAAACAATTTCATTTTTTCCTTTCCCTTCTCTGTTCGGTCAAAAAAACCTTCACTATGTGCCTCGGATAGATTCGTGAATATACCCACCGTGGGCTGAATAATTTTTGCCAGATTGGGCATTTCGCTAACAGTTGAAATTCCTGCTTCAAAAATTGCCAGCGTATGGTGTTCATTCAACAGCCAGACACTGAGTGGAACTCCAATTTGTGAATTATAACTTCGCGGACTTCTAACAATTACTTCATCCTGATGCAGCAATTGATACAACCATTCCTTCACGATTGTCTTTCCATTGCTCCCGGTTATTCCGATAACAGGTATTGAAAATTGATTTCGGTGATGAGCTGCCAAAAGCTGTAATGATTTCAATACATCCGGCACCCGGAGGAATGTAAGGTTTTTATTTTCTTCCGTGATTGGATAATCATTTCGAACAACAGCTGCCTTCACCCCACGATGTAACAATTCATTAATAAAATCATGACCATCTTGGCGGTCCCCCGGCAAAGCAAAAAACAAAGTTTCGGCTGGTGCCACCAGTCTTCGGCTATCGGTTAATAAAAAGCGAATGCTACAATCTTCTTTTGGCAGGGGATGAATGCCAAGTATCTCTGCAATATGTTGAAGGGTGTATTGCAAAGGTTGATTTATTTTGCTTTTGCATCCGGAGGAAGTCCGCGTCTATTAACAAATATAGAATAGAAAATAGAGCCGGATATGCACAATACAATTACCAGCAAAGAGATGACTACCTGAATGTTTTTTGGAATCCACAGACTTATGTAATGTTCCCCAAGCATTTTAACTCCAATGAACATCAAAACGATGGCAATACCTTGTTGCAAAAAATCAAACTTTGAAACGGCAGTCCTTAAGAGAAAAAACAGGCTGCGCAAACCCAATACTGCAAAAATATTGGAAGTATAAATTACAAGAGGATCCTTCGATATGCCCATAACAGCGGGTATGGAATCCAGCGCAAAGACCAAATCAATGGCTGAAAGCAACAATACCACTACGAAGAGACTGGTATATACTCCCCTTCCATTTACCTTGATGTAGAATTTACCATCCCCATCTTCTTCAGTTAGCGGAAATAGTTTTTTTATCTGTAGATAAATCCAACTGCGGTGTGGATCAAACTCTTCGTCTTCACCGGCAAAGAACATTTTATATCCGGTATATAAAAGAAAAATGCCGAAGAGATATAAGACCCATGAAAATTGATGAACGAGTGCCACACCCAGTGTTATGAACAAGATGCGAAAAATTATAGCCATGAGAATGCCGATCAGTAAAACCCTGGGGTAATGCTTTTGCTTGACGCGGAAAGAATTAAAGATGATCACAAACACAAAAATATTATCTATGCTCAGGCTCCATTCCATCAAATAGGCGCTGATGAATTCCAGAGCCAGTTGTGAAGAGGCCGCTGCCTCCTGTCCCGGAACAATCACATTTTCACTGGCCAATGCATGTCCCTCCACCAGCAAAAAAATAAAAAATCCTATTGCCAATGATACCCAGAAAAATGTCTGATAAAGTGCTGTCTTAATGGTTACTGTTGTATTTTTCTTACTCAATAAACCTAAATCAAGAATTAGTGCAAGAACTAATACTGCTGTGAATACCATGTAAACAATCTGGTGGGCTGTCATATGATCAGGAGTGAAGTTGTGATGATGAAATGGCAAATTTCTTTGTACGGAACTTATTTAAAATAAAAGCTGCCAGCAACAGAATTACCAGTGGTCCCAGCAAGTTGAGCAATTGCCAATTCAAACGCTCTTCTTCCACGCGTTTTTTATCCAACAAACGAAGTACAAAGTCTTTGTTGCGACTTTCATAAAGTTTTCTTTCACTAACCAGGTAATCCAGTGCATTCAATAAAAAATCCCGGTTGGCAAACCGATAGTTGTCAAAAGGGAGTTGACCCATCATTTGCGGACCTGAACCGGCACTAACCGGGTTGGTAACAATATTGGCATCGGCAACCACAATCTGAGCAGAAGACTGCAGGGAATTATTTGCAAAAGGATGTCCGGTGGCTCGCAAAATAGAATCTTTTAGTCCTTGTCCGGCTCTGCCGGTGAAGAGGGAAGTGAATTGACCTTCCAGCAGCACTGCAACCGGGAGATAGCTTTTGTTAAAACTGAGAAAATCGGCATCGGTTCGAACGCTGTTAAGACTAACCAAAGCGGGGGAGCTTATGCTTCTGCTGTTGGAATCGGTGGCCAATAGGATTGTCTTGCGGATTCCAGGTGATTTCACAGTATCAATACCTGAGGGAAAAACGGGTAAAATGCGATCCAGGTTAGCTGATATAGGGTGTGGTACTCTTCCGCTCAGAAATGGATAGTAGGGCCATGGAATCCGGCGCATTACAGGACTTCCATCCGGATTTCTTCCTACTACCATAGGAATTTTAGCGCAATTGAGGTCCTGCAATAAATCATTCCTGATTCGAACACCATATCGAAATAACAGATCATCGAGTTCGAGGCCCCGGTCATATGCTGTATATTCCGCCTGACTGCGCATCAAACTATCGAGTTCTGCGTGCAGTTTGTCAATGAACCAAACAATTTTTCCTCCCTGCATCACATATTGATCTAGTTTCAACTTATCTTCTTCACTGAATGCCTGGGTTGGCTTAACAACCATCAATGCCTGAATTTTGTTGGCATCAGGGAAACCCTTTTTTAGGTCAAAAATGCCCAGTCGATATCGATTGCGCAAAACTTCCACCATATCACTCACTGAATAATCTTCGGGTTCGCCGTTACCGGTTACATACGCTACTACGGGAACTTTTTTTTGTGTTAACTGATTGATGGCATCTGCCATTTTATATTCCAGCAAAGCTTCAGCAGCATTACGGGTTGCCTCTTCATCTTCGCGGGGCATTTCATTGATGATGTCGAAGGGCTGATATATTTTCCGGCTACTGCGGAGATCAACGGCAACCGGAGCCTGGTCATTCCGAAAGGTTACCAGTGCAGAGGGAATGATTCGTTGTGTAATCTTTTTTTTCTTTCGGTCGGTCAGTTCCTGACTGGTTTCAAAAACAACTCCCAAGCGCATCAAGCTGTCATACAAACGCAAGCGCATTGAGTCACTTAAACCGGCTTCATCAGGAAGTGAAAAGGATATACGAAGGTTTTTACCGGCAATTGATTTGAATTCATCCAACAATTCAGTTGTGGCAACAGAAAGTTTTTTGTCATTCGCAGGTAAATCTCCGGTGAGAAAAACCTGAACATGGATGGTGCTGTCCAGATCTTCCAGCAATTGACGGGTAGAGGGAGCAAGCGTATATCTTTTCTCTGTTGTCAGGTCGAGACGGAAATACAAGCCGGCAATTCCCAAAATCAAGAGTAAAAAAACCAGCACGGCCAGTCCTGCAGCAACCTTACCTTTCAAATTATTTGCCATGGGTTCCTCTTGTTTTTATCTGCCCTCGGGCAATCAACAACATCCCTGTTGTTACTCCGATAAAATAAACGAGATCCCTACTATCCAATACTCCTCTACTCATTGCACTTGCATGAAATCGAATGCCGAGCATTTGAAGATAATATTCACTTTCCACCGGTAAGCCGGGAAGTTGGCTCAGTGAATCAAAGCCGGAGTATAACAACAGGCAAATACAAGCACCTACCAAAAAGGCTACTACTGTATTGGCGGTAAGACTGCTGGCGGCAATACCCACGGAGGTAAACAATGCTCCGAGTAGAAGGAGTCCTGTATAGCTTCCGATAACTCCTCCAATATCTATTCCTCCAGTTATACTAAGTTGCTGAAGGGTAATTGCATATAATATGGTAGGGAACAATGCTGCCCATACTATGAGCAGTGCTCCGATGAATTTTCCTCCCACCAATTGAAGGGTGGTTATAGGAAGAGTTCTCAGCAACTCAAATGAACCCGATCGGTATTCATCCGAGAAGCTTCGCATGGTAATAACAGGTATAAAAACCAGCAATACATAGGGTATCCAGCGGAAGAAGGGAGTTAAGGTTGCATAGCCAAAGTCGAGAAGGCTGGTGGCGGGAAATATAAAAAAGAGCAAGGCATTGAGTAAATAGAACGCTGCCAATGCCAGATACCCGGTAAGGCTGCTAAAAAATTGCCACCATTCTTTTTTGCAAATCATCCACATGGCTCAAAACTACTTGTTATTGATGAATTGACCCGAACTGCAATGGCTGATAGGTGTTTTCTCACAAATATTTAAGGGTAATTTCTCCTAATAAAAACAGCCGCAGGAATTGCGGCTGTACAATTATCTGTATGAAAAACATTTAGACTGCGAAACTCTCACCACAACCGCAGCTTCTGCTGGCATTGGGATTGTTGAAAAAGAAACCTTTACCGTTGAGGCCATCGGAGAAATCCAATTCAGTATTCACCAGGTAGAGAAAGCTTTTGAGATCGGTAACAATCCTGATACCATTGTGCTCAAAGCTTTGGTCCATCGGCTGGGTTTCATTGTCAAAATCCATTTTATAGCTAAGACCTGAGCAACCGCCACCCACAACACCTACACGCAGGAAATACCCATCCTCGGGAGAAAGACCTG
>JBJTTC010000172.1:0-3998 GCA_046079965.1 Sediminibacterium sp. | reverse complement strand
CACTGTCTTTTTCCAATGCAACCTCGCTTTTACTATCAACCAAAAAATGGTACCTGGCGGCACCTGCCTATGTCTGGGCCTGTGGTGTAGGGTATTCGAGGATGTACCTGGGACAACATTATCCCAGTGATGTTCTTGCCGGAGCGATAACGGGTGCAGGGGGAGCCTACCTTGCCCATGTACTCAGGAAAAAAATCTTTGCAGGTTCCAAACGCCGAAAACCCGTTCGATTGCCCTGACATCAGACCAAGACATGGGTATCTTTGATTACACCCATCACAAAAACGCTTTGTAACTGTCCGATGTTCTCTGCCTGGCTGAGTTTATTCACATGGAAATGATAGTAATCA
The DNA here is from genome assembly GCA_046079965.1 of Sediminibacterium sp. Lineage (GTDB taxonomy): Bacteria > Bacteroidota > Bacteroidia > Chitinophagales > Chitinophagaceae > Sediminibacterium. The sequence continues at coordinate 3,648 of JBJTTC010000172.1, read as the reverse complement.
TCCATGTTCTCCGCAACTACTTTCAGCATAAAGTCAAATTCACCCGATATATTATAGCAGGCAATGATTTCCGGCATTTCCATGATGCTTTTGATGAATCTGCTTCCGGCACTTTTGTTGTGTTGACGGAGAGAAACATAACAAATCACCATCAGACCTTTGTTAACCAGATTGGGGTTCAGTAAGGTGGCATATTGACGAATGACTCCCTGCGTTTCCAGCCGACGGATGCGTTCATGAACAGGGGTGGTACTTAATTTTACCTGGGTAGCAATTTCCCGAACGGTGGCACGTGCATTTTGCTGTAAGATGCGCAGAATGGCCAGGTCCTTTTCATCAAGCATGACCGGCAAAAGAGGTTTTTCGGCTATTATTGGTGACTTAGGCATATCATTTTAGATTTTTGTTCTGTAAATTACGATATAATAAACATTTTGTTCTATTTTTTATATTTATTTTATTATATAATACTATCAAAATACCTTTGCACTCAAAATAAAAAAAATGTCAACTACATTCCAACACATTGATTTCACTTTGGCCAATAAGGTTGCTGACATGCGCCTGGCAGATTGGGGACGTAAAGAAATAAAACTTGCAGAGGCAGAAATGCCCGGATTGATGGCTGTTCGCGAAGAATATGCCGGTTCACAACCTTTAAAGGGTGCCCGAATCGCCGGATGCCTCCACATGACCATTCAAACTGCGGTGTTGATTGAAACGCTGGTTTCTTTGGGTGCAGAAGTTAAATGGAGTTCATGTAATATTTTCTCTACACAAGATCAGGCAGCAGCAGCTATCGCAGCAGCCGGAATTGGTGTATTCGCGTGGAAAGGACAGACTCAGGAAGAAGCTGATTGGTGCATTGAACAAACTCTGTTCTTCGGCAGTCCCGATCGTCCCCTGAACATGATCCTGGATGATGGTGGTGACCTCACCAATATGGTATTTGACAAGTACCCTGAATTGATCAAGGGAATTCGTGGTTTATCTGAGGAGACAACTACGGGTGTTCACCGTCTGTATGAAAGAATGACAAAAGGAACTCTTCCAATCCCGGCCATCAATGTAAACGACTCCGTAACGAAGTCCAAATTCGATAATAAATATGGTTGTCAGGAATCTCTGGTAGATGCCATTCGCCGTGCCACTGATATCATGATGGCAGGAAAAATTGCTGTAGTAGGTGGATATGGTGATGTAGGTAAGGGCTCTGCAGCATCATTGCGTGGGGCAGGATGCCGTGTAATCGTAACGGAAATTGATCCGATTTGTGCATTGCAAGCAGCTATGGATGGATATACTGTAAAGCCGATGACTGAAGCAGTGAAAGAAGCGGATATCATCGTAACAGCCTCCGGTTGTCGCGATCTGATTACGGAAAAACATTTCCGCAATATGAAGGACAAAGCCATTGTTTGTAACATCGGGCACTTTGATATTGAAATTGATGTTGCCTGGTTGAATCAAAACTACGGACATACCAAAGACACCATTAAGCCCCAGGTGGACATGTACAATGTAGATGGCAAGGACATCATCTTATTGGCTGAAGGAAGATTGGTGAATCTAGGTTGTGCAACCGGACATCCCAGTTTTGTTATGAGTAACTCTTTCACCAACCAAACACTTGCTCAGATTGAATTGTGGAACAACCACAGCAACTATGAGAACAAGGTGTATGTACTACCACGTCACCTCGATGAAAAAGTAGCCCGTCTTCACCTTAGCAAAGTAGGTGCAGTATTGGATGAATTGACTGAAACACAGGCAGAATACCTGGGGATCAGCAAGGTGGGTCCATTCAAAACTGATAGCTACCGCTATTAATTATCTTTTGTTTTCAACTTTATCAAAAGGTCTGCATAACAGCAGGCCTTTTTTATTGCTAAACAATTGTAAAAAAAATGTTTACCTCCTCCTCTAAGTTGGATGTAAAATGCTTTCGTAAAGTATTATATTTTTTAGCAACTTGACTTAATGAATTAATAACTCATTTTTGTTCAAAAAACTTGAACGAACCTTTGGAATTTGTGAAGTTGTCGCTTATAATATCCTTTACACCCATTTTATGAAAAAGTAAATCTGCTATGTTAAAGTTTCTAAAAAGGTCGTCAACTAGTAGGGCTTAACGAAATATATTCCAGAATTAAAGAGTTCTTTGAAAAACCTTTTTTCAGCAACCGAAAAATTCATTTAAAATCGGGAACTTAGGGTATGGAAAACAAACAACTGACATTGCTGGATGCGGTATTAGGTTTTAGCCGCCGCCGTAACAAGACAAGTAAAGCCGTAGCTACGCTTAGCACCCTTAGCCAGTTGGTAAACTGGCAGGCACTGGTCAACCTGGTGCAGGACCTGGATAAGAGCCAGGGCGGCAAAGGTGGCCGCCCGCCGATTGCCTTTGAAGTAAAGCTGAAGATGTTGTTTTTGCAATACACGTTCAATCTGAGTGATGAGGAGTTGGAAGACCAGTTGATTGACCGGTTGAGTTTTCAGCAATTTGTGGGTTTAAGTTTCGAGCAGGATATTCCTGATTTTACCACCATCTGGAAGTTTAAAGAGGCCCTGATACAAAGTGGTAAAATGGACAGGCTGTTCAGCAGCATTGTACACCAGATAGAACTACATGGATTGATACTGAAGAAAGGAACTATTGTAGATGCCACCATTATCCAAAGCGGCAATGCGCCATTAAGCCGTCAAAAGCGAAGTGAGCTGGAAGGCAAGCCCAGCGCCCAAATAGACACCGATGCCCAAAGCACGGAAAAGAACGGTAAAAAATATTTTGGCTACAAAGGGCATATCGGAGTAGATGCCCAGAGCAAAATCATACGCAAACGAAGCTTTACCCCGGCCAATGTACATGACAGTACAGAGATGGAAAATGTACTAAGCGGTGATGAAAAAAGCATATGGGCAGATAAAGCTTACCCAAAACAAAAAGAAAAGAAAGCTGCCCGTGCTATGGGTATCTATTATGGGGTATTGGATAAGGCAACGAGAGGTAAAAAATTATCGGCATCACAACAAAAGCGTAACCAGCAAAAATCATCCGTAAGAGCAGCGGTGGAACATCCCTTTGCCTTTATGAAAAAGAAGTTGAAAGTAACCCTGATGGGTGCCAAAAATAAACTCCGCAACGCCCTTCGCTTTGATATGTGGTGCATGGTATATAATATATGCAGGGCAGGATTTTTATTAAAACGACAAGCCGCATAGGCGGAGCTGTGCCCTTGCAGCACCAAAAAGGGCAAAACAGGATGGTTGAACCTGAAAAATCAATCAAAAAACAAACAAAAATGGATAAAAATCTACTAATCGGCTCAAAAAAAGCTCCAGGATAAAAGAAGAAAATGTAACTTAATTTTTCAAAAGTTTCTGCTAAATAGTTAGCAGAAAAATTTGAAAAGTATAATACTCCCCAAATTTGCGACGGGTTTGTTTTTTCATAATTGAGGTTTAAATTAATAAAAAAAATTAACTTACCCTCTGGTCTGAAATTTGGGGAGTATTATACATAATAACATCACAATTACCCGTTAATAAATGGTACGAATACATCAATGAACCAACACTGGCTGATGCAATCTGCGACAGATTGACAGCTAATGCTCATAAAATAGAATTAAAAGGAGAATCCTTACG
>JBJTTC010000171.1:0-24280 GCA_046079965.1 Sediminibacterium sp. | reverse complement strand
TTTTGAGATTACGGTTGCGATGGCATTTAAATATTTTGCCGATAACAAAGTTGATATTGCTGTCATAGAAACCGGTTTGGGGGGAAGGTTGGATAGCACAAATGTTATCCAACCCGACTTATCGGTTATTACCAGCATTGGCTTGGATCATATGAATATACTGGGCAATACCCGTGAGGCAATAGCAGTGGAAAAAGCAGGTATCATTAAAACCAATACACCGGTTGTATTGGGTCATATGGATGCATCTTTGTATTCAATTTTTGATGAAATAACTCATCGGGTTTCCGGGGATGGGGCCAGACAACTGATCCACCACGCAGATAAGGAGTGGAGGGTATTGGAATGCAAGCCGGGAGATTTGCTTACCATTTTGATTCGGGAGGAGAATAATGACGCGAAGGAGTTTCTTTTTGAATTGGATTTACCGGGCCGCTATCAACAACATAATCTACCTACGGTACTCAGTTCTGTTAGGGTTCTGCAGCAGTTACAATATGACATTAGTTTTGAGCAGGCGAAAAATGCTGTAAGAAAAGTTGTATCTACAACCGGTCTTCACGGGAGATGGGAAACAATCAACAAATATCCCCGAATTGTTTTAGAAGTAGCCCACAATGAAGATGGCATTCGCCAGGTAGTACAACAACTGGAAAAAACACCTTACAATCGACTTTTTATCATTATTGGGATGGTAAAGGACAAAGAAATCAATACTGTATTATGTCAGCTTCCTCTGGCGGCAACGTATTATTTTTCACAGGCATCACTTCCTCGAGCACTTCTTGCTAAAGAATTAATGCAGATGGCCTCTGTTTATGGTTTGAAAGGGGAAGCAATTCCGGGAGTAAATGATGCCATCCAAAAAGCCCTATCACAGGCAACCGAGAATGACCTCATTTTGATTTGTGGCAGTATTTTTCTGGTGGGAGAAGTGGATGTAAAAAGATTTGGAACAGTTCAATAGTTCAGCCTGCCTAATTTTTCCAAAGCACGAAAAATGGTTGTTACGTGCATGGATTGTACAAATTCATTGTTGCGAAGCAATTCGATTACTTCATCTACACTGAATAATTTGATTTCAATGTCTTCGCCCGGGTCAGGTGTAGGTTCCTGTATTTTTTTTCCTCCGGTTGCGAGAAACATGTGCATCAAATTACTGTTCGTCGAGGGGTTCGATGAGGTGATACCCAATGGTTCAAACTGTTCAAAGGTATAGCCTGTCTCTTCCAATAATTCTCTGGATATGGCATGTGCCAGATCGACATCTGTTTTATCAACACAACCTCCCGGAAGTTCAAGTCCGGTATGTTGTAATGCATGCCTGTATTGTCTTTCCAGAATAACTTCACCGGTTTCCGATAATGCGAATGCACACACCCAGTCAGGAAAATCATAAACATAATACGGTGTTATGATCTTTCCATCCGGTCTTTCGCAGGTATCCATTCTGATGTCCAACCAGTTTTCACTGAAAAGTTTTTTTGAATCTATTGTTTTCCAGCGAAGGTCTCTTTCTTCTACCATTGATTTCTTTTTCTCAGCGCAGTAATGTGGGCGATATGATGTTTTCCATGCCAGGCATACAGAGTTATCAGGAACCAGCAACTCATATCTCGCTGGCTGACCGGGTGATAGATGGTCTTTTGCAAATCTGTTGTTGATAAACTTTTTAGTAATGTCAACCATCGATTGTGCAAAGCATGAAGCAAGGTGACGGAAACATTGACCGGAACATTCTCAACATCTTTGAGTAATACCCAGGCATTTTCATCATAAGCTTTTAAAGTCGGGTGATCTTCTGTTAATGCAAGTTTTGTTCGGATAAAAGCATTCATGTGGCTATCTGCCAGGTGATGAACCAGTTGATGAACTGTCCATCCACCCTCTCTATAGGGGGTTTGTAGTTGCCACTCGTCAAGTTGGGAAATAGCAAACTCCAAGTCTTCCGGAAAAACAGCAATATCTGCCAAAGCAGTTTTCAAATTTTCCGAAGAAAATTCTGTTGGTTTGAATTTCCCAATGGGGTATTTTAATTCCTCTGTCATATTCTGTCAATTATTCTTCACGCAAATGATGGCCGGTCATATGAATGAAAACATCTTCAAGGTTGGCTTTTTTTGTTTCTCCGGTCTTCACAAAACCACCTTCAAGCAGTTTATCAATCAGCCGACCGGGTTGGTCAAGCGCAATGATCTTTCCCTGGTCGATGATGGCAACCCTGTCACAGAGGACTTCTGCTTCATCCATGTAATGCGTAGTGATGATAATGGTTGTTCCCTGTTGTCGAATATCGCGAATCAATTCCCATAAATTCCTTCGTGCCTGTGGATCAAGACCGGTAGTAGGTTCATCCAGGAAAATGATTTGTGGTTGATTGATCAAAGTGGTTGCGATCGAAAAACGTTGCTTTTGACCGCCGCTGAGCTCTTTGTACTTTGCTTTTTGTTTGTCCCTCAGATTGACTTTATCAAGGAGTGCAAGGGAATCAACTTCTCTGTTGTATAAACCGGCAAATAACTGTATGAGTTCAGTCAGATTGAGGTTGGGATAGAAGCCGGAGGTTTGAAGTTGTACACCGATGATTTTTTTGATCTCATTGGGATGTTTGTCCAGATCCAGTCCCTTGATCATCACTTGACCGGATGTTTTAGGTCTGAGTGTTTCCATGATTTCGAGTGTAGTCGATTTTCCGGCACCATTGGGACCCAACAAACCGAAAATTTCACCATCCATTACTTCAAAGCTGATGCCACGAACTGCTTCAAATTCGCCATATTTTTTATGCAGGTTACTGACACAAATAATAGGATCTTTCATAAAAAAACTAAGACCGGAAGATATAATTACGCCGGACCGTGCAGTAAAGATAGTTAAACCAATTTTAAACTTTGAACGCGGCGATTTTAATGGACTTACCTAGAAAAATACATATTCTCCTTGGGCATTTACTCCGATTAGTGGAAGCTTTTTGTGCAGCTCGAAATAATCATACACATGACGCAGTTTGGTTGAAAACCTTTGGTATTCAAAATTATCCCTGCTATTTTTTGCCATGTATTGTTCACTGCGGGGTGTATGAAAACGAATGGGAAAAATATGAACAGGAATAAAATCCTGCCCCTGTTGCTTGGCAAGTGAAGCAAGAAGATAAACTTCTTCTATGGGTTCATCACGGATGGGAATGCAACCTGTGGTAACACAGCTGCCGTGGATATAGATGCCACCTCCGGGACGGATAGAGTCACTCAGCAATCCATCAGACGCATTGGGATAACTAATTCCCAGCGCCATATGAAACTCACTCTTCGGGCGATAGTCGGTGATGTGGTAAAAGCCTTCCGGGACCTGGTAATCATTTTCATACCGTTTTGGACCCAGGGTACCGGATAAAGTACAGATGGAATAAGTTTTAAACAATGTATAAGACTCTGTCGGGGCATTTCTCAGCCAAACCTCCAGTTGACTATCGTATTTAAAGCTGCGAATATAAACATCCCGGGCTGGCCAGGATAAGTTTCTATCCAGAAACTCTTTTTTGAGTTTTTCTTCTTTTGAATAGGTGGCAGCAGAAAGGGTGGTGACCTTATTCACCAGGGAAAAGGCTGTCTCCTGAGAAAATGCTTTCCCTACAAAAACACTACCGAGTATAAGTAAAAACTGGCATTTCACGATTCAAAATTAATACCTATAGAACGTGTAGGGTGATAAAATATTATTAAAATAGCTTCTCTTTTAGTTGTCTATATTTGTTATGATTTTAATTCACATGTAACCAGATTCAGTTAACGATGATGAAAGCCGGAATTTTAGGTGGCGGACAGTTGGGCAGGATGTTGTTGCAGGCTGCTGCCAATTATCCGGTTGAAACCCATGTGATGGAAAGTTCTGTCGATTGTCCGTCAGCTCATCTCTGCCATCATTTTACCAAGGGTGATATTATGCGAGAGGAAGATGTTTATTCCTTTGGGAAGGGTCTTGATGTGGTAACAATCGAAATAGAACGGGTGAATGTAGCAGCCCTTGAACGCCTAGCTGCTGAGGGGGTAAAAGTTATTCCACACCCCTCGGTAATAAAAACCATTCAAAAAAAAATAAGCCAAAAAGCATTTTATACCGAACACCAAATACCAACGCCTGATTATGTAATTACTCATACAAGGGCAGATTTACGGGCGCATGAAAATCGATTACCTGCTGTTCATAAACTCAGTGAAGGAGGGTATGATGGGCGTGGAGTGCAGGTATTGGAGACATCAAATGACTGGCCCCTTGCTTTTGATTCTCCATCTATTCTGGAAAAGAAGGTCACCATCAGCAGGGAGCTATCCCTATTGGTTGCTGCAGGACAAGGTGGAGAATTGGCAGTTTATCCGCCGGTTGAGATGATCGTTGATCCTTATTTGAATCAGCTGGACTATCAAATTTCGCCAGCAGTACTACCCGATGAAGTTTACTGGAAGGCAGAAGCCATCGCTGTTAAAGTAGTAAAGTCATTCAAGAGTCCGGGCTTGTTCGCTGTAGAACTACTGGTAGATCCGAACAATGATGTCTGGGTAAATGAAACTGCCCCAAGGGTTCATAACAGCGGCCATCATACCATCGAAGGAAATTATAGTAGTCAGTTTGATATGTTGTGGCGTATTTTATTGAATTACCCCTTAGGTAATACCGATCCGATTATGACCAGTGCCATGGTAAACCTGGTGGGGGCTACCGATCAGTCCGGCCCTGTAGTCTATGAGGGACTTGATCGGATTCTCAGTATGGATCATTGTTTTGTTCACATTTATGGAAAAACAGAGACAAGACCGGGAAGAAAAATGGGCCACATTACCATGGTACACCCTGACAGGTCAGAATTGATACATCTCTGTCATAAAATAAAGCATACCATACGTGTAATAAGTAATATTTAATTTCAAGTAAGTCTCATAAACTATTTGAAATCAATTTTTTCTTTACGTTTAGACTTTTAATATATCCTAATCCGATCAGGCTTTTCAATTGTAATCCCGGAGATGTTTTATTCGGACCGAAAAGGCGTACATCATCGTCGTAAATCATATCCAGGCTATAGGATGCGGAAAAATTTTTCGCAACTTTCAGTGTCAGCTGGTTGGTCATGAACAGGTCAACATTGCCCGGATTATTTTTATAATTCGAAAACAGATCCAAGCGTGCTTTGTACACAATATTTTTCGAGAAAGTATTGTTATAATTCAAGGTAGCAAACATGCCGATTTCACTGACGCTGTGCGCACCCTTGTCCACCCCATATGCCCCTTTCTCTGACAGAAATTTATTCATTACCAGCGTAGTTCTTGAAGTTAAAGGAGACAAGAAAATCGAAAACTTATCATTTGGCTTGTAATCAAGTCCGGCAGACAAAATCACATAGGCAGGTGATAAGATGGTAGAGGAAAATGATCCGATGTTGTTGTTGTAGGTATAGCCATCAAAAAATTGCGAACGGAAATTGAATAGTGCAGACATGAACCATTGTCCAAGGGTATCCATTTTATAACCGTACTTGCTGAGAAAATCAAAGCGATCATCGTTTTTTCTGCTGCCTGCACTGGTGGTTTGAACATAGCCCAGGTTGATATCAACGTTATTGTCCCAAAATTGCCTGTCCTTCTTGAAATAGCTATAATAGTTGAAATACCCTGCCAGGGTCATGGAAAAGTTATCACCCCCCGCGGCCCAATTGCTTAGAGAACCCTGGGCCATATTGGCATTGAATACCCCCCCACTCTTCCAGTTCCAGCGGGAAGTATCGGTATCCTTTTTTATTTGCCTGGAAGTCTCGCTCCGCAACTTGCTCACTACCAGATCTTGCGCTCTGATTGGAGAAATAGAGAGAAAAAAGAAGAACAGAAGAGAGATGAGACCTTTCATGGTTTTTAAAGATGCCATCGGACAAAATAAATTGTTTTTCTTTCTATAGCCAAAACATTCAAAAAAATATATTCATAGTACATTGATTACTAATTTGAGCAAAAGATATCAGGTGCTGACAATTTGACACTACTAGTAAAATTGATTAAATTTGCAAAAAATGGAATCATGAAAGAAGCTGCCATGGAACTGGTACATGATGAAACCAGGCAGGGAGAAGTTTTTGAGGGAGTGAGGGATGATAACCGCCTGTTTCATAAATTCTTTTATATCGAAAGTTATGGCTGTGCCATGAATTTTGCAGACAGCGAGGTAATCGCTTCCCTATTACAAAAAGAAGGGTATGGATCTACGCTTCAACCTGAGAATGCGAACCTCATATTGATCAATACCTGTTCTATTCGCGACAAGGCAGAGCAAACCATTCGGCATCGCCTAACTGCATTGCGTTCAGTAAAGCAGAAAAATCCATCTGTATTGGTTGGAATTCTAGGATGTATGGCCGAGCGGTTGAAAGAAAAATTGCTGGAACAGGAACAACTGGTTGACCTGGTAGTCGGTCCGGATGCTTACAGAAGTCTTCCCTCATTGATTGCAAGTGCCGATGAAGGAAATAAATCTGTGAATGTATTGCTGAGCAGGGAAGAAACCTATGGTGATATTGCTCCTGTTCGTCTTCAATCGAATGGGGTTTCAGCATTTATTTCAATCATGCGCGGATGCAATAACATGTGTAGTTTCTGTGTAGTACCATTCACCCGTGGAAGAGAAAGAAGCCGTGACTTACCTTCCATTCTTCAGGAAGCTCGTCAACTTCTTCAGCAAGGATACCGAGACGTTACTTTGCTTGGACAAAATGTTGACAGTTATTATTGGGTTGATGAGGCATCCGGAGAAAACATCACTTTTGCTCGTTTGTTAGAAGAAGTTGCTCTGTTATCTCCTTTGCTAAGGGTTCGCTTCAGTACTTCACATCCCAAAGACATAACGGATGAAGTATTATTGACCATTCAGAAATACCCTAACATTTGTCGTTACATTCACCTTCCAGTTCAGAGTGGCAGCAATAGAATTTTACAATTGATGAATCGGACATATACCCGGGAATGGTACTTGGCAAAAGTTGCCCGCATCCGGGAGATTCTGCCTGGCTGTGCAATTAGCACTGATGTGATTGCAGGGTTTTGTACAGAGACCGAAGAAGATCATCAGCTGACCCTTGATTTGATGCAGCAATGTGACTACGATCTTGCCTACATGTATTTTTATAGCGAACGGCCGGGAACGCTTGCTGAGAGAAGGTATGAAGATGATGTACCCGAACCTGTTAAAAAAAGAAGGTTACAAGAAATCATCGATTTACACAGGGGACAGTCCCTTCGCAACATGCGTAAAGAGTTGAATGCGATTCGGGAGGTCTTGATTGAAGGTGATTCCAAAAAAAGTGATGCATACTGGCAAGGAAGAACAACCCACAATAAAATGGTCGTATTTCCCAAAAGCGGTAATGCAGCGAAAGGTGAATACGTCAATGTACACATTACGGATTGCACTGCCGGAACCTTAATGGGTGAGCAGGTCAATGTAGCTGAAAATAATTAAGAAAATCATGGACATACAATCAATAAAGAATCGATTCGGTATCATAGGTAATTCGCCCTCGCTGAATCATGCCCTTCATACTGCTATCCAGGTAGCAGCCACCGATTTAACAGTATTAATCGTAGGAGAAAGCGGTGTGGGAAAGGAAGTTTTTTCCCAGATCATCCATGCCCTTTCAGCAAGAAAACACAATCCCTTCATTGCGGTTAACTGCGGAGCAATTCCTGAAGGTACCATCGATTCAGAATTGTTTGGACATGAAAAAGGCGCTTTTACCGGTGCAGTTGACAGTCGCAAAGGATATTTCGAAACTGTGAACGGTGGAACCATTTTCATGGATGAAATCGGAGAAATGCCACTGGGAACACAGGCAAGGTTGTTGCGTGTTTTGGAGACGGGAGAATTCATCCGCGTGGGATCTTCCAAAGTACAGAAGACGGATGTTCGTGTAATTGCTGCTACCAACAGGGAATTACTTGACTCCACCCGCAATGGAAAATTCAGGGAAGACCTTTATTATCGTTTGAGTACTGTTCCTATCAGGGTTCCTGCACTGCGTGACAGGAAAGAAGACATAAGTTTACTATTTCGGAAGTTTTCAGCGGATTTTGCTGAGCGATACAAGACACAGCCAGTCCAACTAGATGAGGAAGCAAGGCAGGTACTTATCCAACATCCCTGGCAGGGCAATGTTCGGGAACTGAAAAACATAGCTGAACAAATATCAGTTTTAAGTCCGCAACAACAGGTTTCCGCTGTTGAGCTTAAAAAATACCTGCCGGATCAGCGTTCCAACCGACTTCCCGTGTTGTCGGGTCAAACCGGTACCGGAGATTTTTCGAATGAGCGGGAGATTCTCTATAAACTCTTTTTTGACATGAAAAAAGAGGTAACCGAGATCAAGAAAATGTTCCTTGAAATTTTACAAAATCCTGCAATACCGGGTCAGACTTTGCAGGAAGCCAGGGAAAGACTTATGGGTGATTTGGGTAATCTGACAGAAAGTTCCCTGGTAACGCCGGTTGCGCCCTCAACCGCTCTTATCACTACACCTGCTGTAACCAGCCAACCGGTGCTTTTGCATGAAGATGAAATTCATCAACATGTGGAAGTGGAAGAGTCTTTGAATATCATGGACAAAGAAAAAGAATTGATATTAAAGGCTTTAAAAAAGCACAAAGGAAAACGCAGAGATGCTTCCAATGATCTGGGAATCAGTGAACGGACTTTATACAGAAAACTAAAGGAATATGATATCGAAGAATAAAATATCTTTCGATAGAAGCATCCGGCACTCTTATTTATATTCATGGGGATTAGCTCTGGCGATAGCGATTGTTTATTCATCCTGTGGAATATATAAGTTCAACGATGCCTCTATTGATCCGAACATAAAAACTGTTAAGATTGGTTATATCGATAACAAAGCCAGGTATGTTAATCCACAGTTTGCCGCTAAACTGACCGATAAAATTCAGCAGAAGATCATTTCTGCTACTAAACTTACACGAACCAACAATGATGATGCGGACTATGTGATCAATGGAGTCATTACTACATACGATGGTAGTCAAACTGTTGGTGTTAGCTCGACACAAGCTGCAGCTAATCGTCTAACGGTAACGGTTCACATCGTCTGGCGGAAAAACAAGGAAAATAAAACAGAAGAATTTGATGTGAGCAGAAGTTTTGATTATCCGGCAACCCAGTCGTTCAGTTCTGCTGAGGCACAGTTATCGGATGAAGTAGTTCGAAACCTGACGGATGATATTTTCAATCGCATTTTTTCTAACTGGTAATCTAACAAAGTCCTCTGATGAATCCCCTGCAGGAAAAAGCTTTGTATCACTTAACCGGACAGCTCGAGAACAACGATAGAGCGGGCTTTGCTTTGGAAAAAACCGTGAGCAACTATCCTTATTTTGCCCCGGCTCAAAATCTTTTGGCTTGCTATTATCAGGCTTTGCAGCATCCTGCTGCCCAGGCTCAGGCAGCAAGGGCCACCATATACCATTTCAATCCCAGGTGGTGGGCATATCAATTAGAAGAGAGCAATGAGGTGCCCGGTACCTGGTCTTCACCGGTTTTCAGCAATGCATCTGCGATTGACTTGATTACTGCTTCCAATGATCCTATATCCCATACAATCATACCAGCCGTGGAAATACCCATTAACCCACCCCAACCATTTGATGTTCCGACCATTGAGGCTGTTCAAGCCATTCTCAGAAAAATCGATGAAGGACATTCCGGAAAAGTAGAACCTTTACCCACCCTAAAAGAGGTCCCTGTTGCTGCGCCACAAGCACCAGAAAAATTGTCCGATTTGGTATCCTCCCAGTTGCATGCTTTTCGGCAACCGGTTACAGCAGATACTCCTCTCCCTTTTGAACAAGCGGCACCCATGCACACCATCGATTATTTTGCCTCACAGGGCATAAAAGTGAACTGGCAAACCGCTCCTAAGGACAATCTGACAACGAAGTTGATGAGTTTTACCGATTGGTTGCGACAGGTAAAACAGAATGAGAAATCGGGCGTCGTCACTCAGTTGGAAAAGAAGGTTGCAGAAGATGCCGTTCTTTCGGTTCGTCGAGAGGAAGTACTTACGGAAGCCATGGCAGATGTTTTTCTACGGCAAGGTAACCGAGAACAGGCCATCCAGGTACTTAGAAAATTAAGTTTCCAGATTCCTGAAAAATCCAGTTATTTTGCAACTCGAATTGAGCAAATCAAATCTTCGTTATGAGTATTATTTTCCTTGTTTTGATCGTATTGTCCTCAGTAATCCTGGGATTCATCATTTTGATTCAAAATCCCAAGGGTGGTGGATTATCCGGTAATGTGGGTGGAATTGGCAATCAGTTCATGGGTGTAAAACAGACCACCGATACCTTAGAAAGAGGAACCTGGCTTTTTGCCGGCATAATTGCCGTTCTGGCTCTCTTTTCTACCCTTTTCCTGAAAGGTGGGGCTACGGTGGACAAAGATTCTATGTTGCAAAAAGTTCCTACCTCACAACCAGCACCTTCTCCTGCACAGGGATCTGTTCCTGCAGGCTCTGTAGCTCCGGTGCAGGATTCCGGTAAGAAATAATCATTTCTCCGTAACTTGTTGACCCTGTCTGCTCCCTTGCATACAGGGTTTTTTGTATCAATCAGGCATGAAAAAACTTGTCCGAATCTTTCTGTTGTTCCTTTTGCTTGTCTTGCTGGCAGCCATCTATTTCTTTTTGGTACCTGATACTTCTTTTTCCGAAAAAGAAACCACTTATGAAATTTCTCGACCTGTTACTCCCGAGCAGGTAACGATTGAGCTAAAGGAGCAGGGTATCATTCGAGTTCCATTCTTTTTCAAATTCATTTATACCTATTATGGCGATTGGGACCTGGTACAACCGGGAAAATATACGGCGAAAAAGGGTCAAACCCTATTTCAAACAGCCAGACAACTAAAAAACAGCAGAAAATCCATTGTAAAACTGGTAATTAATCGTCTTCGGTTGAAGGAAGATTTTGCCCATTTGATTGGAAAACAATTTCTGGTCGATTCAATAACAGTAATGAAGTTCATTCAATCGAACGATTCATTGCAGAATTTTGGAATAGATACGGGTCAGTTTTTTACACTTATTTTACCTGATACTTACGAATACTACCGCAACAGTTCAATGCGGGTTATTTTGTCGAAACTGAGGGAACACAGTGAGAAATTCTGGCTACAGGACGAACGGGTAAAAAAAGCAGCTGCCGTTGGCTTGAGTCCGAAAGAAGTCTATACATTGGCATCTGTGGTTGAAGAAGAGACCAATGATCCGGGTGACAGGTCATTGATTGCCAGTGTTTATTTGAATCGATTGCGACTGGGCATGCCTTTGCAAGCCTGTCCCACCATCAAATTTGCACTGCGGGATTTCTCCCTCACACGCATTTATGAAAAATACCTGACCATCAATTCCCCTTATAACACCTATCAACGAGCAGGACTTCCACCGGGACCTATTTGTACACCAACACCGGCCACCATTGATTTGGTGTTGAATGCCCCAACCACTAACTATCTGTATTTTGTAGCAAAAAGTGATTTCAGCGGCTACCACCACTTTAGTTCCACCTATCGGGAGCACCAATATTATGCCCGTCTGTATCAGAGGGCCTTGACCATAGAGCAAAATAAAAAAGCTGCCGCAGAAAAAGAGAAAAAATGATATGGCGTAGAATATTCTTGGGAAACCCCTTGATTGGATTTCTGATCAGGAAAAGCAAAAAATGGGTCATTCCCGGATTCCAGCAATTGCCTGTTTATGATGTGGTGATCTTTTTTATGCAACAAATCAACCGGGTAGGTCTCAATGATCGTGCAGCTGCCATTTCTTTTAATCTGATCATGGCTTTGCCCGCATCGCTTTTGTTTCTTTTCTCACTCATACCCTATTTTCCCCAAGCCCAAAAAATGGAATTACAGGTATTAGCATTGTTCAAAGACATCGCCCCTAATTCTGCTACCTATTTTTTTATCAAAGATCTTCTGGATGGATTATTGGATAAGCATGTCGGAATATTTTCATTCGGATTTTTACTGGTATTGTTTTATGCTTCCAATGCCATGATGGGAGTGATTCGCACTTTCGATAAATCGATAGAAGAGAAAAAAAGTTATTTCATGCACCAACGCTGGAGGGCTATTCGCCTCACACTTCTGCTGATTATTTTAGTAGTGATTTCAGTTTCTTTGTTGTTGCTTGGAAAAAATGAGTTGATCTATGTTCTGAAAAATGTGTTCCACATTAAAAAAAGTGAGCGGATTATCTGGTGGAATGGTACCCGCTGGGTGACCATCGTTGCTTTGTTGTATTTCGGAATCGCTTTTGTGTACAAATATGCACCTTCCTTGAAGAAACGTTGGAAATTGATATCACCGGGGGCTATACTGGCTACCATGCTTACCCTTCTTACGACACTTTTGTTCTCTTATTGGGTCAACCATTTTGCAGCATACGATAAAGTATATGGTTCCATCGGAACAGTACTTATTTTAATGTTGCTGATCTATTTTAATTCACTTATCCTTTTAATTGGATTTGAACTCAATGTAAGTATCACGGTTCTTACCCGACAAGCCATGGAACGGCAAGAAAAAGAGGGACAAGGAGCAAGTAATTCTACTGAATTATAGTTTCCAGGTAGCTGCTGTGGCAGTAAATCCGGGTAATCCTGAAGATCTTCCGGAATCATAATGGTGGGCCAAAGTTTTTTGGCGGTATGCTTCATAAATGGTTACTGCACAGGCAACTGATATATTCAAACTCTGGATGATGCCTACCTGGGGTATGATAAAATTTCCGTCTGCCTGATTACAAAAATCTTCGCTAACACCTTCATGCTCATTTCCAAAGACCAGGGCAATGGAATCAGTGAGATCGAGCGAGTAAAGATCAACGGATTGATCTGATAGGCGGGTAGTAAAAATTTTCGAATATTTGCTGCGAAGCTTCTCGCAACAAGCTTCCAGGTTATCAAATTCATAAAGCGTCAGCCATTTTGCTGCACTACTGCTGCTTTTGGCACCATATTTTTTGTGGACGGGGATACGGGTATTGAGCACATATATTTCCTGAATTCCAACAGCGTCACATGTGCGCATCACTGCCGAAATGTTGTGTGGGTCGTGAACATTTTCCATTACAACGGTGAGATCAAATTGCCTTTTCAACAATACTTTTTCCAGCTTTTCTCTTCTAACCTCATTCATTCGGTTTGTTTTTTTTGGATGGAAAAGTCTTTAAGTCAACCGATGTAAGGCCGGTTCCGGGAAATCCCGATAAAACCAACTGACCATTTTCAAAAGTAATTCCTTTTGCCAGATCAGCGCTCAACAAAAGAGGTCCGTCAGCATCGACATAGTCGAGTTGTGGTAAGAATTGTGCAATGGCAGCTGTGCCAATACTGCTTTCATTCATGCTTCCCATCATTACTTTCATGTTCAAATCTTTCGCACGTTGTATCATACGCAATGCGGGAGTAATACCGCTGCATTTGGTAAGCTTGATGTTGATACCATGAAAAAGACCGACACATTTTTCAACATCCTGCTCTGAAACACAACTTTCATCGGCTATTAGAGGGATCGTGGAAACTGACATTAGTTGCTTCATGCCTTCTGTATTTTCTTTTGCCAATGGTTGTTCAATTAGTTCTACACCCATATCTGCCAATGCCGGAATCATTTGAATTGCTTTTTCAGTAGTCCAGCCAGCATTGGCATCCACCCTGAAACGAGCAGAACTTGTTTGGGTCAATTGCTGCATGATCTCAATATCATTCTCTGCCCCTAATTTAATTTTGTAAAGTGGCCACGGGTTAGCTTTCATCTTTGCTAACATTGATTCCATTGAATCGATGCCGATGGTATAATCGGTTTGGGGTATTCCTTCCCATTTTGTATTCCATAAAGCATACAAAGGTTGCCTTCTCATTTTTCCAAATAAATCCCAACCTGCCATATCAAGAGCTGCAATGAGGAAGGGATGATTAGGAATCAGGTGATGCAAAAAATGCCAAAATCGATCCGGTGTGGTAAAAGCAAATTTTTCGATGTTGATTTTTTGGGCTTCCAGCACTTCCATCATCTCATGTGTTGAAACCTGGTAATAAGTTATGGCTGGTGCTTCTCCCCATCCAGTCAGGTTGCCTACTGAAAGGGAGACAATCAATGTAGGTTGGTGGGTCTTGGTACGTCCGCCGGAAATGGTGAATGGATATTCAAAAGGGAGTTCGATGGACCGGTAGTTCAGTTGCACAGGGATTTGATTTAGTAGCCTGGTGTTATTTATCTTCCGCTGGACTGAAGAAGGTGGCGAATTTCATCATTGAAGGATTTGGCTTTTTGTAATTCCTCCACTTCCAGGTGCATCCGATAATTCCAACGGTGATTGGGGTCAGCTGGTACATTGATTCTTTCCTCGCCCGGAATGGAACGACGCAATGATGCATCAATGCCCAATAAGTCTTGTAATTGAAAAACACACCACATGGCAGGTGAGTATAGGTGTTGAACAACAATGGCTTTATTGATCCAGGCCTCACAATAAAAGGGGGGATTTCCTGTTTGACCCAATTCTTGATGATAAAATTGAGATGTAAGTTCTCTGTTTTCTTCCCACCAGCCACGAATTGTACTCATATCGTGAGTGGAAGGAGTAACTACACTCAGGTAGTGAGCATCATTCGGATGAAAAAATTGTTTTGTAGGATCTTTGGGCATGCGTTGAATTTCCAAACTCAGCAGTCCCAACTGACGCATGACATCCGGGACACAACCGGGCACCATACCCAGATCTTCCCCACAAATCAGCATATTGGTTTCTCTTTTCAGTGCCGGAAGTTTCTGCAGGGCTTCTTTCATCCAAAAATCATCCTGGCGACGGAAGAAATAATCAACATATAAATCGTACAATGGGCCTTTCACTTCATCGGGCAACAACTGGTAAGATGAAGTTTGATTCATGGCATATCTGAAATGGAAGGCGTTGGGATCGGTAGAGGAGGCAAAGCAAATGACATTGCTGATGAGTTTAAATAAGCCCTGTTTTATTCTTCGGTGATGGTCATCTTGTTCTTTATTTGAAAAATAGATTTCGATTTGTCTCTGGGTCGAGAATTCAGGTCGAAGTTGATGTTCACCGTTACCAATAGAATCCAGGAACAATGATTTTACCAATTCATTGTCATATCCAAATATTTCCCACAATACTTTTTCATTGATGTAGGGTTGGGTCAGGCGACTATAACTTAGATGAATTCCTCTGCCGGTCATTTCTTCTTTTTTCACTGGAATGGCAGGGACAAAGTGACCCATTATTCCTTCAACTGCATGGTAGGGGATGCTCCATATTCTAAAAAACCCAAGGATATGATCAATTCGAAAGGCATCGAAGAAGTCACTCATTTGGCTGAACCGCTGCTTCCACCAGGAGAATCCGGTCTCCAACATTTTTGGCCAGTTATAGGTGGGGAAACCCCAATTCTGTCCGCTAATGGCAAAATCATCGGGGGGGGCTCCCGCCTGGTATTCCAAATGAAAAAGTTCAGGATGTTGCCATACATCGGCACCGTGACGGAAGACACCGATGGCAATATCTCCCTTTACAATTATGCCTTTCTTGTGCGCATATTGGGTGGCATCTTTTAATTGGCGGTAAAGATGATATTGCTGGAAACAATAGAAACCCATGCCAATTCCTTCCTTGCTGTCTTTTTTCGAATCGAAGAAATGAGTATGTGTATGTTCCTCCCAGATATTATTTTCCGGCCATTGATCAAATTGCACTTTGCCGTAGGTATCTCTGAAATAGCAGAATGCTGCATAAGGTTTAAGCCAGTGTTGTTGATTACTGAAAAATTCCAGGTACTCGGGTGTTTGAAGGGTTTGTTTTCCAATTCTTTCATAAACACTCCTGCAAAATTCGTTTTTAATTTGATTGACCTGTTCATACGATACGGTAACAGCGGAGTTCAACTGTTGACGCCGGGGCTCTAATTCTGCCAATGCTTTGAGACCCGATTCATCTGCCAAATCCGGAAGATGAAGATACATGGGGTGTAGGGCAAAAGCGGAAATTGCAGCATAGGGGTAGGTGTCTGCGTCTGTACGAGTGGCAGTTGTATCGTTTACCGGCAGGAGTTGAATGAGTCTCATTCCTACTGAGGCCGCCCAATCTGAAAGTGAAAAAAGGTCTTTGAACTCCCCCACCCCAAAACTTTGTTGGGTTCGGATGCTAAAAACCGGGATGGCAATGCCTGCCCCTTTCCAGGTGTTGTTGGGCAACCAGACAAATCCATCGTTCAATTTGACAAGTGAATGAGTGGCTGCTCGTTCATACGTAACCCGATTGTTCCCGTCTTCGTATCGTACAAATACCTGTTTTTTCCAATTATAAACCCCGTATTTATACGCAATAGGAAAATTGTCGCCGGAAAGATCGAAACTTCCCTGGAACGTACCGGAAGCTGAGTGGAAGTTCAGCAAAAGAGGTTCCTCAGTTGACCATTCGCCCAGCGAGGAAGAGTTACCCAAAAGGCAAACAGTTTCCTCATCTTTAAGAAGGGGGGCTTTTACAACGAATGTATGGGTGACCCTTGATTCATCTACTTTCATTTTGGGCCTGGAGGAAGAAGCAGTTAACAATACCTTTTGAAAAGGTTCGGTATCGAAGGCATTCTCAACATACCCCGCATGGTTCCAGCTATCAATCAAAGTCAACTCACTATATTTCATTTCTGCCTGAGAAATCTGTTTGCTATTCCCCCATTCGTGGTCTATACTGCCATCGGATTGTCTTATGAAGTAGTGATAAGAAATTCCTCCCTCAGATTCATTATCCAGAGGAATTTCAAGGGTAGTCATCCAATAATTTTCATTGAAATATTGCAAAGGAACTGCCTTTTCGGCTAAACCACCTCCCAGCAGATAATGATTTCCGCTGACAAATACCTGTTGACCATATTTTGTAGCAAACCTGAGTTGAAAATGAACCAATAAACGGCGGCTAGCAGAAATTGATTTTTTTGTGGAGGCAGTTTTAGGCACAGCACTCTCCTTTACCTTTTCGGGAATGGCTTTTTTTGGAATTGATTTTCTGGAGCCGCGGGATGCTTTCGGTAAGTGATCTTTGTTCATAGGGGGCTAACAATCAACGTAATCAGAACATGGCTAATCTGAGGGCTAAATTAACGAATTAAGGCTAAAATGAAGCGAGATCATCTATCAGAAAGTATAGATGCTGCACCCTTTTCTGCTATCATAATGGTAGGAGCATTCGTATTACCCGAAACAATGGTTGGCATGATAGAGGCATCGATGACGCGCAATCCCTGCATCCCCCTTACCCGCAGCTGATGGTCCACTACCGCCAACGGGTCATTCCCCATCTTGCAAGTGCCCACCGGGTGATAGAGTGTTTCCAGGGTTTTGCGAATATGTGATAGAAGAAATTCATCGTCGAATTGAGCAGGCATAGAAATTCCATCCCTTAAATAACCTTTCATGCTATTGGTAGCGGCGATTTCTATTGCCTTTTTCACGCCCTTCAATAAAATATTTTTGTCTTCCACTGCTTCCAACATGTTGTGCTGGATAAGGGGGGCATCTTCTACCCTGGCAGATTGTAATGCCACATACCCCCTGCTTTTTGGATGCAGCAGAATCGATAAAATACTCCATCCATCTTCCCGGGGTAATGACTTCACATCATAGAGATCGGTGGAATAATCAGGTGCCAAACCAAGCGGCACAAAATGAAATTGTAAATCAGGCCGTAGTAAACCCGGTTCAGATGTGAAAAATGCATTGGCTTCCAAAGGACTGCTGGCGAGTGGACCATTCCGGGTTAGTATGTATTGCAGCAAGACGCTGATTTGGTTCAACGGTTTGAGCAATGAATTACTTGAAGGAACACTGGAAGCGCAGGAAACACCGGACCAAAAATGATCTTGTAAATTCTTACCAACCCCGGGTAAATCGTGTACAGAGTCAATTCCATGTTTCATTAATTCTTCTGCATCGCCGATTCCCGACAGTTGAAGCAATTGGGGAGATTGAAATGCCCCTGCCGATAGAATGACTTCCTTGTTGGCACGATAAAATGAATTTTTACCAGCACCCCCTCGGATCTCAATACCGATGGCTCTTTTGCCTTCTACTTCTATTTTTTTTACTTGAGCACCACTGATAACTTTGAGGTTCTTTCGCATCAGTATTGGTTTCAAAAAAGCGGCCGCTGTACTGTGCCTTTGGTTATTGCGAATGGTAAATTGCATCATACTGGCTCCCAATTGCATTTCACCATTGTAATCGATTACTTCCGGTATTCCTGCTTCTGAACAGGCTTTTACAAAGGCCCTTGCGAGGGGCTGTTCCTGGCTGGAAAAAGTTACATTTAATTCACCCTGCTTACCGTGATAAGGTGGTCCAAACTGTTCATTGTGTTCTGAACGAAGAAAAAATGGTAATACTTCTTCGTAAGACCATCCTTCATTTCCCAATGATGCCCATTCATCATAATCCGCCTTGTTTCCTCTCACATAAGCCATGGCATTGGTAGAACTGCTTCCCCCCCATGTTTTACCCCTTGGCAGATAAATGCTCCGATTATTCACGTGCTCTTGCGGAGCTGAATAAAATCCCCAATCCACCGAGGTTCTGTTCAACATCGAATATCCCCCCGGAATGGAAATCAACGGAAAACTGTCTTTCTTTCCGGCTTCTACCAGCAATACATGAGTTGTTGGGTCTTTAGATAAACGATTGGCCAACACACAACCAGCAGAGCCCGCACCGATTATAATATAGTCATATGTCATTCTGAAATGTAGTAAAAATTCTTCAATCATTCATTAAAAGCCGGGTGCATGGCTAAACACTATATTTGTGGGTCGATCGAACCAATAATTGTATGTCCTCCACACATCGACTTCATATCTATACAGATGGTGCTTCTCGGGGCAATCCGGGAAGGGGTGGTTATGGAATTATACTTGAGTGGGGCGAGGTAAAAAAGGAGATTTCTGCCGGTTACCGGCTAACGACGAACAACCGCATGGAGTTATTGGCAGTGGTCAAAGCATTAGAAACCCTTAACAGAACAGGATTGTCAATTACTATTTTTACAGATAGCCGCTATATAGTCGATGCTGTTCATAAGGGATGGCTGAATACCTGGATGGCAAATAACTTTAAGGGTGGAAAGAAAAACAAAGATCTCTGGCTGCAATACCATGCCCTGGCAAAGCATCAGCAGATTAGATTTCAATGGGTAAAAGGACATGCCTCTAATCACATGAATAACAGGTGCGATGAACTGGCCACGAAAGCAGCAGATGGTCATCAATTGTTGGTGGATACAGTCTATGAACAGGAACAGGAAGTGAAATCCTGAAATGAGAAAATAAGCTAGGATCTTTTATCGGGAAAACGGGACTTTATTTTTTCGGGGGTAGCCATTAAAAAAAATGTCCCGAATAAAATGGAAGTGAATACAGCGGTACTCAGCAAACTGTTTTGATAAAAGGGAATTCCGTCTATCATGGTCTGCAACCAGCCCATGAAATTTCTGGCATGGTGATAACCGCCGCCACCGAGCCAAACGGTAGAATTGCTCAAAATAAAAAACAGGGTTGGACCAGCAACTGCTGCACCCAAAATACTGTAGGGCTTACCTGATTGAACAAAGAACCCAACTATTGTTACACTGCAGAACAGGAGATAGTTGATCCACTGTCCGGAATAAAAGCCCTTGATTTCACTGTAACCTTGCAAATAAAGCAGCTGATAGATACAATCAGATATCAACATTGTAAGAAGGGGAAATAAAAAAGCCAATCCCTTTCTGTTCACAAATAAAGTGCCGCTAAAAATGGCAATGGCCCATTGGGGGGCAAAACCATACGGTCTCCCGGGTATGACACGATAAAGAGTGGCAGCTACCAACATCAGTCCGAAGGCAGCCATCATTGATTTACTTACTCGCATAGTCGTGGTTGTAGTACAAACAAAATTACCTTAAAAACTGCTAGTAACCAATAATTGTCAAAAATGATTCCCATCAAGGTACAAAGGCCCTGAACAGGGAGGCTTTTTGTTCAGATGTTAGTTTTATTTCAGTTCCCGGACAGGCATAGAATGCCTCACCCTGCTGAAAGTCAGAAGCACCATCCACAGTTATATGTCCACTGATGACTACATAAATTTCCGGTGTCTCCGCTATGTGCTGAAAGGAATTTCCTCGTTCCAATGAAATAGCAGACAATGAGAAATCTTCAATCGGTGCTAAAAAAATATCTTCTCCCGGCCGAGTTGGTTGACCCGATTTTACCTGAGGAAATGTAGTTTCGAATTTTGTCAACCGAATCAACTCCGGCACATCAATGTGCTTATTGGTCAACCCAGCCCTCAGAACATTGTCACTGTTACTCATCAGCTCAACACATTGACCCTGCATGTAAGCATGGGGCTGTCCGGCACCTTGAAAAAGTGACTCCATTGGATGCAAGTGAACGATATTCATGATATAAATAGAAAACAAGGCTTTATCTAAATGCACTATGTTTTCCTCCTTTTCATATAATCGGGCCACCCACCATCCTGGGTCGGATTGTTTCAGTTGACCTTCTCTTTTTTTTCTCACTTCTCTTTTTACCAGCGGTAGCAACCAGTGAAAAACATCTTCTTCATTCATCTCCATCACCATTTGATACACTGCAGCAAGTCCCTCTCTTAAATAGAGTGGCTTCAATTGATTGAACTCGGGTATATCCTCCAACAGCGGGACAATTAATTCGGGTGATTTAAATCCATGAAGCAACCAGAAATCACTCAATGCAACCAGCATTTCCGGCTTATGATTGCGGTCTTTGTAATTGCGATGAGGGGCATCCAAAGGAATTCCTGCCGTCTCTTCCTTATCAAAACCTTCTCTGGCCTGATCAATGGTAGGATGCACCTGGATAGAAAGAATAGATGTAACATCCAGTATTTTTAATAGAAATGGCAGTCCTGCATAGTGTCGATAAACTTTTTCTCCCAGATAGTGTAGGGGATTTTTGCTGATCGCATCTCTCAATAAAATTGAAATGCCGTCCTTTTCAATTTTTGAAGAGGAAGAGGGGTGTGCACCTAGCCAATATTCAGCACAAGGACGATGTTCAGGATTAGCCAACTGTAAAAGCCGGGGCAAGAATTCAGTTCCTCCCCATGCATAATGCATCAACGTACCTTCTATGGGAAAAATATTTTGCATGATCAGGTATTAATTCGGGTAGAATTCTGCTATACTTTTACTGCCCCCGCAGGTATTTTTGTTTTATTATGATCAGTAACAAAGATACGGGAAACAAGGGCGAGGAGTTAGCAGTGAATGCTTTGCTGGAAAGGGGTTTTAACATTCTGGAAAGAAACTGGCAGTTCAGGCATTGGGAAGTTGACATCATTGCCTCATTAGAAACGCGGCTTCATTTTGTGGAAGTTAAAACGCGAACCAACAGAAAATTTGGATATCCCGAAGAGAGTATCACCAGAGACAAAATGCAAAGCTTGAAAAACGCAGCAGAGGCATACCTGGAACAGCACAAAGAATGGAAATACATACAATTTGATGTGGCGGCCATCACACTGAATGGTGACAAAATGATTGATTTCCTTTTGATTGAAGATGTCTATTTCTAAACTTTACTTCACTCGATCCATCATTTTTTCAACCATCTTAAAAGTGGCGGGACAATAAGCGATGTTTTGCTGATGTACATGAATGTACTCCGTCATCTTTTTCTTTTTCAGGTGCGGAAAACCTGCACAATCTAAAGGACGAACTTCATAAATACTGCAGAAATGAGTTTTTTTGTCCAAAAACTGGCAGGGTTGTTGTCGATTCATCCAATCCCCCTCCTTTTTATCAAAGACAAGGTACTTTTCTATGAATTCCGCAGTGCTCATATTGAGGTGGGCAGCTATCCTTTTCACATCCGTGTTGGTAAATGTGGGTGTCATTGATTTACAGCATTTGGCGCAACTCAGACAATCTACTTCCTTCCAAACCTCAGCATCCAATGTTTCTGCCATACGATCGAGACCCCTGGGTGGCTTTTTTTCAATACGGCCTAGAAATCTTTTCATAGCTGCCCCATGGTGGCGTACTTTTTGCTTGAAAGAACGTAAATTAACCTGCATCGATTTTTTCAATTGCTTGCTTTTGGAAGGGATGCAATATCGGACAGCCGCTCATTACTTCCAAAATAATATATCCGTTTGTGCTGCGTTGTAGGTAATAGGAAAATTATGTGGAAAACCTATTTAAAAGGCTTTAAGGCCTGGTTGCAGTTAGAAAAATCACTGAGTGAACATTCAGTATCTGCCTATTTGCATGATGTTGAGTTGCTAACCCGTTTTCTTTGTTTGGACGGGAAGCAACCAGCGCCCGCTGATGTAACCCTTACTCAATTACAATTTTTTCTTCGTTGGCTAAACGAAATGGGAATGTCGGCAGCCACTCAGGCACGCATCATTTCCGGAATTCGTGGTTTCTTCACCTATTGTCTAGCAGAACAATTGATCAGCACCGATCCAACCACTTTACTCGAAGCTCCCAAAACTCCCCGCCAATTACCTGATACCCTCAGCATTCAGGAGATAGATCAATTATTGTCAGCCCTGGATCTAAGTAAACCGGAAGGCATACGCAACAAAGCCATTCTTGAAACGCTGTATAGTTGTGGACTGCGGGTCAGTGAATTGGTTAATCTTACTTGCTCGGGGTATTATCCCGGAGAAGGCTTTGTCCGTGTCATTGGTAAAGGCAATAAGGAACGGTTGGTTCCAATTGGAAACAGCGCAATAAAATACATTGATCAATACATGCAGCATGTTCGCAGTCACCAGAAAATTCAAACCGGACAAGAAGATTTTATTTTCCTGAACCGAAATGGCAAACAACTCAGTCGGGTAATGATTTTCTATCTCATTAAATCACTTGCTATACAGGCAGGCATTACCAAAACTATTTCTCCGCATACTTTCCGACATTCCTTTGCGACTCATCTGGTGGAGGGTGGTGCCGATTTAAGAGCGGTTCAGGAAATGCTGGGTCATGAAAGCATTACTACCACGGAAATTTATACCCACCTGAACAGGGAATTTTTAAGGGAAACTTTAAAAAAATATCATCCCTCCTACCGTTCCTGATATCCGTTTTGTTGATTAGCTTTGCGCAAAATTCTTGTACAAATGAAAAAATTATCTTTTGCTATTGCAGCGATTATTTCGCTGTCTGCTTCGGCACAAATCCGCATGCCACAACCCAGTCCGACCCAACGTATTATCCAGGATTTTGGTCTTGGACAAGTTGAGGTGATTTATTCCCGTCCGACTTTGAAGGGCAGGACTCCTTTTAAAGAAAATGGAAATTTTCATCCTATTGGTTCCATGTGGAGAACCGGCGCCAATTCAGCCACCAAGCTTCGTTTTACCGATCAGGTAATGATGGGAGGAAAAATGATTGATAGTGGATTGTATGTTCTTTACACCATCCCGGGTAAGGATTATTGGGAAATCATCATCAACAAGGGTATTACCAACAGCGGAACGGATGGCTACAAAACCAGCGAAGACGTGCACCGCTTCACTGTAAAGCTTGAAAAGAATAGTGCTTCAGTAGAAAGTTTTACCATTCAGATTGCCAATGTACTGGCTGAAAGTTGTGAACTACAACTGATGTGGGGAAACACACTTGTATCTATCCCAATGAGTGTTAACCTCCGTGACCGCATTCGTGCATCCGTTGAAAAAGCATTATCTGCTTTACCGGTTAACCCTGCGTCTTACTCTGCTGCAGCCAGCTTCTATTATGAGTGGGACAAAGACCTGAATAAGGCTTTGAGCAATATCAGCAAAGCAACTGAAGCGAATCCAAAAGCTTTTTGGCTATTCCTTCAACAGGCACGTATACAGAAAGATTTGGGTGATAAAGCTTCTGTCAAGGCAAGTGCACAGAAATGCGTGGAGTTGGCCACAGAAGCTAAAAATGATGATTATGTTCGTATGGCAAATGATTTGCTGAAAGGTCTCTAATCATTTTCCAGCTTTGATCTAACAATACAATAAGCCCTCTGATCGGAGAGCTTATTGTATTATACAGAAGTATGAATATTAATAGTTTATGTAAATTAATTAAGACTTTACTTCAGCCATATCAGGAATCATTTCAACCTTATAATTTCCGGCATCTAAT
>JBJTTC010000170.1:0-10110 GCA_046079965.1 Sediminibacterium sp. | reverse complement strand
CCTAGTTTTTCCCCACATGTTGGTTAGACTCATGCTGGCAGAACAACTCTATCGCGCCTGCACCATTATCAGAAATGAAAGGTATCATCATGTATAAGTTTGGGGATTTATACAGGTTTTTGTAAGTAAATTTGATTACTGATTCCACTTATATATACCCTCTATGATTTCCGTTACCCTGCTTATTTTGTTAGTTACAAGACAATTACGTTCTTTTCTCCTCCGAAAAGTCTCTCCGACGCTAAAGGTTGGAGAGACCCTTCGGAGAAGAAAGACCAAAGACTGTTTCAGTCTTTAGCGCAAGGTCTTTAGTCTTTGGCTAAATATACATGGGGTCAAAAAAAATCCTTGTCCACCAGAAGCGAACAGGGATTTTTTGGGACTATCAATATAAAATTAATAGCCGGGGTTTTGTTGACATGCTTTATTCACCAATAACTCAGCGATAGAAATTGGCCAAATATATTGGTCTGCAGTAGGTGCCACCGCTCCTACCGATCCTTTGCTGGGGAAGGTTGCATTGGTTCGTGCAATATCTGAAGTTCGGAACCCTTCACCCAGAAATTCAATTCTTCTTTCTGTTAATATAAGATTTACCAACGCATCCTTATCAGCAGGAGCAAAATCCGGAATGGTAGCATCGGAACGTTTACGTACTGAATTCAATAAGGCAAGTGCACGTGTATCAACACTTGTACCTGCTGCATTTCTTGCCAGCGCCTCTGCCAGGTTCAACATTACTTCAGCGTAACGAATTACCGGACTCGGGTCAGCTGCGTTTACCGGACTGGGGAATTTGCTCAGCCATGTTTGTCCACCGGATACAACAAGAAAACTACGGCGGACATCGGTACTTCTCCAATCTGTATTGGCTGCTATACCGGGGGCAGTTGTATTCAATGCAAATTCACCTCCACCCACTGGTCCGGGATTGTAGTAATGACCCAAAGAATTTTGTCCGCCCGGACCATCCAATGCTGTGAATGGCATTGACAGTATCATTTCACTATTTGTATAGTTGGTAAATACTGTTGAGAAACTAGGAACTAATTCATTGGCAACACCACTGGCAGCCCTCCAGGGTGCGGCAGCAGGTACGATTTTGTTCGCTTCAGTAATCACATTTGCCCATTGACCCATATTGAGGAATACACGTGTTTTCAAAGCAATCGCAGTATTGCGGTGTGCTCTGTTGGTATTGAAAGCAGCGTTGGTTCCATAAGAAACCGGAAGATCGGCTTCAGCTTCATTGAGGTCTTTCAATATTTGGGCATAGATATCAGCTCCGCTTACACGAGCCTGGTTTTGATCTCCGCTGGAAGTCTCAGGTAATAATTTCAGGATAACCCCCAGTTTAGATCCATTGCCATCCGTGAAGGGTCGTGCATATAATTGCATCAACATAAAATAAGAAATTGCCCTTACTACCTTGGCTTCCGCAATCAGGTTTCGGCGAAGTCCTGCGCTTACCGGGGAAGTAGACAAACCATTTATCACCACATTGCAACGATTGATGGTAGCATAGCAGGAAGACCAAAAACCTTGTACTTCGTTGGCACTGGCGGTGAGGTTAAACTGCCAGGTCAGCCAGGCAGTTACTGCGTTATTGGTACGATTGATGAATTCCTCACCTCGTACGTCTTGATAAATCTGGTACCGACCGGCATACATTTGTCCGCTTTTCAGTGCAGAATATAAGCCAAATACCTGTTGTACGCTCCGGCTCGAATCACTGAAAGCAACAGCATCTGAAAGAGCCGTCTGCGGTATGGGATCTAGTTTTTCCTTGCTACATCCAACTGCCAGTAGGGCGAGAAGAATGAGAGATGTTATTTTTATTTTCATAACTATAAAATTTTTTTAATTAGAAACCAACATTCACTCCGAAATTCACGCTTCTGGCTTGTGGTACAGAGTTTCTGTCAACACTGGGATTGCTGTTACCATTTCCGTTGGATGAGATTTCAGGATCATACCCTGTGTAAGAAGTTATGGTAAATGCATTCATTACCTGGCCATAGAACCTAAAGCTGGTGATACCCATTTTTTCAGTAACAGCTTTTGGTAATGAATAGCCAAATGTTATGTTGCGCAATTTTAGGAAATCTCCTTTTTCAACGTTTTCGCTGATTACGATACCAGAGCCATTAGAGATATTATCTCCAAAAACAATTCTGGGTATGTTGGTAACATCACCGGCTTTTTGCCATCTGGTCAAAGCTTCTTTTGAGTTGTTCCAGGCTCTCATATCTCTCATACCTGCCTTTGTACCATTGTAAACATAGTTACCTCCGGAAAAGAAGAACAACATGTTAAAGTCAAATGATTTCCAACGGATAGTATGTTCCCAACCACCCGTCCATTTGGGCAGGGCGGGTCCGATTATGATACCGTCGTTTGCCTGATCAGCAACACGAGGAGCTACTGCACCTGTAGCAACATTTGTCCAGCGTGACGCAACTGGTGCAGCGTGGTTATATTGAACGGCTGTACCATCTCTGTAGAAGTAAATCCTTTGTCCATTAACGGGGTTCACACCACCTGTACGTACTGCAAAAAAGCTACCTATAGATTGTCCGACACGGATTATACTTGGACGCTCTAAGCCCGAGGTTGCCGGGTTAATGTCCGCATTTCCGGCAGCCAAAGCAGTTACATTGTTCTCTAAGAAAGTAATATTGAAATTAGATGACCAGCTGAAGTCTTTCTTTTGGATGATATTCATATTTAAACTGAATTCCCATCCTTTATTGGTCATGCTACCGATATTGGTCAGGATAGAGTTTCCAGGAATACCTCTTGAGGGTGCCTGGGGTTCAGCCAATACCAGATTGTCAACATCGTTGAGGAAATAGGTGGCTTCTACATTCAGACGACCTTTGAAGAATCCCATTTCTAAGCCGATATCAGTCTTCTTGCTCGTTTCCCAACGTAAATTACGGTTGCCTGCTTGTGAGAAAAACAGTGATGGATTCGTTGCATACAGTCCGCTGCTGAAGAAACTATAAAAAGCAAAATCTCCAATACCTTGGTTATTTCCTACAATACCATATGATCCTCTAAGTTTAAAATTGCTAAAAACCCTATCAAGACGGGCATTTTCGAAAAACTTTTCCTGACTCACTACCCAACCGGCAGAAGCCCCCCAGAAGTTACCATACTTGTTTTCTGGTGAAAAGGCAGAATAGCCATCTCTGCGACCATTGATGGACAATAAGTATTTTTTCTTATAGTCATAGTTGACGCGACCAAAATAGGAAACCAGATAATTTTCGCCCAGGAAGTTTCCGGATGGAAGGATGGTGTTGAAACCACCCTGGAATTCATTGTAAAAAGGATCGGTTACCCCTTGGCGGTTGGCTCCCCAACCTTCCTGAAAAGTGTATTGTTCTTCTGTTCCTACCAGTGCAGATATGTTATGGTCTCCGAATGATTTAGTGTAATTCAAAACATTGGTCCAGTTCCAGCGGCGATAGGTTTGCAGCGTATTGAATACACTACCACCAACGGTTACACCATCTCCATGTAGGGCGTTTAGGAAGGATTTGTTAACAGCATTCAGGTTATCTATTCCGAAAGTCGAGCGGAAAGTTAATCCCTCCGCAATTTTAAAACCAAGATAAGCGTTGGCTAAAACCCTCTCGGACAATGAGCTGAACGAATTCAAGTCAAGCAGTACTTGAGGATTGGTGAATTGGAGCAAAGTAACATTTGCGGCTTGTCCAATTTGGTTGTTCACTCTATTGATGTTGTAGCTACCATCGTTCAGGAAGATTGGAACATTGGGCATTAGATTGAAGCCTAGGCGAGCGATACCGGAGGTTGCGAAAGCGCCACCAGGGACTGATCCTGAGTTAACCCCGGTATTATTGCTATTGGCATATTGGAACTTGCCACCGATGGTAAGTCGATTGTTCACTTTGTGGTCAAGACTCATGGTTGCGTTCAATCGAGTAAAATCATTCTGGCGGATGAAACCTTCTTGCTTGGTATATGCCGCGCTGAAGAAGTAATTTGTCTTTTCGTTGGCTCCGGACACACTCACGTTGTGGTTTTGTGAAATACCGGTCCGATAAATAACATCGTACCAATTGGTGCTTACAGGATTTCCATCACGACCGATATAAGGATAGAAACCACGAGTGGTTCCATTGGGTGGTGTACCGGCATTGGTCAAACCTTCATTCTTAATGGTTTCATATTCGCGTCCATCTAAAACAGGAATCAGGTTAAAAGGAGTAGTAAATCCTACCCATGCATCGTAATTCACTTTTGCACGTCCTTGCTTTCCCTTTTTGGTAGTAATCAAAAGTACTCCTGCGGAGGCACGTGAACCGTAGATAGCTGCTGCAGCTGCATCTTTGAGTACATCAATGCTTTCAATATCTGCAGGATTGATATCACCCAGCACGTTATTGGCAGCATTATTACCAGCATCACCTGTGAAAGTGGGAATACCATCAATTACAACCAGTGGGAAAGAACTCAAACTGATAGAATTCACACCACGAATGCGTATAACAGGTGGGTTATTTACTACACCATTGGGGATAGTTATGCTCACACCGGCAGCCCGACCGGAAAGACCCTGATCAAAGCTTTGCAAAGGCATGTCACGAACTTTATCACCTCCAATGGTAGAAATACTACCGGTCAAGTCTTTTTTGCGTTGTACACCATATCCCACAACAACGACTTCATTGAGGTTGGATGCGGTGCTAAGTAATTGGGCAGACACGGAAGTTTTTCCCCCAAGGGCAATTGTTTTTTCTTCCAATCCAACATAGGCGATACGGATACTTTTCACCTGGTCGCTTACACGGATGGAATAATTACCTTTTGCATCTGTAACTGCGGTTGAGATCACTGAACTATTATCACCCAGGGCGGAGATGGTTGCTCCTGTAAGGGGTAATCCTTTTTCATCGGTGATGGTACCGCTCACTGTTTTGGTTGTCTGGGCATTGATCTGTACGATGCTTAGTACAAAACAGCCCAATAGAATTGCGATTTTTTTCATTGAAAAGTTGATTAAATTAAAGGAAGAGTACGAAATTATATCGTTTTAAATCATTATACTACTTCCTTTCATTTAATAACTTTATATAAATTATAATAAAAATTATATAACCATTATCTCGAGTTGGTATTTTAGACGGCAAGTATTGGAACAAAAAACCCCCCTGCTACTAACAGAGGGGCTTGTAAAACAAGGTAGTGAAAGATATTATTTTTTTGGATTGGCGGTAGGTGCGGAACCAGCAGCAGCAGGGTTATAAGCCAACTCATTGTCTGGTACATCCCAATAATCCAGGTAGCCGTATATAATTGTAGCATTGGTATTAACTGCTGCAGCAAAAGTTACTACGGTACAACCAGTTCTGCCTGTGTTAGGTTCAATTATTCCCCAACGACGTGCATCGTAGAAGGATAGACCCTGAAATGCCAGTGCTATCCTTCTCTCTCTTCTGAGTTGCTCATAAGCATCTGCCTGTGAGAGACCGGTTGATAAGGCGGCAAGTCCGGCACCCTGATAAGTTCTCACGGCATCGATTAAAGGTGCAGCAGCAGCAACTTGTCCGGTCTGAATAAGAGCTTCTGCTCGCATCAGGTTGTTTTCTTCAAAAGTAGCAGCCAGATTGATTTCATTTAAACCGGCAGTTTGGTTGGAATAAACAATTACACCTGCCATGCCATTACCTTGGTTTTTAAGGGTGTAGCGGGTATTGAAAGCGTTACCACGATCACTGTTGAATAGCCCCACACTAGCCAAAGTAAGAACATTGTTGTCTCTTCTTTTGTCACCCGGTAAAAATTCCTGTACCCATCTTTCACTGAGTTTGTAGGTATTGGTGGAACCAGTAGTTGCATTTTGCGATGTTTTATCTGCGACCGTACTTTCCAAAAAGCTTCCGAGCGCATTGGTTCTGCCGGTAAAGATCATATCAGAGTTCGTAACACCATTAGCAGTCAGTGTCAATATATTGTTCCATTGGGCTGCAGTCATGGAGGCAAGCGTAGTATTCACGAGAATATTTCTTGCTTTCATGGTATTGATGGTTCTAGTCCACATTGCAGGAGTTAGAACGCCACCTCTTCCCAATTGAACATGTGTTGGAATCAGTCTACTTAGTACCGAAGTATAATCAGCAGTCGATGTAGCTAAGCCCAAAGCAGTAATTGCTTTATCATAGTTAGAATTTGACTCTGCAATTATAGCTTCTTTGGTAACGTAATTACCATTAGTTGATGCATCTGCTGTTGAAGCATTTTGAATAAGACCTGCATAATAAATAGAACCAATGTGACCATAAGCAAATCCCTTCCACCAATAAGCCCAGGCTAGTAAGGTAGCTCTTTTTGTAGCAATCGAAGCAGCAGACCCTGTAAAAGTTACTTTTTCGAGTAACTGTAAAACACCATTGGCAGCTGTAATCATATTGTACGAATATGCCCACTCATAGAAGGTAGTATTACTGCCTGCCTGAGCATTCTGGTTGGCATAACGAACTAATTCATATTGTGTTCTGGGTTGGTTGGGATTAATAACCTCCGATCCATTGTCCAAAATTACCTTGTTGGGACAACCAATCTGGTTCATGAAGGCATTGGCAGCTTCTGCACCGATGACATCACCCATGAGTTCCTGAAAACCCATGGTTCCCGCCCAAAAACGACCATAGACACCATCTGAATATTTAAGATCGAAAAATCCATTTCTATAAATAGACCCTTGTGCAAGAGATATCAAACCTGACTCGTTGACCGCACTAGCGGGAGTAGGTTGGTTTACGTTTGATATGTCCAATTGCTTTTTACAGCCCAAAGAAATACTCAATGTAAAAAGACAGAGGATATAAAGTGATTTATTTTTCATAATGCTTCTTTTTGAAGTGGTTGATATTAGAATCCAATGTTTAATCCAGCACTGAAAGTTCTGGTATTAGGTACTGTATTATGATCAAGACCTCTGTCAAATGCAGAGTTAACTGTACTTGAGCTTACTTCAGGATCCATACCAGTGTAGTTTGTGAATGTGAGTGCATTTCTGCTGGATAAAATTAATTCCAATTGTCTAACTGCTTTCCAACGGTAAATCTTCAACAGATTGAAAGAGACAGACAGATTTCTAAGTCTCCAAAAGGATCCATCTTCCATAAAATAGTTCTTGGTACCATTGGCTGCTCCACCTGCATACATACTTCTATAGAAAGCAGTAAATGCACGAGTTTCGCCATTAATAGTTATGGGCTTTCCATATTCACTATGGATACCATCACGGTACATCCACTGTTTGGTTTGATTGTAGAGTTTGTTGCCATAGATCCAATCCCATTGCATATTGATAGTTACGAAATCTTTGATGCGGAAATTATTGATGAAACTCATGTTGAATTTCGGATTAGGATCACCCAGAGGATATTGACCTGGAAGGGCTACAGCTTGTTTTGTAGCTTTATTAACCACCCAGCCGTTGGCAACTTCATGCAACGCCTGATCAGCCGCTGAAAGGAATGGTTTACCTGTTTGAGGATTTGCTTCATCCAACTCTTTCATCATTCTGAATCCAAAAATCTGACCAATACGCATTCCCTGAGTCAACGTAATTCCGACAGATCCAGCAGAAGAAATCAGAATTACAGGAGGACCATTTACATAAGCAATCTCTGAATTGGCTTTACTGTAGTTGGTAGTGAAGTCCCAAGAAAAGTTTCTTGTAGTCAACATAGAGAGATTCAATGAAGCTTGCACACCTTGTGAAACAAGTCCAAATGAGTTATCAAGTCTTCCCCCTACTCCAGTACTAGGGGCCGCATCTACAGAGTAAATCGCGTTGTCTGTGCTTCTCTCCCAATATGAAAGTGAGAAGTTTGCATTTTTCAAAAATTTACCTTTGAACAGTTTAAAGGTGATATCAGTTCCAATTTCTTTCTCTTTATTTACCTCAACTGATAAATCCGGGTTCGGATTGGTGATATTATATCTGAAAAGGTTGTTAGGTCCTATGATGGCTGTTGACAATGTTGCAAAACGCTGGAAAGCTCCGGGTTGTATACCGGCTTCTCCGTAAGATGCACGTATTTTCCAGTCTGAGATTATATTAGAGATACTTCCATTCTTCCAGAAATTGAAACTACCTATGTTAAGAAAGGCATCTCCTCTAGGAAATGTTTGAGCTTTATTTCCTGAACCGAATGCAGAAGAAAAGTCACTTCTTACTCCTACGGCAATACCAAAAATATCACCCCACTCGAATCGTTGGTTGGCCAGGAATCCATAGGTGATGAATGGCTCAATATAATCAGTAGAAACTCTCTGAACTGCGGCTTGTGTTGCATTCCAGGGGAAGAAACCGGGAGCGTCATAAGCCCATGCATAAAATTGTTTAAATAAACTATTTCTGTAGTCAAATGCTACCGTAGTAGTAGTGCGGATGGGCAGCTTTATATTAAAATCTCTTTCAAAATCAGATTTCAAGTTAACAGTACCTATGAAGTTTTGGAAAGTAGTTCTGCTAACAGTATTTCCGATTTCACCGGTGGTTGCTCCTGTTCCCAAATTGGCTCCAAGAAAACGACTCTGAAGCACCATATTCTTGTTGTTGGCCTGGTCCTCGTATTTGTATGTATTGTTATTATTGGTGTAATTCATAGAATATTTAGCATCCAACTCGAGGAATCTGAAAGGCTTATAATTCCAGTTAATGGTTTGAATTAAATCAATTCTTTCAGTTAGATTTTCATAATACTGATTCTGAATGAAAACATTTTGATGATTTACTCCAACAGCAGCACCGAAGAAGATTCCATGATTACCATCAAGGTCTCTTTGTAAAAAATTAGCAAAAGGACGAGCGTTGTTTACAGAAAAAACAAAGCCCCTTCCAGTTGCATCCTTTAAGTCATTTCTGGTATAAACCAATTGAGTTAAGCTGGTCAATTTCATGTTTTTCATCAAGTCAAAACTGATTTTGCTGGTAAGGTTGGTTCTGTTCACACCGCCATTACCTACAAATGTAGATTCCTGTTTGTTATTGGAAGCAGAGAAAAGGAAATCAACCTTATCACGGGAACCTGAAATAGTGAGTGAATTATTGGTTGTTGGAGTCCTTTGGAAGAACATGGAATAATGATCATAATACAAGAGGTTCTTGTTGTATGGTTTTTCCTGGTAGCTGGTTGTCCCAAGTGCGTTATAAACCACGTCACCGTTGTAAACCAGTGTCGCAGGATCTAGCGTCATAATGGCACCTGAACCTGTTAATACATTTCCATTAGCATCCGTACCAAAAGCATGTGTTTGCGCTTTGGATAATCCACCAACATTCAACAACTCATTCTGAGCATAGCTGGTAGAAAAATCAATATTGAATTTACCTGCTTTAGCTTTTTTGGTGAATAATTGGATAACTCCATTAGCTCCCTGTGCACCATATAGTGATGCACCAGCAGCACCTTGAACTACCTCGACACGTTCAATGATATTAAGGTCAATTGACTGAAGACTGGTACCACGGGCTTCAATTCCATCGATCAAAATCATCGGTTGCGTGCTACCCTGTACTGAATTAATACCTCTTAACATAATATTCAAAGGACGACCTGGGTTACCATTGGTACTGGCAATCAATGCTCCTGGAACCTGACCAACCAATTGCTGAGCTACGTCCGCGGTAGGAACCTTAACCTGATTGTTGATGTTAACAGATTCAACAGAAATTCCCAATTTTTTCTTACTGGTAGCTGAACCCACACCGGTAACAACTACTTCAGAGAGTAATTTGTCCTCTAAAAGAAGCGCTACATTGACTTGGGTCTTGTTACCAAGGTCAACTTCTCTGGAGGCAAATCCGATATAACTTACGGTGAATTTGTTAGTTCCGGCAGGAACTACAATTGAATAACCACCTTCACTATCTGTTTGCTTAGCCAGGCGGTCATTAACAAATACGGTGGCACCGGAAAGAGGTACACCCTTCTCGTCGGTTACTCTTCCGGTAATGGTTTTACTACCTTGTGCCCAAACTTGCGTCGCTGCAATGCACAAGCATACCATCAAAAAAAGTTTTCTCATGTTAGTATGTTTGGTATTAATAATGACTTACGGAAT